>JAEXCN010000250.1 GCA_023402175.1 Pseudomonadota bacterium | reverse complement strand
TCCTCCGGACGTTTTGCGGCCTCCACCGCGGCGAAGTAAGCAGCCACCTTCGACTGACGGCTCCAGTCGAGGAGCTTGGTCGGAAGCCCGTAGTGCTGAGCGAGCGCGAGTAGCGGGATGTTGTCGGGGTGGGTGTCGGAATCCCAAATCTTCTGGGCTCCCGGGGGGCTTACTTCCACCGCCCGAACGGGGCGCGCAAGGCCGGCCCGGTCGAGTCCATCGCTGAATCGTTCGAGCATTGCTCGCTCCGCCCGAGCGTAGACGGACCATTCCTGCGCCGAGCCGTCCAATCGACACTCAACTCCGTATGGAGCGTAGGGCTTCTGCGCAGCGCGGTACGCCTTTGCGAGGAGCGCCCACTCGCTGTCTGCATGCCCGCGAAAATCCACACGCGGGGGTCCGGATGCCAGCGCCGGTGAGCAGGACTGAGAGTCGCGAGCAACTCCTCCGCCGAATCAAGGTGCAACCTGTCGATGGTCTCGGATGACATTCGAGAGGGAGAGTACGACCGGACGGGCCGGGTGGATCGGCCTTCACACACCGCCGGCCGCGTAGTCGCGGAGTCCGGCGGCGTCGTCCACCGCTTCCAGGTGTTCTCACGCGTTTCGTCGCACGGGGTTCGCTCTGCTGCCACACTCAGTCCGAAGAGGTGAGAAGGATCGCCCCGCTTCTGCTCGCGCTCCGAGAGTTCCGTTGACGTGGTCGGAGGGGGCTGGCCGGGTTTCGTCGTACCGGATCTACTCGGTCGTCACGGCGGGAAGCGTGAGATGCCGCCTCACTTGCCGGCGAGATTCTTGTCTGCTCGGCTACCCGCGAGAAGGGGCCGGCGCAGCCGTTCTGGCTGTGGATCACGCGGAGCGGCGAAGCAGCGGCGGCTCAATGGCACCGCGGCGGATCTTCTTCATCTTCGCGGCCTGGCGTCCCCCGTCTCGCTAGGCCGCCTTGTGGATGCGAACGACTTCAGGGCGAAAGTGAGCAACGTTTCCCGCCCGTGGCCGATGTAGCCTTCGTGCTGCCCCCTCGTCGTAGTATCTTCGCGCGCCCGCACATGGCCATCGAGATCATCCCGAGCCGCGAGTCGCTGGCCGGCAACCCCGGCGCGACGTCGCTTGTGCAGGTCCTAGAAGCCGCGGCGGACGACCTCGGCATCGACGACGCCTTTGTGTACGTCGACTTCCCGGTGTACCGCGACGTCGATGGCGTTCTCGTCGTCCCTCAGCTCCTTCTACTTTCCCCGACGCACGGCGTCACAATTTTCGGGCTGACGACTTCCGCTCGGCCCCGCGAGGACGAGTTCTCGTCGCTGGCAGCCAAAGTCGAGCACGAGTTGCAAAACGTCTACTCGCGCCTCCTGCCGAGCAAGGTTCTCCCGAAGTCGAAGCTTCAGCTCCTCGTGCCCGTCACGGCCGCGATCTACGCGCCCCACTTGAAGGCGGACGTGGACGCGGCCGATACCGAGGTTCTCGTTTCCGGGGCGGACGTGAAACGATTCCTCGCGCGCATCGCCGAGGACACGCAGCCGCTTACGCCGGACCACATCACCGAGATCCAAGCGATCGTCGACGGCACCAAGGGACTGCGCACGCCGAAGAAGCGCGATCTCACATCCCTACCGAAGACCTCGAAAGGCGCCCTTGCGGAGTTGCTCGAGGCGGAAATCGCTACACTCGATCACAAGCAGAAGCACGGCGCGATGGTCAGCGTGCAGGGCGCGCAACGGATCCGCGGGATCGCGGGCTCCGGCAAGACCGTCGTCTTGGCGATGAAAGCAGCCCTCGCCCAGGTGCAATATCCGGAAGCGCGCATCCTCTACACGTTTCACACACGCAGCCTCTACCAACACATCCGCTTCCTGATCACGCGGGCATATCGAAACCGCGACTACCACGACCCGAATTGGGACCTGCTGCACGTCCTCCATTCGTGGGGTGGACGTGCTGCGGCCGGCGTGTATTTCAACGCGTGCGAGCAAGCGGCCGTGCGGCCGCTCACATTCACGGAGGCATCCATCGGCGCGGGCTCGGATGGCGATGCGTTCGAATACGCGTGCGCGAACCTCCTCAACACCGGACGCGTGAAGCCGTACTACGACTTCACCTTCATCGACGAAGGCCAGGACTTCAAGCCCGCGTTCCTCCAACTATGCGAGGCGCTCACCAAGCAAGAGAAGCTCGTGGTCGCCTACGACGAGCTTCAGACGATCTTCCACGCTGCTACGCCGACCGCCGCGCAGATGTTCGGCACCGACGGCCAAGGGCACCCACGGGTCGAATTTCACGAGGACGTTGTCCTTCACAAGTGTTACCGGAACCCGCGCCAGATTCTCGTGTGCGCCCACGCAATCGGGCTCGGCATCTACGGGCCGAGCATCGCGCAGATGCCCGAGAATGAGGCGCACTGGAACGACCTCGGTTACGAGATCGTGTCCGGAGAGCTGAAGGCCGGGAGCATAGTGGCCGTCACTCGCCCTGAAGAGAACTCACCCAACACGATCTCGAAGACCGAGGACGTAAAGGACATCATCCGGGCGTACGCCTTCAAGACGATCGATGACGAAGTCGCTTTCGTCGCCGGCTCAGTCGAAGCGGATCTAAAGGAAGGTCTACGGCCAGACGATATCATGGTCGCATGCCTCGATAGCCGGCACGCAACGGTCTACATGCAACGCCTTTCTACCGCGCTTAGAGAGCGCGGTATCCGCGCGCATGACGTCCACGGCATGCGCGCAGCGACCGGAGATTTCTCGATTGAAGGGCAAGTGACGCTGACGACGATTAGCAAGGCGAAGGGCAACGAAGCCTACGTCGTCTACCTCGTCGGGATCGACGCAGTTTGGGGACCGAAGCCAATCGTGAGGCACCGAAATCTGGTGTTCACCGGACTCACGCGCGCGAAGGGTTGGGTACGCGTGACGGGGCTCGGCGACCATGCGGTGGCGTTCGAAAACGAACTCGCGAAGGCGCTCGCAAAGTACCCGAATCTTGAATTCACCTATCCCTCGGCCGGCCAGATCAAGGTCATGAAGCGCGATCTTGAAGCTGCAGCGGCGGCGAAGGTCGAACTGGAGAGGCTCTTCGATCAGTTCACGGTCGAAGAGATCGAGAAGATGCTCAAGACGAAGAAGGCGAAAACTCCACGGATCAAGCCAAAGGCGTAAGGGGAAGTCGGTGGCCGCGAAGAAGGTGTCGAGCACGCGTTCGGTCGGATTCCGCGCGAAGGTCGACGCCGCCCACAAGATCCTTGTCGAACTGAAGTTGATCGACCGACGCAATTACTGGCCGGATTATTCACATATTGCCAGGCAGGTCCGGCACGGACCGTATCGCGACGAGTATGCCTATTACGAGCAGAACGGGCTCTTCGACTTTCTCCTCTACAACGGCGGGATCATGCAATTCAAAGAGAACCCCGAGGCGCACACGACTGCGAGTTTTTGCTTCTACGAGCAGCCGCTCGCGGTCGATGACTTCGGCACGTTCGTGAAAGACCGGTATGACATCGCGGTTGCTGATCTCGGCGACCTAGAGCCCATCGCACGCGGCGACTACGAGGACTACGTGTCCACCGCGAACCTGAAAAAGGCGGTCACCACGCTTCGATACGATCATAGCCCCGGCCTCTATACGGAGGGGTCGCACCCGTGCTCGCACCTCCACGTCGGGCACGGGACGGAGATCCGCGTTGGCACCCATCGCGTTCTGAACCCAATGTCCTTCACGCTGCTGGTGCTCCGCCAAGTCTACACGTGGCGCTGGGAAACCTTCATCCACGAGAGCGGCGCCGGACAACACATGCGACACGTGCGCGCGGCGCTCGCGAAGGTCGATACCGAGTACCTCAAGACGAAGGACGCCTGGGAGATGTACCTGGAGTAAGCCGGTTTCCGTGGGCGTGGCGTTCTCGAACGCCCAGACGGCGATGACAGCATTCCTAAAATGTCGAAAAACCGAATCGGCAACCATTTTGCCGGACCGACGACTCCGCGGCTGTATCGCGACACCGTATTCACTCCAACATCGTGGACTGCACGAGGTTCGACAGGAACTCGTACACAATCCAAAACGCACGGCGTCCCCGTGGAACCGTTTCGACAGAACATTACCCGCCCAGCCGATGGTCTCACTCTCGCATCGCGTTCCTGTTCTCGGGGCATGAGGAGAACGGTTTGGTCGCCGCGGAACCGAAGCACAAACTGGTCGAACGTGTCGTTGCCGCCGTCCAGCGTGTGTTGCTGCCGGACGCGCAGGTCCAGCACAACGTTCTTCTCCCCGATCTGCACCTGCCAGGTGAGCCGACCGAATTCTGCCAGTGCGACGTGGTAATTCGATCCGGCAAAACGCTCACGATTATCGAGGTCCAGGACCGTGATGCTGTCGTGGATGTGAACACGTACCGCGGTTGGTGTTTGAAACGGGAGCATGTGGGTGCGAACAACCTGATTTGCGTTTCGACTGCTGGTTTTCCCCGATCAGTTAGGCGAGATGCTCTCCTTCGTGGCCCGATGGTGAGGCTCGTTACCCTCGACGAAATCGAGAGCGGCAGCAGCATCGCTTTATTCGGCTCACTTCCCACCCTCGTCACGCTCTCCAGGCTGTCTGCCAGCTTCGGCGAGATTCGTCTCGTCAGTCTTGACCGAGATCCGGCGAAGACTCAGATGCTTCAAGATTTCGACGCACACGCGATCGTCTTCGAGAACACCAAGGGGCTGCGAGCGTCCCTTCGAGAGATGCTCAAGCCGACGGTGCACGTGCCTGAACTTCTCTTCGGCCCCCATGCGGAGTACACACACGAGTTCGAGACGAACAGTCGCGTCGGCCTGCGCTATCTCCCGCATGGTGAGGAGTGGAGCCCAGTAGACGTGGCGGGCACTGTAACGTGGCGCGTACAGACCCGACGGGTCCTGGTGACTGTCTCTGAGTACAAGTGCCTGAACGACCACGGCCATGTGGCTTGGACGATGTCCGCAGCCGAAATCTTCGACGGCGATAGGCAGATTCAGATTCGCGTTGTTTTCGTCCCCGGCGAGGATGGACGTCTCCGTTCAAGCATCGAAATTGACGGACCACAATCCGACGCCGACCTCCTCCTGACGCTGTCTGAGAACGCCCGCGTAGATGTCTACAACGGAGCCCTCGGACAGCGCGTCACGACAAGTGGGTTCGCCGGCCCACCCGACGGCTGAGTTGTTCTCAGCCTGGTCGCGGCTTTCCGACAATTGAGCGAGGCGAGCCGCGATACTCTCTCTGATCCGCTTTTGTCCACCGACGAATGCTGGGGTCATTCGTCGCGAGCGCTCACACGTGCCCGCCCAGCACCGAGGTCGCCGTCCTGCAGAGGATGACCTCGCCGCTCGCGAGCATGGTCCTCGGCGAGCGTCACGCCTTCCTCTCGGTGGGCTGCTTCTTCTTTGCGGCAGCTTCCTAGCGACCTTTCTTCTTTGCGGCAGCCTTCCTAGCGACGTTCTTCTTTGTGGCAGCCTTCCTAGCGACGTTCTTCTTTGCGGCAGCCTTCCTAGCGACCTTCTTTGGCGCAGGCTTCTTCGCCTTCGTCGTTGTCGGCTTGTTTGAGGCCCCGTTGCTCGTCGTCTTCTTCTTCGTTTCTTGCGGGACGAGGTCCGCATCGGTCAGCACGACCCGCCACGTGTTCGCGCGCCGGCGGTGGGCATCCACGAGCCATTGTGGCGGTGATGAGGGAAAGGGACGTAGCTCCCGCTCACCGAATGCGTACCAAACGATGGTGCGGTCGCCGACGTACTGCCGTAGCAGGTCGTCTCGAACATACACGACGTTTCCTTCGAGACCGTCGACGCCGCTGAGTGTGATCGTGCCTCTCATCCCATCAGGCAAGAACTGGTCGAACCCCTGCGCCGTGCTCCGCAGGTCGAACTGTGCAGAGAAGCAGCGCGACGGCACGCGCGCGCTGCCGGCCTGGTTCATCTCGCTGTGGTAGCTCTCCCACGCGTAGTCGTGCGCGAGGGTCTCGACTTCCACGTTGCCCTTGCCGACGCGAACGCTCTCTCGATAGGCATGCTGCAGGTCGGAGTCAGCCAACGCCTCGGCAGCGAAGCTCGGGTGCCACGGGATTTCGCCGGCGAATGTGTAGTGGTCGCTCGGAACGTCACGAGCCACCCATGGCTGCTCCCCGGCGTTGAGGGCGGCCACCAGGGGCGCCGCGCTATGCGTCGGCGTCACTAGCGCAGACACGAAGGCCCATACCTCACGTCCGAGGACCTTGTCGGCAGCCTTGACGAAGCCGTGGACGGCAACCCACGGCCCCTGATGCTCGCCGATCTTCTTCCGAACGATCAGCTGTCGAGGTACTTCGGTGCTGCTTTCGCGAACCCACTCCTCATGACTCTCGACGCTCGGCTTGAGCCATGCCTGACGAAGAGTCGCCTCCCCGTCGATTGGGGCTCGCTCAGGGAACGAGGGATCGATGTCGACGTCGGAAAGCCGTCTGCCGTCATCGGGGAGCCGCCCGTGCTCATCGAGCCTGCCTGCGTAGGTGAAAAAACCGATCCAGCCGTACTTCTTCCCGTAGCGCTCGGCTCGAGGCCGACGCCCACGCCCCTCAGCCCGAAAAGCGTCCTCCGCGATCTCGCGGTCCAGCGCTTCGAACGTCGCGGACCTCCACCCGAGGGACCACACCACACCACGCACATGGGCCACGGCCGCTTGGTGCGCTCCGTGGCTCATATCGTAGTTGCGCCTATCGTCGAAGAGTCGCCCGAGTGTGTAGTTCTCGAAGTCCATGTGGAGCGTCTGCCCCACCTCGTCAGCACGTGCGTCGCCCGTGGATATCGGTTCGAACGGCTGCGGCGCTGCGAAGGACCAATCGCCACGCAGACTGTTGGGAACTACCGCGTCGTAGAACTTCGTGGCGAACGCGACGATGCCTCGGACATAGAGTCGCGCCAGATAGTGAGTCGTCGGCGCCGTCGCTGACGAGCCCACCAGCGAGCTTTCAAGCTGCGTCAGGAAGTGTTTCAGATACGCCTCGAAGTCGGCGTCGGCGCGCTGGTGGCTCATCACCACGCCATACGAGGCGGCGAGCATGCGCTCGCCGACGTAGGCGTCGGTCACTGCAAGCGAGTCCACAGTCAGCGCGAAGATCCCTTCAGCATCGACTCGACCAAACCAGTAGAGCGCGCGAGTAGCCTGGTCGCGAAGACGCCTGACCGTGCTCGTGAGCGTCCACATGACCCAGCGGGCGCGAAGTCGGTCTCCCACGCGCGTCCTGCCTCGTCGCCAGCGCTGCTCAAGACCTTCGAGATCCTCGAGCAGCTCCTGCTGGTGCCTTCGAAGCCATTCTGTCCAGCGCAAGTCGCGATCCGCGACGCCCATCGTCCGCAGAACCCGATCCAAGGCCTCGGCGTTGAGCGGATGACTTGTTGCCCCTCGCAGTTCCCAGAGCTTCTTGAGGAGCTCCGGATCCCCCTGACGCACCAAATCGAGCAGCGCCTCGACCGTAGCAGCATCCAAGTATCCAGCCTCAAGCCCCGCAGCGAAGCGCAAGGCCCGAGAGCGGAGCGGCTCGTCGACCAATTGCCACAGCTGCTTAGAGTGCAACCGACGAGGCAGCTGAGCGACGAGCGAGTACACAATGTCGTCAGCGAGCGGGTGCCGCTGGTCGTAGTCGCCGGCCAGCAGCGTCGTTGCAGACGCCTCTCGGACCCATGACTCGAAGCCAACCTGCCCACGTTGCGAGAGCAGGGCGTCGGCGACGAGGTGTCCGCCTAGTCGGTCGTACACTGGTACGTAGGCGTCGTTGCCATCGGAGGGCATCCGAAGCAGTACACCCTCGTGCTCGAGCGCGCGAACGAGACTCTGGTCCCATGGTCGTCCGTCATCACCAAGAGTCCGGCGAAGTTCGTCGGTTTCGAGAGAGCGAGCGTGCTTGTCCCATAGAGCGCTGGCTACGACGCTCAACGCCCTACGAACATCCTGCGCGTAGTACCGCAGCGTTCGAGGAGCGAGGTCCGCGATCCGCTCACCCACTTGCTCAAGATAGCGGTCAAATAGTGCGGTCAGCGACCCTGGCATTGCGTCGACCCCAACCGGTTTCTCCCGCGTCGGGTTGGTCACCTCGCAGAAGAGCCGCAAAGTGAGCGGGTGCTTGAGAAGTTCAAGCGGGATCAAGGCATCGGCCGCCTCGATCTTGTAATGCTCAAAGTGCTCGCGGATCGCCCCGAAGGCCTCGGCGCCGTAGCCTTCGACCTCGACGCGTCGAGTGTCCCGTGGAAGTGCTTCCGCTACGAATTCTGGTCGGAGCATGCAGACCAAGAGGACGTAGGGGTATTTCGCCAGCGTGCTCTCCAACTCGGCGAGCAGTGCCTTCCAGGCTCGTGGGTCTTCCGACTCGTTGAGCCCGTCGACGACCACTGGCAACCGATGCGGTGCTCGTTGCCCCGCTGCGTTTACAGCCGCGAGCAGAGACTCCATGCTCGGGACCGGGTGGGCCGCGATCGACACGCGTCGCGCGAGGTCATCAAGCGTGTGGCTCGCGTGAAAGTCGCGACCGTGAAGGAGCACACCATGCGGTCGCGCGTCGGTGCCCACAGTGAGCTGCGCTGCAAGATGGGTCTTGCCACAGCCGGCCGGGGCGAGGAGCGCGACGACACGCGTGGAGAACGCAGCTTCGACATCGGCGAGCAACCGCAGCGCCTCGCGACATCCTCCGACGGCGTTTGTAACCCTCAGACTCGCCAGGTGATTGCCAGAACGCAGCCGTCGAGGCGCTGTGGCTACGTCGGGAGTCAGGACCCGCGGTCGTGTGGAGAGTTCGTCACGAAGCAAGTCGAGGTCACCATCGCGAATCCCGTCGGCGACTCGCTCGAGGGCAGCAGCGGATCGACTCGCCTCCTCGAGAACCCCCGCCACCGACGGCGCCAGATGCGCCGGCACCGCTGGGCTCCCCTCCACCGCTTGGACCTGCGAACGCAGGTCTCCGGCGAGCGCGCGCAGCGCATCCCACGAGCCAGACTCTCCGAGCATCCGGCGCAGCTTGCGTTCAGCATCGAGGACGTGATGCACCTCGGGCTGCCACCTCGCTCGGATCGGCGCGACGGACTGCTGATGCGTGCCATGCAGGATCTCCGGCGTCAGTACTAGCTCGCCGAAGTACGTGCTGCGCAGAACGCTTGCCTGGCCAACAAGGAGATTGTCGATCTCGTCACTCGTCCAGAGGTGCAGCGTCATCTTCGAGGAGATGGTCTTGAACCACTCCTGGTCCGCGCTGGTCAGCGTGCGGCGCGTCCACAGAACCCAGTCCGTCACTCCAGGGACATGGGCCTCGGTCTTGCGGATCCCCTCCTCGATCTTTCTCCTTCTGGTCGTCCCCAGTTCGCCGTTAGCTGGGAGCTCGTACCACTTGCACTGCCACCCCCACCATCGCCCCGCGTCCCCAAGAGCGTCACAGCGTCGTTCGAGCTTCAGATGGAACTCTACGCCCGGCTGATTCGCGAGGGCTTGAAGTACACCGTAGCTTCCGAAGTTCTGGCGAACGATGGCCCTGCAGAGCAGCTCGAAGTTCTTCTCGGCGCTCGCTGGCAACTTGCCGAAGGCGTCCCAGTTCAGTGCTGGCATGGCGGCTCCGACCCGTTCACCGCCCTCGACCGTGGCCGGTACCGGGATGGCGGTGCGCAGAGTAGACCTCAATGCGCGCACCGCGATGGAACATGACCTTAAGGAAGGCTGAGATGTCGTATTCCTCTGTCGTAAGGACCACGTCGCTTCCCTCGACTTTCACGCGGACCTCATACGTGAACTGCTCGAGTTCCTGCGGCACGATTGTGACAATGTTTACACGACCGAGGAGGTCCATCATCTCCTCGCCGTAGCGCTCGGACGGACTGCCGACGACCAGTGCCCCCTTGTCCTGGTCTTCCGCCACCTGCTTCGTGATCGCGTCGATGATCTCCTTTGCCTTGGCCGCTTCGGTCGCGTCCTCGAAGTGGCCAATCATCACCAAGTTCGCGGAGTGCTCGGAGCCGTGCTCGTACCAGATCTTCATGCGTCGTTCTCCGTGAGTCCGTGAGCGAGATGATCGAGCGCGCGGAGGACGCCGCCTTTTCCGATCGGCACTCCGGAGGCGTGATAGGAGGTCGGCTTGAGCACGCCAGCAGCGTCGATGTGCGCGTAGGCTCGAAGACCGCGTTCCTCTGGCAACGGATCGCAGGTCGGGAAGCCGTCGGCGCTCGCCTCGTTGATGCAGAGCTTCAGAGGACCGCTGTATCCTTCGACCCAGCGCCGAAGGTCCTGCAAGGTTTGGTCGCCGAGCCCGGGCTGGTCGTGCACCGACACCTGAGGCAGAAGCAAGAACTCGCAGGCACCGGCATCGGCAGCGACGGCCGCAGTCTCATCGAGCTCGGGCAGCGTGCGCTCATTCACGACGATGTTGATGCCGAAGCGAGAGACGGATCGTACGAATTTCAGGCGGGCTTGGAGCTCGCGGAAAGAGCGCCGGCGAATCGCCTCGTAGGTCGCTCCTACTCCATCCATGCTCACTCGGATGAAGTGGATGCTGCCTCGGAGCTCTTTGGCGAGTGCTTCATCGATGTGGTGCCCGTGCGTAGTGAACGACACCGAGAGCCGGGTCTCACGCGCGGCGTATCGGCACAGTTCCACGAAGTTTCGGTAGAGCGTGGGCTCACCTCCGCCGAAGCCGACTCCGAGTGAACCGTTCTCATCAAGCTCAGAGAGCCAACGCGTCACCACGTCGTAGCGAAGCTCGTCGCGGGACTTCGGAGCGTAGCAATGAGCACACGCCAGATCGCAGCGGTTCGTCAGGGCAATCGAGACCTGACGAGGTGCGCGCGAGTAGAGCGACGCTGGGACGGGAACCTCGTCGAGCAAGATGTTCAGGCCTGTACAGCGATCGAAGAGGTGGAGACCGTTCGGTGAGCATCGCTGCTTCCACTGTCGTCCTACGTTGACCTGATTCCGCTTCCCGACTGCGGTTCCACCGTCGATGGCGGACGTCAGCAGCGTCGCTCTGGTCGATGAAGTTGGCGGCGTGTTGATCATGGCGGCGGCGAGGGAGGGTCCGGCAAGCCGCCCGATTTCGCAAGCGAATCCTGGCCGGCCGATTTCGTCTCCCGAGTCGAAGTCCGACAAGAAGGGCCCGCTCCGCACCGATGGCTTCAACCTCGTCGTCGTTCCCGACGAAGAGCGGATTGTGCAGCGCATCTAGCGCGACTTCATCGCGGGGAAGACAATCACGAAGCGCGAAGGAGATGAATGATGAGCGGTGCTCGGCGATGCCAACGGGCTGATCGAAGCGCAGACCGTCATTCAGCGCGTGACGAAGCAGCCCTAGTTCCTCGGTTGGAACGGAAAGCGCGTCGATCCCTGAGCTGGTGGTTGCTCGACCGACGACGACGTCGCCTCTCCGACCGGATGGCCCACATGGCAATCTCCCAACCATGAACGATTCGTGCGCGCCGCCGACACCGACAGGCTCAGGTCCGGCGTTCCACGCGAGCGTCTGAGCGATAAACGCCGAGGATTCTTACCGGAACCGAACGAAAACGAATCCGCCTGCTCGGGAATCGGTTCCCAAGGCTGCAGGCCGCTGCGCACGTCGAGGCTTGTCAGTGCTCCGCGGCCATGGCTATCCTCCGCGCCGGGGGGGCGGACGTGCATCTACGCCCTCACTTCTTTTCGAAAGGAAGGGGACGTATGGCATTCGACGCTTCGCTCTACGAAACGATTCCGCAGACCAACGTCGCGGGGACGCTCGCACTCATTCGCGCCGTGCTCACCGCGAGCAAAGGGATCAACCTGCCGCCCGCGAAGAAGGCGCTCCGGCGCCTCCGCGACGCCGGCGAGGCGCTGCGCACGCAGCACCAGACCACTCCGCCGGCGAAGGTCGAGAGCGTGGCGCGCGCCGCCGATTCGGCGGTCGATCGGATGTGGAACGTGTGCGCCCAGCGCCTGGCCTCGAACATCGAGCTCGGCGGAGCGGATGGCGCCGAGGCCGAGCGCGTCTACGTGCTGCTCTTCCCGAAGGGGCTCACGTTCCTGACGCTCCGCTACCCGGAGCAGTGGGCCGAGAGCGAGGCCATCCTCGCACGCATCACCTCGGAGCGCCTCGAGGCGACGCTCGATCGCCTCGTCGGCGCGGCGTTTCTCCGCGAGCTCCGCACACGGCAGGCGGCTTACGGCGAGGCACTCGGCATCACGAAGGCAAAGGCCGCCACGCCGGACGCGGTGAACCTCGTCGAGCCGCTCCGCGAGGCGCGCGCCGCGCTCGGTACGTACGCGCGCGTCCTCATCGCTGCGGTGGAGAACGGCGACTTCGACGAGGCGTCTGCCGTCCCGATGCTCGCGCCGCTCGCGTCGCTCCGGGCATCGCTCCGCGGGAAGAAGAAGCCGAGCGAGCCGGCCGAGCCGACGCCGGTGTCGCCCGAGCCGCTTCCGCCCGTCGAGTGATCGGTCGCCTGCGACGCTGCGCCGTTCACGATGGTGCCCGAGGCGGCGGTCGTCCTCGTGACGCCGTGCCCGGAGGCATCGAAGACTCGGTCGCGACCGACCCTCGGTATACCCGCAGGTATCAAAGACCCGGTCGCGACCGACCCTCGGTATACCCACAGGTATCAAAGACCTGGTCGCGACCGACCCTCGGTATACCCACAGGTATCAAAGAGCCGGTCGGCACCGACCTCAGCGTGCCCGAAGGCATCCCAGACTCGGTCGCGACCGGCCCTCGGCATACCAACCGGTATAAAAGGCCCGGTCGCGACCGACCGGTGGCATGCCCGGAGGCGTCCCAGACCCGGTCGCGACCGGTCTCCCGCTGACAACGGTGCTCGATTGACGTCGGGTGCGGATCTCGCGCGCACCGAAGCCCGCGCGCAGGTTCTCGGCTTCGCGGATGTAGCCCTGTCGTCGTCGAACAGCTCGGCGCGCGTGACGCCGGCCATCCGAAGGCAACGACGGAGCTGCCACGAGGGCTTCTTGTCCGTCGTACGTGTCGCGAGCACATGAACACTCTCACCGCGCTCTGCGCGCATCGCGCGGAGCATCGGCAGGACGGCCGGATCGATCGGCACCTCGCGCGCCGCGTCCGTCTTCGTAGTCGAGAGCTGGCCGGTGCGACGATCGGCGCTGCGATGGATGTGCACGAAGCCGAGCTCGCGAACGTCATCCCACGTCAGCGCGTGCGCTTCGCCAGCACGCAGCGCGACATACGTGGTCCGAGGATCGTCGATCCGAAGACCGCGAGGTCATCGAGGTCGAGCTCTTCGTCGCGGTCCTCGGCGCGAGCAACTACACCTACGCGGACGCGACGCGCACGCACTCCATTCATCCGCGATGGTCCGGGCGCGCGCACGAGCACACGGTCGTGTGCGGGCGAGAGCGATCGCGGCACTGGTGGTACGGTCTACCAATGCTCAAGATTTACGGATTCTCCCGAGTGAACAAGTTCGCGCGCGGCAACACGCGGGACCTACGCGTGCTGTGGGCCCTGGAAGAGATGGGGCTGCCCTACGAGATCGTTGGAATGGATCATCCGAACCACGACCTCGATCGCGATGAGTTCCGCGCGAAGAACCCGTTCGGGCAGATCCCGGTGATCGATGACGACGGCGTCGTGGTGACGGAGTCGGGGGCGATCCTGCTCTACCTCGCGCGGAAGAGCGGCAAGCTGATGCCGCACGACCTCTCGGGGGAAGCGCAGGTACTGCGCTGGAGCATCGCCGCGCTGAGCTCGGTCGAGGTCCCCGTGTTGGCGATGTGGTTCGTCGGCATCAGCGGCGGCAAAGGGACGAAACCGCACGATGCACTGGAGCAATGGTCGGACATGAGGCTGAAGCAGCTCGATGGATGGCTTGCGAACCGCACGTTCGTCGCGACGGACGAGTTCACGGTCGCCGACATCCTGATGACGCACGTGCTGAGCGCAGGCAGCACCGATCAGGCCCTGTTGAAGCCGTACACGCACGTTCGCACGTACCTGACGCGCTGTATGGACCGCCCCGCGTGGAAGCGCACGTTCGAAGCCTACTGCAAACGCGTCGAACCCGCTTGATGCGCAGCTTCGCATTTCTCGGCGTCCGCCGCACGACCACCGCTCTTCGACTTGCAAGCGCCCAGCCCCGGCCACGCGTTGCGCATAGGCTTCATCAATCGCGTCCTCACGCGACATGTTTCCCTCCTGCGCAGCGGCGATGCAGCCGCGCCACCATCGCATGCAGTGGGGCTCGTAGAACTTGAAGCCCTCTCGATACTGGTTGAAGAGCGCGCGGAGAACCGCTGGTGCATTGCCCGCGGCGACAGGCGCGGAGGGAACGGTCAGCGTTCGTGGTGCCGATGAAGATAGGGCGGTCAGGCGGGATCTGCCGCGGGTGCCGTGACCACGACCTCGGGTTCGTGGCAAACCACTTCGATGTTGTGCCCGTCCGGCCCGATGACGAAAGCGGCGTAATAGTTCGCGTGGTACTTCGGGCGCAGACCCGGCGCACCATGATCGTTGCCCCCCGCCTCCAGAGCCGCGCGATGGAATGCGTCGACCTGCTGGCGACTCTCAGCCTTGAACGCCAGATGAAGAGGCGCCGGCTTCTCGTCGGTTTGATAGATGCACAGCGAAACCGTATCGCCCGGGCGACAGAGCTCGGCACCGTACGCCGGCGGTCCTTCCGACACGACAGCTACACCGAGCGGCTCGAGTGCCTCGAGGAAGAAGGCTTTGCTCGCTGCATAGTCGCTGACGCCGAATTTGACATGGTCGAACATAGGTTCTCCTGAAGTGCGTGGCTCCAGCTGTGCAGGTCACCGCCCCTGAACCCGCTGTGCTTCGTAGATAGTCCTCACGGAGCGCGCGTGCGGCAAAGGATCGTCGGCGAAGCGGGCATCTACGTCGCGCGCTCGAACGCGAGCGGCTCCGGCGCGGCGCGTTCGAGGTACCGTGGTTCGGCGTCAATCAGGCTTCACGTCGCAGGCGCGCAACCCTCGCTTCGTCGCGGATCTCAACGGCGACGGCACGTCGACGTCTTCGGAGTCGGACCGCGCCGCCGAAGCGGAGACGAAACGCGTCACGCCGAGGGGCAACAACGAACTTGATGCACTCGACGGACCGCCTCCGCTGCCGAGCTCCATACCGAGCTCGAGCGAGGGGAGCGCACCACGATGGCTCAACGCCGGCTGAGAGCTCGCTCGATCCGACGCAGCGCCAGGCGACAGACGGCCGCGTAGGGCGCAGCGAGCACGGGTACTTCGAAGACGACGCGGCATGTCCCTGGCTCGAGCGGCTCCACACGGTGGCCGGTAGCGGGTAAGCCGGCTATTCGCCACGACCATCGCCGCCCCTCGACGTAGTCGTCGACCTCGAAAGGGAGCCACACGCCGAGCCGGATCCGCACACGCCCCCGGCTCCCGGGGCCGATGTACCGTGTCGCGCTCTCGACGGCGCCGATCGACAGGCCCCAGTCGCTCCACCGCGTGGTGTCCACGAGCAGCGACCACGCCTCCGCAGGAGACGCATGCACGACAGCGCCGACATCGAACGTACCCATGCTCGTCACCTGCGTCGACCTCCACCGCGAACGGTCGCATCACGCGGTACGCTACCCGGACCGTGATCTCGTCCGCCCGCTGATCGATCACGCGCAGCGAGGAGAACGAGTGCGCATGGAGATGAGCGCCATGCCAAGGATCGAGGCGGTTGGCGATGACATCGCGCGGCTCGCATACAGCTTCCAATCGCAACACGGAGCAAATGGGCTTTGCGGGACGGGCGGGCAGACTGCGGCGCATCGGTCGACGCATCCTCGCCGTCGAGGCGTAGTTGCTCACGCCAAGTTGCGCCGGGATGACGGTTTCGCACGGGGGACCTCGGCAAGCGCACGGCCGCGACATCTCGGTCTCGGCGTTGAAGAGCGAGCGCGCGAAGACTTCGAAAGCATGCACCGCGCCGCGAGTGGAAACCCGAGCGAGTCGAGATCGGCGGCTGCGCTCGTCGTGTCGAAGCTCTTCGGTGTCGATGGCGGGCTCAGCACCTTACGGTGCTCGCTGATATCTGGTTGTTCCTCAAGAGAACCGACGGAATCGGGTACGGCGCGCACGTTGCCTCGCCATAGGGAGAGGCAACGTGATGCGTATCTTCCTGACCGGAGCGACTGGGTTCATAGGTCGAGCGCTGGTGCTCCGCCTTCGGAGGGACGGACACGAGGTCGTGGCGTGGGTGAGGACCGACTCTCGACGGGCGCTGCTGGGCGCCGAAGTCGAGCTCCTGCCGGTCTCCGCTGGCGACGTCGAGCTGACGCGTGCGCTCGAGCGCTCGGATGGGATCGTCAACCTGGCGGGCTCGCCGATCATCGGCCGGTGGACCGCCAAGACCCGACGGGCCGTCGTCACGAGCCGCGTCGATCTGACCGAGCGGCTCATCCGCGCGCTGGCTGCCGCGAGCCGGCGGCCGCCCGTCATGATCTCGGGCAGCGCGATTGGCTACTACGGCGACCGCGGTAACGAGGTGCTCACCGAAGAGAGCCCGCCCGGCGCTGGCTTCCTCGCAAGCGTGACGACTCGGTGGGAGGCTGCGGCGAGGCGCGCCGAGTCGCTGGGTTTGCGCGTCATGACCATTCGCACGGGTGTCGTGCTCGGCCGCGAAGGAGGCATGCTCGATCGACTGCTCCCGATCTTCCGTGTCGGGCTTGGAGGCCCCATCGGGTCCGGCATGCAGATCGTCTCGTGGATTCACCTGAACGACGTCGTGTCCGTGATCGCCGCTGCGCTCGAGGACGAGCGCTACACAGGTCCGCTCAACCTGACCGCGCCGAACCCGGTCACGAACAGAGAGCTCGCTTCGGCGTTGGGGCGTGCGCTCGGACGGCCCGCGCGCTTGCGCGTTCCGGGGACGATTGTCCGCCTTGCCCTCGGTGAGGCGGCGAGCGCGTTGCTCACCGGCCAGCACGTCACGCCCGCCCGGCTCGTTTCTCTCGGCTATCGCCACGAGTTTCCTCGTCTCGAGGAAGCGCTCGCGGACATCGTCGCGCCTCGCGCCGAGATCGTCGGCCTCGCCGGCGGGACGACCCGACCGAGCGCCGTTGGCTCCCCGTACCTGGCCGAGCACAGGCCGAAGTTCGTGCTCGAGGCGACGACGATGCTGGACGCGCCTCCAGAAGAGGCATTCGCGTTCTTCTCGCACCCCGACAACCTCGGCCTCGTCACGCCTTCGAAGCTCGGCCTCGAGCTCCGTGGTGCGCCGCCCACGATGTCCGCCGGAGCGAGCATGGACGTTCGCTTGCGCGTCGGGGGCCTGCCTTTACGCTGGTCGACGCGCATCGAGGACTGGCAGCCCGGGCGTCGTTTCATCGACGCCCAGCTTCGCGGGCCGTACCGTGCTTGGTGGCACGAGCACATCTTCAGGCCCGAGGGCGGCCACACCATCATGGTCGATCGCGTGTTCTACTCGCTTCCGCTCGGGATTCTCGGGCGCGTCGTCCATCGGCTCTTCGTGGCGCCCTCGCTCCGGAGGATCTTCGGATTCCGACGCGACGCCGTCCGACTCCGTTTCGGTGGCGTGACGCCCTGACCGGACGATGCGGGTAGTTCGCACGGAGATGTGTCGTATCTCCAGTGCCACGTGCGGTCCGCTGCCGTGGGCTCGCAAATCGCAGGTGTAGCCCCCATTGGCACCACCCATGCGTGGACGAGCACCATGAAGACCAGCGATGGGCCCGAGCAGCGCCGCCTCATCGAGGCGCGCGAGGGTGTGCCCTGGCGCAAGTGGGGGCCGTATCTCAGCGAGCGTCAGTGGGGCACCGTGCGCGAGGACTACAGCGAGAGCGGCGACGCCTGGAGCTACTTCCGCCACGATCAGGCGCGTTCGCGCGCATATCTCTGGGGTGAAGATGGCCTCGCGGGCCTCTCGGACGACAAGCAGCAGCTCTGCTTCGCGCTCGCTCTGTGGAACGGCAAGGATCCCATCCTCAAGGAGCGCCTCTTTGGACTCACCAACTCCGAGGGCAATCACGGTGAGGACGTCAAAGAGTACTACTTCTACCTCGACTCGACTCCAACGCACTCGTACATGAAGTGGCTCTACAAGTATCCACAACGCGAATACCCGTATCTGGATCTCGTGCAGACGAACCGCCGGCGTTCGCGCACCGAATTCGAGTACGAGCTGCTCGACACGGGGGTCTTCGAGGACGCACGCTACTTCGATGTCTTCGTCGAGTATGCGAAGGCCTCGCCCGAGGACGTGCTCATCCGCATCACCGCCGTGAATCGAGGCCCCGAGCCCGCGACGTTGGACGTGTTGCCCACGCTCTGGTTCCGTAACACCTGGACCGGGTCCGCCAGCGCTCCGCGCCCCGAGCTTCGGCGCCTCGACGGCCAGGAAGCGCACGGGATCGCGGCATCACACGTCGAGCTTGGACTCCGTTGGCTTTACGTCGAGGGCGACGTCCCTCTCCTGTTCACCGAGAACGAGACGAACGAAGAGCGCGTCTTCGGAAGGGCGAGCTCGAGCCCCTACGTGAAGGACGCGTTCCATAACCACGTCGTGTATGGGCGAAAAGGCGTCGTGAACCCAAAGGGAACGGGCACCAAGGCGGCCGCACATCACCGGCTCGAGCTCGGCCCGGGCGAGAGTCGAGTCCTCCGCCTCCGTCTGACCGACGTCGCGCCGGAGCGCATCGGCGATCCGTTCGCTCGCTTCGATTCGATGTTCGAGGTCCGCCGGCGGGAGGCCGACGAGCTCTACGCGGCGCTCATGCCACCGTCCGCGACCAAGGGCGTGGCGCAGGTCGTCCGCCAGGCGCTGGCAGGGATGATGTGGAGCAAGCAGTTTTACTACTTCGACGTCGACAAATGGTTGGGCGAGCACGGCGTGGACTCCTTGAAGCCCGGCGGTCACCTCACCCGCAACGGAGAGTGGGGACACATGGTCAACGCCGACGTGATCTCCATGCCGGACAAGTGGGAATACCCCTGGTACGCAGGTTGGGATCTGGCGTTCCACGCCATGGCGTTCGCGACCGTCGATATAGACTTTGCGAAGCAGCAGCTCGGGCTCCTGCTTCGCGAGACGTACATGCATCCGAACAGCCAGCTGCCGGCGTACGAGTGGAACTTCAGCGACGTCAATCCGCCGGTGCAGCCGTGGGCAAGCATCTTTCTCTATCGCATCGAGCAAAACCTGCGAGGCACATCCGACGTTTCGTTTCTCAAGCGCTCCTTCGGCAAGCTGAACGCGAACTTCACGTGGTGGGTGAACCGCAAGGACCGCTTCGGCAAGAACGTGTTCGAAGGCGGTTTCCTCGGTATGGACAACATCGGTGTCTTCGACCGGTCCGCGCCGCTGCCGACGGGCGGCCACCTCGAGCAGGCGGACGGGACCGCATGGGTCGCTCTCTTCTGTCAGAACATGCTCGAGATCGCGATGGAGATCGCCACCGACGATCCCACCTACGAGGACCTTGCGGTCGGCTTCGTGGACCACTTTCTTCTCATCGCGAACGCGATGAACCGCATCGGCCCGGACGGCATGTGGGACGAGGAGGACGGCTTCTACTACGACGTTCTCCGCTTCCCCGACGGCTCCGCCACCCGTCTGAAGGTGCGCTCGCTGGTGGGGCTCCTACCCTTGTGCGCGTCGACCGTCTTGGAGTGCTGGCAGATCGAGCGCATGCCGCGGCTCGTCGCTCACGCCAAAGATCGGCTGAGACGCCGGCCCGAGCTGGGCGCATCGATCCACCCCATCGGCCCTGAGCATCGAGGACAGGGTGGACGCGCGATGCTTGCTCTCGTGAGCCCAGTGCGGCTCCGGCGGATCCTCGAACGCATGCTCGACGAAAAGGAGTTCCTCAGCCCATACGGGATCCGATCGCTCTCGGCGTACCACCGCGATCACCCCTACGTCTTCCGCGTCCACGGAGACGAGCATCGCGTCGCCTATCAGCCCGCCGAATCGGACAGCGGGATGTTCGGCGGCAACTCGAACTGGCGCGGGCCGATCTGGATGCCGATGAATGCGCTGCTCATCCGGGCGCTCCTCCACTTCTACTCGTATTACGGCAACTCCTTCCGTATCGAGTGTCCGACTGGATCCGGCAAGACGATGAACCTCTACGAGGTCGCGCACGAGATCTCCGTGCGACTACTCCGCATCTTCTTGCGCGACGAGCGCGGTAAGAGGCCGGTTCACGGCGGCGCGCGAATGTTCCAAGAAGATCCCCACTGGCGCGATCTGCTCCTCTTCTATGAATACTTCCACGGCGACAACGGCGCTGGGATCGACGCGAGCCACCAGACAGGCTGGACGGGGCTCGTCGCCACGCTCGTCCAGTTGTTCGGTTTCATGGACGCAGAGAAGGCGCTCGAGCTCGCGAAGCGCCCCCTCGGCAAGTGATCGAGCACACCCTGGAGAGGAAGGTCCCTGCGTCACCCGTCGCTCTTTCCGATCAACACGCGGATCGCCCTCGAGGAGCGCGGGCGCGAGCTCGGACGGCATCTCCGCAGGGTCACCCCGTGGCAGCGGAAGATCTCCGTTTGCGTCCGAGCGCTCCGAGCGCCGCGAGTGCGGCGACGAACAAGGAGCTCGAACCTCCGCCACGTGGGGACGTCGCGCAACCACCTTCGTTGGCGCCAGCGGACGGCGAGCTTGCGCCGTCGTTCGGCGAAGACGTGCCGCTTGCACTCGGGCTTGGGCCCGCGGGAGACCGTCCGGGCGCGTTCGGATCGGGCTCCATCGGCACGTAGCAGCCAAGCGCTGTCCCACCGTCCGTGCACGTGAAGGGCTTGCACGTGCCCGCCGGCACGCCGCCGTCCGCATCGGGGATCCCGAGCGAACACGTATCGCCGCTCTCCTTCTCCGTGCATGGATTCATGAGGAACGCGTTGCCACACACGGAGGTCTCGACGTTGCAGGTCTTCGCCGGAGCTTCCGCGCAACCGGTCTGGACGCAGCGACCGTACCCATACGGGGTTACGCAGGGATCACCGGGCAACTGCTTACCGCAATACATGTCGCTGCCGACGCAAGCATGAGCGGTCGAGGGAACGAAGAGCGGCGCGAGCAACGCCGCAACCAGGAGGAAGCGAAGGGATGGCACAGTGGCGCGCTAGAGCACGGCCCATGCCCGGAGCAGCGGGCCCCGTTCTAACGGCCTTTACGCGACGTCGGCCGAGGTGGGCCATGACAGCGTGGTCATAGGCGCAGAGGCAGGTCTCTCGTCGCGACCCTTCCCGTCGAAGTCAGGTGGTCGAACTGCGAGGCTCCTCGCGCTCGACGAGCAGGGGGCTGAGCTTGTAGATCGATCGCTGTGAAGCAGCGGTTCGTGCGGATGCTCCTGGGCGGTGCAGCCTCAATCATCGCAGCGTGCGGCGGGGGGAGCGATGGACCATCGACTCCGTCGTCCGGCTACTACTTCTCCTGCGCGCTGCGCGGGCAGGTCGCGCTCGTGGGCCTCGAGGCGGATCGCGCCGTACTGCTGACACCTCGTGGTGGCCAGGTGATGGATCGCAGCACCGTTCCCGTGGGGAAGGGGGCGATCATCGCCAAGTCGTCGGAGGACGGTCGGCGGCTCTTCGTCGTCTCGCGAGGTGAGGAGGGAGTGGAGGCTCCGAGCCTCACGGTCGTCGACGTGACGATTGCGCAGGCGATCTCCTCACGTCGCTACGAGCTGCCCGCGCTCCATTCGGGCATGGTGATCGATCCCGAGGGACGGTGGGTTGCGCTCCACACGGTGCTGACCGTCGATTACACCGGCATCAACGTCGAGACCGAAACCGCCCCCGTGGTCACTGGCGTGGAGGGCGAGGCGCGGAACGAGATCCTCGTCGTGGATGTGGACGCGCCCCCATCCCAGGCCGTCACGTCGCACGTCATCGCCTCTCCCGAGGTCGTGCCCAAACGCATCTCGTTCTCTCCGACGCTGCACCTTCCGGGGGCGGCTGGGCGACTGCTCACTGTCGAGACGGAGCACGACGTTTCGATTCTGGACCTTGCGCACGTGACGGCTTCGGCGCCGATCGTCGTCGCGACCTTGGACGGCGAAATGCCGGAGACGGCGACGACCGGCGGCAGGAGCGCGCCGCCCCGCGCGCCGGTAGATCTGCTCTACGACGACGGAGACCCGACGAGAGACGACGACGCGCGGCTCGTCGTTCGGCTTGCGGGCTCGTCGAAGGTCGACGTGCTCACATTCGCGCCGCCCTCCCCGTCCTCTTCGGAGGCGACGGGCATGCGTGGGTTCGACATCGTCCGCGAAGAGGTCGTCGCTGGCGGCATCGTCGAGCTCGTCGAGCTCGTCGGCACGGCCGACGGGCCGCGCCTCGCGCTTCTGGTCCCATCTGCAAGCGCGATCGAGCTCGTCGATCTGAACGCACGCAGCGAGACCAGCCGCGTGAGCCTTCCCCACCCGTACCAGAGCTGGGCGAAGCTTCGACGCGAAGGCATGTCGGACACCCTCGTGCTGACGAATGCGGTGTGGACCGTCGCCGACAACAGCGCGGCAGGGATCTGGTCTCCCAATCCGACGCAGGACGCACCGTACGGCCACGTGGAGACCGTCCAATCGCTCAAGGAGGTGGGCTTCGTGCTGCACGTGCCGTCGCCTCACGACGATCTCGTGTTGTTTCGCGCGGGATTTTACGAGGGAGATCCAGCGTTCTTCGTCTACGACCTACGGACGGGCGCGGTCACTCGCGTGGAAGCGGTCAGTCCCGTGGATCCCATGGTATCGGGCGATGGCCGCCATCTCTGGTTCTTCGCGACGTCATACAAGCCCGATTGGACGTTTCGTTGGGTCGTGGAGACGGTGAACCTCGAAGGACTCGGTGCCTCCGCGGAGCCAGCAGTTCTCGAGATCGAGGGGAATGGTCCCGGAGCTCTGTTCGACGTCGAGCGCTCGGGAGGTGGACGCGTCATGCTGGCGGTTGCCGGCGGAACGGGTCTCCACTGGGGTGAGCGGATCCATTCCGGTGACGGCGTCGTCACGGTGTTCGACGGAGATACGCCGGACACGTCGCTGCCGATCACATACCGCGACCTGCTGCTGGGTCCGTGAGGCTCGCTCGGCTCGGCCTTCGGTGACGCGCCTGGTGCTAAGCTGCCGGCCGTGTCGGCAGCCATCATCCAGATCTTCGGCACCAAGAAGTGCCAGGACACCCGCAAGGCAGAGCGCTGGTTCAAGGAGCGCGGCATGAAGGTGCAGAGCGTCGATCTCTCCCAGAAGGGGCTGTCGCCCGGCGAGCTCCGGAGCGTCGCCGCACGCGTAGGCGGCGTCGAGGCGCTGATCGATCGCGACGGCAAGCGCTATGTCGACAAGGGGCTGAAGTACTCCGCACCGACGGGCCCACGCATCGAAGCGTTGCTCCTCGACGATCCGCTCCTCCTCAAGACGCCCATCGTGAGGCGCGGGCAGGAAGCGACGCTCGGCTATCAGCCCGAGGTATGGGAGCGCTGGAAGTAGCCGCGACGGAGCCGGACTCCACGCGCTCCGATGCTTTGATACCGCGCCCGAGCTCGAGCCGCCATCAGGGGCGCGACTCGAGTCCGGGAAATGGTGAATTCGAGGCGTGTCGTGACTAGCCTCGCGTCGATGAACGACGGCACTGTGATCTCGGCACGAACGGCGCGCGCGCTCTTCCCGCTCGAGGCGGGAACGACCTACCTCAACCACGGGACGGTTGGCGTCACGCCGTGGCCGGTGCTCCGGCATCGCGCCGCGCTGCTCGAGGAGATCGAGAAGCATCCCGCTCGCTTCATGCTGCGCGAGCTGATGCGGCTCGACGCTTCCACGTCGGCCAACGTCCTCCCGGGAACGCTGCGCCTGCGCGCCGCCACCGCACGCGTGGCGACGTTCCTCGGCGCCACTGCGGACGATCTCGTATTCGTCGACAACGCGACCGCCGGCGTCAACGCGGTGTTGCGCTCGATCGACCTCGAACCGGGCAGCGAGATCCTCGTGCACGATCACGCCTACGGCGGCGTCGCGCGCGCCACCGCGCGCATCGCAGCCGAGCGTGGGTGGACCGTTGCGCCCCTCGTGCTGCCGGGGGCCGACGCGGACGATGCCGCCTACGTGGCTGCCGTCGAGCGCGCCGTCGGCCCGCGCACGCGGCTCGCTCTCCTCGATCACGTGAGCTCCGAGACCGCGCTTGTCATGCCGCTCGCCGCGATGGCGGCCGTTTGCCGGTCCCGTGGGGTCGCCGTGCTGGTGGACGGCGCCCATGCACCTGGTGCAGTCGATCTCGACCTCGGCGCCCTCGACGTCGACTGGTACGTCGCCAATCTCCACAAGTGGGCCTTCGCTCCGAGGAGCTGCGGGATCCTGTGGGCCGCTCCCGGACGACGCGCTCGGCTTCAGCCGCCGGTGCTGTCCTGGGGCTCGTCGAGCGACGACTGGGTGGCTGCCTTCGAATGGACGGGGACCCGTGACCCGACGCCCTGGCTCTCGGCGCCTGCTGGCCTCGACTTCATCGACGACGCGCTCGGTGGACCCCGCGCATTGCGCGAACACAACCACGATCTTGCCTGGCGCAGCGCACACTTCCTCGCCGAACGCTGGAACGTGCCGTTCTCGACTCCGGAGTCGCGCGTCGGTTCGATGGTACGTGTCCCACTTCCGCCGCCATTCGATCGGGGCGACGACGCCGATGCGCAGCGACTGCGCGATCGCCTCTTCTTCGAGCATCGGATCGAGGTTCCCGTGCTCGCGCGAGGAGGCCGTCTCCGCGTGCGCATGTCGTTGCAGGTCTACAACGATGCCGCCGACGTCGAGCGGCTAGCGGCTGCCGTGGAGGGCCTGACGCGGGCCGGATAGGTGGGCTGGCGAACAGGTGTAGTAGAACACGTGGTACCGAGCGGCGTCGGAAGACGAGCGCTTGCCCTCGAACCTCACGGCTCTCATGCTAGGGCGTTGGGCTCGACGTAGGACTTCTTCTGGAGGTGGGGCCGTATGGCTTCGATGACACGGGTTCGCTTCGCTGGTCTCCTCTTGGCTTCGGTCGGCTTCGTGGGCGCGCTGGCGCTCCAGGGAGCGTGCTCCGACGGGGATCCGTCCGGCATCGGCTCGGATCCGGGCTCGGGCGGCGACGGCGACGGCGACGCGAGCACCCTGCCTCCCGGGGCGACAGATGAGGCCGTCCAGGCGCTCGGCAAATGGTGCATGGACGAGCAGCTGCGGCTCACCGAGGAGTGGGCGAAGGACCCGTCACAGCCCATGCCGACGTTCGACCACGAGTTCAGCAAGGAGCTGGTCAAGGCCGCGCCGTCGGTCTATGCGAGCGGCGCGACCGACATCTCCCTGTCGCCGAGCCGCTGCACGCGCTTCCTCGTCACGCGCGAAGGCAATCGGGTCGTCTCGGAGATGCTCGTCCGCGCGCCGTTCGAGGTCACGTACGATCCGCAGACGGCCCAGCCGACCTACCATCCGGCCGCCGTCTCGCGGTGGACCTACACGGCGGACGGCGAGACCTTCACGGGCGACTACGACGGCGACGGCTTCGACGAGGCACGCATGCGCGTGTCGTACGAGAAGGAGGCCGTCCGCGAGACGCACGCGCCGTCGAACGACGCCGTGCTCGAGCGCACGACCGCGACGGTCGCGCCGGGCGGCGGCGTCATCGAGGTGAAGCACGAGGCGCTCGTCGATGGCGCGCTCCGCGTCACCCGCAGCGTCGTCGCTCCGCTCCTCCAGCAGACGTGCAACCCTCCGCAGAAAAAGCCCCCGCCTCCGGCGCCGCCCAACGGCGTCTACGACGGACCGACGCGCAACTGCACTGACGCGGAGCGCACCGCGCTCGCGGACCTCATCTCGACGGGGCTCCAGAAGGGCAGCGGGTGCCTCTTCGCGGCCGGCATGCAAGCAGAGTCCGATCTGGTGCTGAAGACGTACATTCGGAACGACGCGCGCATCGACTGCACCGATGACGAGAAGCAAGACTTCTGGGCCGCGAACGAGACCGGCTACATGAACTTCTTCCCGGGCAAGGTCCGGCTCATCTTCCACTCGAAGCTGTTCTCGCAGCCGCAGGCCTTCCAGGAGGGCACCGTCGGGCACGAGCTCTTCCACTTCTTCGACGTCCACGACAAGGACCTCGAGGCCGCCGCCGGGGAGGAGGAGCTCCGGAGGAGCGACCCGGTCTACGCCTGCGAGTACCTCTGCTTCGGCAGCAAGCCGAACACGTGCCACCTCGCGGCCTGCATGCAAAAGAAGATCGGCACGGGCTGGCACGGCAAGAGCTGCCCCGGGGACATCGACGGCCAGGCCCGCTACAAGATCGAGAAAGCGCGCGGCGACGGCGTCAGCATCGAGAGCTGCAATTCGGGACACCAGGTCGGCGCGCTCTGCCGGAGCAAGTCGAACGGCACCGAGGTGCAGTTCTGCACGACGGAGGCCGAGTGCGTCCAGGAGTGCGGAGGGAGCTGCGAGAGCAAGAGTCTCTCGTGCCTGCCGGACTGCCGGTGATCCCAGGGCGGTCCGCGTCCGCGTCTCCGACTCCGCGTCGTCTCGGAGTCGGGGCGCTCGCGACGCTCGTCGTGCTTCCGGCGCTCGCGCGCGTTCCGGTGCGCGACCCCGCGGGCGGACAAGCCCACACCGTGCTCGCGCAAGAGGTCGTGGCCTGCGCGGCCGCGGCGATCTTGGCGTTCGCGGCCGGGCGCATGCAGCGCGATCGGATCGCGAAGATCGTCGGGATCCTCGTCGTCCTCGAGGTGCTGTGCGCCGTGCTCGCGCCGAATCCGTGGGCGGCGCTGCGTGCGTCCTGCCTGCTCGTGTCCGGGCTCGCGACGTTCGTCGCGGCGCGCTCGATCGGCGAGGCGACGTCCGCTCCGGTGGCGCTCGCCGCGGCGGTCGCGATCAGCGTCGTCCTCGAGGCGACGGGCGTGAGCATCGGATGGTCGCGGACCGGGCACGCGCCCGGCGGGCTGGTCGGGGAGCGGAACGCCGCCTCGGAGCTACTCGTCTGCGCGATGCCATTCGTCGCGTGCGTCGCGGTCCGCGGAGCGCGGGCGCACGTCCGCGCGATCGCCGTCGCGACGCTCGCGCTCGCGACGGCCGCCGTGATCCTGACGCGAACGCGCAGCGCGTGGCTCGCGCTCGCGGCGCTCGCGGCGCTCGGTGTGACGCTCGCGTGGCGCACGTCCGACGACGGTATGCGCGCGCGCGCAGGGCTCGCCGTGCTCGCGACCGTCGCGGGGATCGGCCTCGCCGCGGCCCTCCCCTCCCGGCTCACGTGGACGTCGGCGCATCCGTACCGTGAGACGCTCCGGCACCTCGTCGACCCTGAATCGACGAGCGGCGCAGGACGTCTCGTGCAGTATGCAACGACCTTGAAGATGACGGCCGCGCATCCGCTCTTCGGCGTGGGGCCCGGCAACTGGGCGGGGCAGTACGTGGCGTTCGCGCCGGCCGACGATCCGACCGTGCGTGGCGGCTTCTCCCCAACGAACCGGCTTCCCAGCAGCGACCTGCTCGGCTTCCTCGCCGAGCGCGGTGCGCCGGCCTTCCTCGCGCTCGTCGCGCTCGGCCTCGAGCTCGCGAGAGGGCGCGATCGGGATCGGTGGCTCCGGCGCGCCACGCTCCTCGCCGTCATCATCGTCGGATCTCTCGACGCCGTCCTGCAGCTCGGACCGCACCTCCTTCTCGTCGCGTGGGTCCTCGGGTCCGCCGCGCCGGCCGTAGCCCACGACGGCGCGCGCGCGCCGCTTCTCGCAGTCTCGGGTGCGGCCGCGATCGGAGCCCTCTTCGCCTCGTTGCGGCTCGTGTCGTTCCTCCTCGCCGTGCGCGCGCCGGGCTGGAACGATCTCGAGCGGGCCACTGCGCTGGACAGAGGCAACGTCCCGCTCCACCTCGCCGTCGCCGAGTCGTGGATCGAGGCAGGGCGATGCGATCGCGCGCGTCCGCATCTCGACGACGCGGCACGCTTCGCTGCACCTACCGCGGCGGCGAGCGCGCTCGCCGCGCGATGTCCGTAGGACCCCCGACGAGCTAATCCTCTGTGTCGGAGCTAGGGGCCGAGCTTGGCAAGAAAGATGTCGCCAGCTCCAGTGAGCGGCCCGTTGCCGAAGTTGACGCTGTGCTGAAAGGCACCTGTTACGACGATATCGGCCGCGCTGCTCGTCGCGACCGCGTAGGCCCGAGCGCGCTGGCTGTCGCCGAAGCTCCTGCTCCAGAGGTGATTGCCCTCGCCGTCGAACTTGGAGACGTAGATGCCTCCGGCAGTTGAGAGCGGCCCGCCGCCGAAATCGGCTCCGCCCGCAGGCAAAAAGCCTCCTACCAGCACGATGTTGCCTTGGGGATCGAACGCGACCCCCTCGCCCCAACCCTCTCCGAAAGCCTTGCTCCAGAGATGATTCCCCAACTCATCGTACTTCGCGAGAAAGATGCCGCTGTTGGTGAGCGGGCCGCCACCGAAGTCGATCGCGCCTCCGTTGCCGGACACGACGATGTTGCCTTGGCCGTCCACTGCGACCGCGAAGCCCTCGTCCATGGAGCTGGAGCCAAGCCGTTTGCTCCAAAGGTGAGCTCCTCCCGCATCGTACTTGGCGAGGAAGACATCGTAGTCAGTGATGGCGGAACTCGTCAGCGGGCCGCCGCCGAAATCGACGGTGCCTCGAAAGCCCCCCGTTACGAGGATGTTGCCCGCAGCGTCGGTCGCAATTCCGTGGGCGCGATCACTGTCACTCGAGCCGAAGCGCTTGCTCCACAGGTGTTGTCCCGCGGAATCGTATTTGACGACGAAGATGTCGTCCGCTCCGGCGCTCGTGAGTGGCCCTCCACCGGCGTCGACCGTGCCTTCGAAGTGGCCCGTCACAATCACGTTACCCGAGGCGTCGATGGCAACCCCCGTACCCT
>JAEXCN010000221.1 GCA_023402175.1 Pseudomonadota bacterium | reverse complement strand
ATCTCGGAAGCATCCGCTATGCGGACTGCAACGGTGACCTCACGCACGCCGAGTCGGACGGCTGCGAGACGAGCATCGGCAACATCCCGTTCACGCTGTCTGGAGACGTCAACAACTGCGGTGCGTGCGGGAAGCAGTGCGCGCCGGACCAGGAGTGCACGTACCTCCGCGACGGAAGCTTCGGCTGCGTCTGCCCTGCTGGCGAGACGCTCTGCTCGACCTATCGCGGGAAATGGTGCGCGAATCTCCTCACCGACGCGAACGATTGCGGAGCCTGCGGGAACGCCTGCACCCGCGACCCTGGAAAGCACTGGCTCGGCATGTGCCGCAAGGGCGTGTGCGTGGACGAGTGCGAGCCGGGATGGGGAGATTGCGACGGAAACCCGGCAAACGGCTGCGAGACGAACCTGAAGACCAATATCGCGCATTGCGGCGCGTGCGGTGTTCGTTGCGATACGGCCGCGGGCCAGCCGTGCATCGAGGGCATATGCCTGATGGAGCCGTGTGACGGTGGAATCGAGACGAAATGAAGACCGCATATCCCACGCTCCGGAGCGCGCGCAGCGCGCTGCTCGTGCTCGTCGCCGCGAGCTCGCTCGCGACACTGCCTCTGGCGACGAGCTGCGCCAACGCGAACGCGACAGGCGATGAACCGGACGCCGCGCCGAGCGTCATTCCCGGGAACGACGGAGCGAGCGGCGTGACGGACGCCAGCGTCGACGCTTGTGGGGACGGCGACGCGAGTTGCACCGGCTACGCGCCTCCGTGCGAAGAGACGGAGTGGTGTCCCCTCGAGACGGGTGCCGATCCTCGCCGGGCGCTGACGAGCATTTGGGGTAGCGGAAAGGACGACGTCTGGGCCGTCGGCGCCGCCGGCTCCGTCATCCACTGGGACGGCGCCAGCTGGCGCGACTTCTCGACAGGATCGTCCTACACGCTCTTCGGCGTCGGAGGGAGCGGCCCCAGTGATGTCTGGGCCGTCAGCACGCCGGCCATCTTCTTCCACGGCGGCGTCGGGAGCGACGGCGGAACGGCGTGGACGCCCATGCCCACGCTCGCGCCGGACTACGCCTGGGACTTGTTGCCTGCGCTCACGTCGGTCTGGGCGCTGTCCCCTGACGACGTGTGGATCGGGGGAGGCGACAAGATCAATTTCCCGTCGATCAAGCTCTGGCACAAGATCCCGGACCCGGAAGGTGGCGTCGCGTGGCAGGGCGTCGCTACCTGCGAGTACAACGGTGATTGCGCCGTCATTCGCGCGATCTGGGGCAGCAGCGCGAGTGACGTCTGGGCGGTCGGAGACCGGGGGAAGAGCTATCGCGCCCGGACGGTGTCGTACGACGCCGAGGTCCCCACCGTGTTCGATCTGCTCGAGACTCAGGCGACGGCGGCCCTCCGCGGCGTGTGGGGGACGGGCCCTGACGACGTTTGGGCGGTCGGAAATCGGGGGACGATCCGCCATCACCGCGCGGGCGTCGGCCCGTGGGAGATCGTCCCTTCACCCACGCAGCAGGACCTCCGGGCGGTGTGGGGGAGCAGCAAGGACGACGTCTGGGCGGTCGGCGACGACGGCACGGTCCTCCACTTCGACGGCTCGAGCTGGAGCTCCTCGCCCGTCAGCCTCCCGCCGGGTCCCAAGCCGAACCTCTACGGGATCTGGGGCAGCGGGCCCGACGACGTCTGGATCGTCGGCGAGGGAATCGTCTTGCGCTTCACCGAGCGCCGGAACGCCGGCGCGGAGCTTACGCCATGACTCGATCGAGCTATCGCCAGACGACATTCCTCTTCATGAGCCTGTCGGCCCTCGCCGCCGCTGCCTTCGCGTGCAGCGAGGGCTCGGCGGAGCCGCTCGACGGTCCTCCCGTGGATGGCGGCCCGAGCGACGCACGCCTCCCGGGCGAGGAGGACGGCGAAGGCGGCGCCGAGCGCGACGCCAGTGCGGACGCGCCGGCGGACGCGATCGAAGCGAGGACGTGCACGGACGAAGGCTGGTGCCACACGGCGCTCCCATCCGACCGCGTCCTCCGCGCCGTGTGGAGCGACGGGCACGGCACCGCGTGGGCGGTCACCGATCAAGGCGACGTCCTTCGCTACGACGGCGCCGCCTGGTCGGTCAGCCACACACGCTCCGACGGCCTTCGCCTCCTTTCGATTTGGGGCAGCGGTCCGACCGATATCTGGGTCGGCGGCGAGAGCGGCTTCTTGCACGGCACGGGCGCGACGCCGGCCACCATCACGTGGACCGAGGTCGCGCTTCCGGCCGCGGCGATCGGCGAGAGCGTGGTCTCGATCTACGGCATCGGTCCGGGCGACATCTACGCTGCGACGGGGCCCGAGCTCCTGCATTATCAATCCGCCGACGGCTGGTCGATCGATCCGGTTTCGCTGCGCGAAGACAATCCGAAGTTCACCGCCGTCTGGGGCCGCCTAGGACACGACGATCTCTGGGTGTCGACGGTCAGCACCGCATACGGGATGAGCATCCCCATGCAGCGCGCGACAGCGGAGCCCTCCGGCTGGACGTATGCGTTCGGCATGAGCGAGATCACCATCCCGAATACGTATTGCTGGGACCCCGGCGAGCCGCGCCGGGGGACGATGGTGGCGGACGGGGACATCTGGCTCATCGGAACGCGGCGCCAGTACATCCTCGATTGCTATTTCTTCTTCCACGGGACGAGAGGCGACGACCCGCATGTGTACACGTTCGACGGCCGGGCCCTCTACGACACGTTCTTCCGACACAACGATATCTGGGGGACTTCCAAGGACGGCGTGTGGTCGGTGGGCGATCACGGGACGCTCCAGCGCTGGGACGGCACGACCTGGCGCGCGGCCGCGATCTCGCTGACGAACCTGCCTGTCGAGAACGACTTTTACGCGATCGACGGGAGCGGCCCGGGGGATATCTGGGTCGTCGGAGATCGCATCGCGCTTCACAAGGTGACCCCATGATCGAAGCGAGGGCCAAGGTGAGATTCCCTGGCGGGCTCTTGCTCCTCGGCGCCGCCATCGCGGCGAACGCGGCGGTGCTCTTCGGCTGCGACGGCGACGATGACCACGCGCTCGGCCCCGACGACGCCGGGACCGACTCGGCGCCGGACGCGGATCCGGAGGACGCGCGGGACGCCGCCTCCGAACCGACCGATGCACGCACGTCGACCGACGGCGCGGCCGAGCCGGTCGTCTGTACGACGACCCCGTGTGCGACGCAGATCGCCGGGGCGGAAGGCTTCTTCTGCGCGCTCCTCTCCGACGGGACGGTGTCTTGCTGGGGAACCGACGTGAGCGGGTCGCTCGGGAGCGGCGTCGACGCCTCCTCCGGCGCGCCCTCCGCGCCGACGCGCATCGAGGGGCTCGCCGGCGTCACTCAGATCAGCGCGCGGCAGAGCGCGTGTGCCCTCCAGAACGACGGCGTCGTGAAGTGCTGGGGGCGCAACGACTACGGACAGCTCGGCCTCACAGACACGGAGGCTCCCTCCGACGGCGAGCCGCATCCGGTGCCCTCGGTCGTGGCGCTCGCCGAGAAGGCCGTGCGGGTCGACGTCAACGATCTCTACACGTGCGCGGTCCTCGCCTCCGGCAAGCTCGCGTGCTGGGGTCTGAACAACGCGGGGCTGCTCGCGCGCGGCGGGCCGACGCCGTACATCGGCTCTCCCGCTCTCGCGAGCATCGACGATCGCGTCGTCCGTACGACGACCGGCTCATCGCTCTCGGAAAGCGGCGCGGTACGGACGTGGGGATTGCTGCTCGGTCGCGAGTCGTCGGTCCCCGTCGATCATCCGAGCTTCGTCGCGCTGCCCATCCCTTCCTTGACGGGCGTAACGGAGATCGCCGCAGAGGCCGTCACGACCGCGCGGGCCGGTCGCGCCGAAGGTCATGCCTGCGTGATCGCGAACGGCGAGGTCTACTGCTGGGGCAACACCAACAAGTACGGCGAGCTGTGCACCGGGCTCGGCAACGTCGAGGAGACGCCCGCGCGGGTGTCCTTGCCTCTCCCGCCGGGTGTCTTCCCACAGCAGCTCGCGCTCACGAGCAAGAACACGTGCGTGCGCGCGACCGACGGCACGGTGCTCTGCTGCGGCGTCGACGACCTCGGACAGCTCGGCGGCGGGGCCGTCACCGACGGAGGCGTCGCGTTCGTCTACCAGGGCAAGCCATTCTCACCGACGTTTCGCCCGGCGCGATCGCTCGAGGGCCACGCCGTACAGGTGGCGATCAACGACGGCGCAGCGTGCGCGCTCCTCGCGAGCGGGGAAGTGAAGTGCTGGGGGAGCAACCGATCTGGACAGCTCGGGACCGGCGCTCGTGACGACGCTCCGCACCCGACGCCGGTCCGCGTCGTATTTCCGTGACGAGCTGTTCGAAAGTGAAGGGTCTTTCACCATGCAGGGCATGCGCTCGAGGCTGACGAGAGGACGAGCGGCAGCGGCAGGCGTCATCGTGACGATCGGTGTCGCGTGCTCGTCGAGAGAGGGCGGCTTCGACGGGCCGCCGGGAGATTTCGGTCGCCAGGACCCGGCGGAGGCCGGCAGCGACGCGTGCGAGGGCCTCCGCTGCTCGCGCGACCTCAAGAAGGTGCTGAGCAGCTGTGACGACCGCGTGATCGAGGAGTGTGGTCCGGGACAGGGGTGCGGGGAGGGCGCGTGCGTCGACGGGTGCACGGCCGCGGCGCTCTCCAAAGGCTCCGCCGGCTGCTCGTTCTGGACCCTGCCGCCGGACAGCGCGACGGAAGGCCAGCAGGGCTCTTGCTATGCCGCCCTGCTGGCGAACACGTGGGAGCAGCCGGTGACGATCAGCGCGGCTCATGGCGCCGATGCGCTCGACATCACGCGATCGACCTTCCTCCTGGAGGGCGCCGGAACCGGCGTGACCTATACCCGACTCGAAGGAGCGCTCGCGCCCGGCCAGGTCGCGATCGTCTTCCTCGCCGGGACGCCGAACGCCAAGTATCCCTGTCCTGCGGCGGTCGAGCCTGCCGTGAAGGAGGATCCGATCCTCCACGGCACGGCGCGGACGAAGGCGTTTCGTCTCATGACGAGCGCGCCCGTCAGCGCGTATTCGATCTTTCCGTATGGAGGCGCGGGCTCGCAGATACCGGCGGCGACGCTCCTCTTGCCTGTCACCTCGTGGAGCACGAACTACCTCGCGGTGAGCCCGATGCCTGGGTTCGAGGCGAAGGACATCGCAGGGCAGTACAGACGACGCACTTCGCTCCAGCTCGTCGCGGACGAGGACGAGACCGAAATTCGCATCCTCCCCAAAGCCGACATCAGCGACGGGATCGGGCTGACGGGCAGCGCCCGGGGAGCGGCCGCGACGTGGACGCTCGGCCGTGGCGAGGTCGTGCAGATCACCCAGCTCGACGAGCTGACCGGCAGCGCCGTCGTCTCGAACAAGCCTATCGGCATGTTCGGGGGCGCCGAGTGCCACAACATTCCGACGACGATGAGCTTCTGCGACGCGCTCCACCAGCAGATCCCGCCTCTGTCGTCGTGGGGCAGCGAGTATGCGCTGGTTCCCTATCGACCACGCGTGAGCGCCGGGCTCGAAAAGGCCGTCCCCTGGAGATTCGTCGGCGCGGTCGATGGAACGGTCCTGAACTACGATCCGGAGCGGCCGCCAGAGGCGCCGGTCACGCTCGCCGCCGGCGAGGTGGCGACCTTCATGACGAACCGTATCGTCAGCGTGAAGAGCCAGGACGCCGAGCATCCGTTCTACGCCGCCGTGTACATGACCGGCTCGATGTACAACAGCACCTCCGGTATCCCGGGCAGGACGCTCGGCGATCCTGACTACGTCAACGTGGTGCCGTCCGATCAGTTCCTCGACCGGTACGTCTTCTTCACCGATCACACCTACTCGACGACGACGCTCACGATCGTCAGGCGGCGCACGCCGTCCGGCTTCCTCCCCGTCGAGCTCGGGTGCGCAGGAGCGGTGGGCGACTTCAAGCCGGTCGGCGAGAACGGCGACTACGAATACGCTTGGGTCACGCTGACCGACCACTTCCAGCCGCAGCGGTTCGACGGCGGCGAATGCGGCTACGGCCGTCACGAGGCGAAGAGCGAGGGCTCATTCTCGCTGACCGTGTGGGGCATCGACCTCGACGCGAGCTACGGCTACCCCGGCGGCATGGGCCTCCGACCGATCACGACGATCGAGGCCCCCGTCCCGCGGTGACCCACGTCGCCCGATCCTCACCGAGCGTCGACCAGTGACCGCGATTTCCGGCACGCGGCCGAGGAACGTCTGCAGCGCGACGCTGAGCTGGGCGTGCAGTCGCTCGACGTCGTCGACGATCATCAGGCACGTCGTGTTGTTCGCGGGTAGGCAAGAGTCCGACCGCGAGCCCGCTCGTCGAAGGATCCGCGATCGGAACGCTGAGGTATGGTCTCGCGAGGATGACGTCGTCGCGGCGCGCCGCGCTGGGACTCCTTGTCGCCAGCGCGATCTTCTCGGCTCCAAGACGCGCGCGGGCCGACGTCGATGCATCGAAGCTCCACCTCGACTACGACGTTGCTCCCGGCTGCCCCTCGCGGAGCGAGTTCATCGCCGCGCTTTCTACGCGCATTCAGTCGAGCTGGCTCGAGGGCGCCGATACACGGTCGTTCGAGGTTGGCGTCGAGCGGACTCTTGACGGCAAGCTCGTCGGACGGCTCCGCATCGGGAAGTCGGATGAGCCGTCGACCTCACGGGAGATCCGAAGCAAGTCGTGCAAAGCGGTCACGACGTCGCTCGCGATCTTCATCGCGATCGCGCTCGATCCCGCGTCGGAGTCGAGACCGGAGAGCGCGATTCCCGCGGGGGGAACGACACCTCCGGCCCCACCGGTCGACGAAACGCGAGCGATCCCACCTCCGGTTCCTGCCCCGACACGTCTGACGCTACGCCCTGACAATCCCACGAAATCCAACCGCACCCGGTGGACGTTTCGTGGGGGGTATGCCGCGAGCTACGCGCGCGTCCCCGACGCGAGCTGGGGAGGTCGCGTGTTTGCGGAGCTCTCGCATGCTGGGCCTGAGGCTCGATGGACTCCGGCACTCCGAGCGTCCTGGGGATGGTCCGACTTTGCGACCTCCGCTCCGCTCGCAGGTGAAGCAGAGTTCCGATTCACGAGCGCACGCATCGAAGGTGGACCGCGCCTCGCGTTGGGGCCGCTCCTCTTCGGAGCGTTCGCCGGCATCGACGTCGGCTCGCTCACGGGAGCCGCCCCCGACCTGGCGCGGTCGGTGCCGTTCACGACGGGTTGGGTCGCGGCCAGCGGAGCGGTTCGCGGCGCGTTCTCCATCGTCCCCTGGCTTGCGGTCGAGCTTTCGATCGGAGCGCTCGTGCCGCTCGACCGGAAGCACTTCGTCGTGCTCGAACCGACCCGACTCGTCTATCGCGTCCCCGCCGTCCTTCTCGAGGGAAGCGCCGGAATCGCCGCAAGCGCGCGCTTTTGAGGACGGGCAGGGCGGCTCGGCGATCACAAAACGACCAAGGCTCATGATCGGTCAGCGGGCTACCCGGTTCTTAACCAGGCCATGCCGATCGAACAGACCCTCACCGGGCCTCCGAGGGCGCTCGTCTTGAGCCCGCCCCGAGCTGCAGATGCCGGGCCCACGGAGGCGTTCGACCCGGCGCGTCGAGCGGCGCTCGAGCGTCTCGTCCGCGAGCATCATGCGTTCGTCTGGCGAAGCGCCCAGCGTATGGGGGTACCGGACGCTGATGTCGAAGATGTGGTGCAAGACGTCTTTCTGCGGGCGCAGGCCAAGTTCGACGAGATCCGCCACGAGCGTGCCTTCTTGTTTCAGACCTGCATCTTCGTGATCGGTCACCTCCATCGACGCGCACACCGCCGGCGGGAGGTCGCTGACGAGAAGCGCATCAAGTCCGAGGTCGACGCGCGAGCGACGCCCGAAGACGACGCGGTCGAAGCCGAGGCGCGCATCGCGCTCCAACGCATTCTCGACATCATGCCGGACGACCTTCGCGCCGTGTTCGTCCTGTTCGAGCTCGAATGCCTGACGACCCCGGAGATCGCGGAGCTCGTCGGCGCCCCGGTCGGAACCGTGGCGTCGCGTCTCCGCCGCGCGCGCGAGCTCTTCGCCGGCTACGCGCAAGCCTACGAACGAGGTTCACGATGAGTGAGATCAAGCGATTGCTCGACCAGCCGGTCTCCCCGGGGACGGAGGCGCTCCTCCGCTCCGCGAAGAACGACGGTCCGAAGTCCGCGTCGGCGGAAGAACGCACGCTCGCCGTCATGGGCGTACTTCCTCCAGCGATCGCGGCACGCGCCTCGACGAAGACGAGACCGATTCTGTCCGTCGTGAAGGCCGTTGGGTTCACCGCCGTCGTCGTCGGGCTCGCGGTCGTCGGCTTCGTCGCCACGCAGTCATCCGCGCCCGCTTCTTCTGAGCCCCGACCTCAGGAGCAGCCCCTTGCGACGGAGATCGCGGCGCCTCCCGGGACGTCCACGCCATCACCCACGCTGCGTGTCGAGGATCTGCCTCAGGCGCCAGTGAACGCGACGGAGAATGCCGCTGCGAAGCCGTCCGAGCCCGGGCCGGCAAGACCCGCTCGCCCGGCGCCGGCCGATTCCGCCGAGGCGCAGCTTGAAGACGAGCTCGCGGCGATCGACGCCGCGCGGGCGGCGCTCTCGTCAGGGCGCGGAGATACGGCGCTGTCTCGCGTTCGGCACTATCAAGTGCGCTTTCCCAACGGCCGCTTCGCCGAGGAAGCCGATGCGCTCGAGGTTCAAGCGCTCGCGTTTTCGGGTCGGCGCGAAGAAGCTCGGAGCAAAGGTGACCGCTTCCTCGCGGCGCGACCTGGTTCGCCCTACGCGCGACGCGTTCGCTCGTCGATCGCGGATACCGAGGCGAAACCGTGAGCACTCACTCTCCGGCGCGACGCGGACTCCTGGGCCGCGCAGCGACAGCGATGGTCGTCGCCGCGTCGTGCGCCGTCCTCTACGCTTGCATCGACGATGAGGCGAAGCCGATCGGATTTGGAACGATCGACGGAGGCGGCGGTGGTGTGCTCGTTCAGCCCGACGCGGACGTCGCCGACGGTCCGATCTCCTATTGTCCGTCGAACAAATGCCCCGAGGGTTACACCACCTGCCCCGAATCGCGCTTCCCGTGTGATGTGAACCTGCGGACGAGCCGGGATCATTGCGGGGCGTGTGGAGCCGCATGTCCTGCTGCGACCGCGAACGAGACGTTCGAGTGCATCGAGGGGCAGTGCGTGATGCGCTGCGCGCTCGGTCGCGCCATGGATTGCGACGGCGTTCTCGACAACGGCTGCGAGTCCTTTCCTCGCGAAGACAGGAGCTGCGGTGCGTGCGGCGTCGTCTGCAATGACCCCGCAAAACCCTGCATGAACTCTCCATCGGGATACCAGTGTGGCTGCCCAGGCTCGCAGTTGACCTGTCTGGTCCCGTTCCCGCATTGCGTAAAAGGCCGCGAGGACGACTTCAATTGTGGAGCTTGCGGCAAGGTCTGCGAGCGAACTGCCGAGGACGGCGGAATGCCGCCGGAGAATGCTTACTACGGCTGCGTCGATGGTAAATGCGGTGGCTTCAAGTGCGAGCCAGACTACGGCAATTGTGACGGCGACAGGAGCAACGGATGTGAGACGCCGCTGACCACCCGAGACGACTGCGGGGCGTGCGGGAATGCCTGTCCGGACGGGCAGACGTGCGAGTGGGCCGGCGACGGAACGCACAAGTGCATGTGCCCGCCAGGGCTGACGTATTGCGATGGAATTTGCGCCGATCTCGCGAGCGATCCGAAGAACTGCGGCGCCTGCGAGCGCGCCTGCCATGACGATCACCAGGTAGGGAGCTTCGGTGTTTGCAATTACGGAATATGTAGTCGCAAATGTGCTTCCGGCCTCGCCGACTGCAATGGCAATCCCGAAGACGGTTGTGAGGTGAACGTCCAGAGCGATCCGCAGAACTGCGGGGGATGCGGCGTGGTGTGCGATGCCGTATCGGGTCAGGCTTGCGTCGTCGGCAAGTGTGTCGTCGAGCCTTGTGGGCCCAACGGAGGACCGGTGGCGCGATGAGGACAGGATTCTTCGCCGTGGTCGTCGCGACAATCGCGATGGGGGCGTTCACCACAGCCCTCGTTGGCGCGTGCGCGAGCAACGAAGCCACCGCGCTCGACGATGGTACCGATGGTGCCCTCGGTGAGGCCGGGGCCATCGACGCGGGAGAGCCGGGTGACGATGCCCCGTCTGCCGCTCCGTGCGAAGACTGCGAGTACTTCCCAGCGGCATGCACCGACGACGTGCTCTGCGCAAACGGGCCCTTCGAGAACGGCGGCCTCGACCCGCGAACCCAGATCACGACCATCGTGGGTCGCGGGGCGAGCGACGTCTGGGTCGCTGGCGGGCTCGGCGCTGTCGCTCGGTTCGACGGCGCGAAGTGGACGCGCCTCGAGCTCGGCTCGAAAGAGACGCTGGCGGGCCTCTGGCTCACGGATGGAGCCGTGACCTCGGTCGTCTCGCTCACACGGCTCTACGGCCGCGATGACGATACCGGGGGCACGGGCGGAGGATGGTCGCTGCATGAGTCGCCCACGCGGCCGCCCGCGTACGACTGGTGGACACGGACGCTCCATTCGACTTGGGCCGCCTCCTCGTCGCCGTGGATCTGGGGCGCGACGGAGAACGACTGCCGGGCGCTCGAGTGCCTCTTCGACAAGGAGCTCCGACCGAGCGGGGTATGGCGGCTTCGCCGTTCGCCCGATTCCTCCGAGGCGTCATTCGAAATCCACGACGGCATCCTTCCCGACGATTGCCAGGAGCTCCGCTGCGGAAACATGACGGCGATTCACGGATGGTCGCCGAACGAGCTCTGGGCCGTGGGTAACCTCGGCGCGACGATTCGCATCACCAACGCCGAGAGCGAAACGCCGACTGCACGTGCGTTCAACAGTCAAACCTGGGCCGCGTTCCACGCCGTGTGGTCGGCCTCCGCGTCGGACGCGTGGGCGGTCGGTACGGGCGGGCTCGTTCGTCACTACACGGGGCACCCGACGCGCTGGGACGTCGTCTCGGATGTTCCGACGCTCCAGGATCTCCGCGCAGTTTCCGGGTCGTCTCCTTCCGACGTCTGGGCCGTCGGCGACGAAGGCGTCGTCCTCCACTACGACGGCAAAGCGTGGTCTCGGGTGAAGATCGCCGGCCTCGGCAGGCGTAGGCCGAAGCTGAGCGCGGTCTGGGTCGCCGCGCCCGGTCATGTCTGGATCGGCGGCCAGGGCGTCGTCCTCACCCTCGGAGGCAAACCGTGAAGAGAGCCATTCTGCTCGGTACCGCGTCAGCGCTCTTCGCCGTAGCGAGCGCATGTGCGTCGTCGGAGGACGAGCCGCTCTTGCCCTTGCCCGGCCCGGACTCGGCCGCACCGCCGGCTCCGGACAGCTCCGTGGATTCGGGCACGGACGTCGTTCCCGACGCCTCCACGTGCACCGCCGCGGGATGGTGCATGACCGACCTTCCCGACCCGGATCTGGTCTTGAGGGACGTGTGGCCCTTCGCGGACCGCGCCTTCGCGCTTGCCGAGAGCCCCACGGTCGGCGCCAAGGTCCTCGAATGGATCCGGAGCGGCGCGCAGTGGAAGTACATCGACGACAACTCCCAGAACGAATCGGGACGCGGGAAATACGTCGGCAAGATGTGGTCGCCGGGTGACGACGAGATCTACTTCGGCGTCTATCCACGAACCATCTACCACGGGGTTCGACGAGGCGACGTCTGGTCGTGGACACACGAACAGCTCGAGGACCACGTTCCCGACTACGGCATGCCTGAATATGCCGATCACTATTCGGGCCGACCGACGTACTTTGCCATCGAGTCGTCTGTCCCGTCGCTCGGGATATTCGGGACGAGCAGGGACGACGTGTACGCCTTTTATGCCAATACCATTTATCACGCGACCAATGGCGACGGCGGCACGCGCACCTGGTCCGTCGACTACGTGGCTGGCGACCGCGACCGCCCCACGGAGCAGCTCGTCTTCCTCGGAGCTGCGGGGACGAGCAAAGACGACCTCTGGTTTGCCGGCGGGAGAGGTGGAGACCCGAACGCGTTCAGCGCTTGCGCGATCCTCGTGCGAAAGACTCCCGACGGCTATCAACGCATCGCTGACGGCGCGTTCACGTTGCCTTTCTTGCCGTGCGGCGAGCGAACCGACACCCTCTTCATCGAAGGGGCAGATGGGTGGCTGACGGACCTTCATGCGCTCTCCGACCATCGGCTCGTCGGCCTCAAGGGCGCTCGTGACGTCGTCGAGATCTCCGTGAGCGGAGACGACGTCACGATCTCTCGCGCGTCCATCCCGGAGGCGCTCTCGAGAAGGAACCTTCTCTCACTCTGGAGCGCTCCGAACGAGCCGCTTTGGATTGGCGGATTCAATCTCGTCCTTCGAGGAGACGACGTCTGGGATGGTGGCTCTTTCGGAGTCTCGACGATTGCGTTCAACGGGGCTTGGCTCACGATGCCGGTCCATCAAATCCGCGGTTCATCCAAGGTTGACCTCTGGGCGGTCGGAGCTCGCTATGCACTTCACAAGACGACTCCGTGAGCCGCGTCGCTCGGCGGCGTTTGGTCTCCTCCTGCTCGCGTCTTCAGTTGCCGGCGCGGGTGCGACGAGCTGCTCGGACAGCGACGACGGCGCCCCGCTTCCGTCGCCTGACGCTGCTGCCGTCGATGCGCAGCGCGATGCCGAGCCCGTCGACGCCGGCCCCGACCGCGCCGCGGTGCCGTTCGACGGCGGGATCCTGCCGCTCGACTGCACGTCGGATCCATGCGTGACGTCGCTCGTGACCACGCGCGGGGCAGGAGCTACCGATCGCGGTGAAGGCTTCTGCGCGCTCCTCCGCGACGGAGGGGTGATCTGCTGGGGAGCGGGGTCGGCGGGCCAGCTCGGCCGCGGCGATGACGCCGACGCGGTCGACAGCGCAGTCCCGGCGCGGGTCGTCGGGCTCGGGAAGGTCGTCTCGCTCGATCACACCTGCGCCGTAGACGATGCGGGCGGCGCCCACTGCTGGGGCACCGGACCGTTCCTTCGAAGCGCGGAGAGCGCCACGACGACCGAGCGTGCTCCCGTCAAGCTCGGGCTTCCGGTCGTGACCAAGGTCGCCGTCGGAGCGCTCGCGGGCTGCGCCCTCAGCTCCGGCGCCGTCCTCTGCTGGGGAGCGAATCGCCACGGACAGGTCGCTCCATTCGAGATCGAGCGCTCGGCGGCCATCCTCGAGCCTCGCGAGCTCGAGCTTCCGTCCGGCGCTCCCGCCCGCGACCTCGTCGTCGGCGACGCCACCTTCGTCGTTCACGCGGACGGATCCCTGACGAGCTGGGGTGCCAATCCACCACTCGGACGCGTCTCGTCCTTGTTCCCGGACCCGTACCCCGCAGCCGTCACGATCACGAACGTGATGGCGCTCGACATCGCGGAGAACAATGGCTGCGTCACGTCCGAGGGCGCCGGCTTCTGCTGGGGCTACGACGGCGTCGCGCCGCCGGAGTACCGAGACGAGCCGCCTCATATCCAGCGCGCGCTGCCCACTCGGGTCGTCGCTTCGGAGCCGCTCGTGCAGATCGCGACCATTCCCATACGCGTCTCCAGCGAACCGGGAGCGCCCACACCACCGCCGCCGCGATGGTGCGCCGTCACGGCCTCGGGAGAGGTTGTCTGCCAGGGCTCCAACGCGAGCGGGCAGGTGGGTGATGGCACGCGAGGCTACGCGCGAGACGCCGTCCGAGTCGTGGGCCTTCCGGGGCCGGCGAGAGAAGTAAAGACCACTCCGGAGAGTACCTGCGCGCTCCTCACCAGCGGCAAGGTCTACTGCTGGGGCGGCAACTTCTACGGGCAACTCGGTAATCGTGCAATCAAGGTGGCGAGCCTCACACCGCAGGAAGTCCAATTGCCATGAGCGATATCGTCATGACGAACGGGAGGCGCGTTGGTGCCCTGACAGCCTTCGTCCTCGTGGGCGTCTCGGTGCTCGCGGGCTTCGCCTGCGGAAACGACCGTAGCGGATTCGAAGCGCCCCCGCCGCCACTCGTGAACGACGCGGGCGACGATACGCCCGACTGTCGATTCCAATGTTCGCTCGATGGGCGCGCGGTCATTAGCGCGTGTACCGGGGAGATCGTCGAAAGGTGTTCCGAGACCCTCGCGTGTGGCGAGGCGCGCTGCCAGGAGCCCTGCGCAGCGGCGGCGGCGGATCGGCGCTCGGACGGGTGCGAGTTCTACTTCCAGACTCCGCGGTTCAAGAAGAACTTCGCGCAGTCGTGCCATGCCGTCTACGTCGTCAATACGTCGGCAGTGCCGGCCGAGCTCAACATCGAGCTCGAAGGGGAGTCGTTCGATGTCTCGAAGGCGGCATATCGAACGAATCCGGGCACCGCCGAGCTGATCCCGCATCAGGGCCCCGTACCGGCTGGCGAGAGTGTGGTCGTCTTCGTCTCCGACCTCCCGCCGGGCACCGCCTATCTCGGGACGCGATCGCCTTGCCCCGACGAGGTCGTGCCTCTCTCGTATTCGGATCGGCTGCCGGATGGCACCGGGTTTGGCGCTGCGTTTCGCTTGAAGTCGAACGTCCCCGTCGCGGTCACCTCGATGTACCCTTTCGGCGGTGCTGCGAGCTTCATCCCGTCCGCGACGTTGCTTCTGCCCGTCCCGACATGGTCGAAGCAGCACATCATCGTCAATGGCTGGGAGGCTGGACGGAACGGCGTTCCGAGCGCCCAGATCTTCGCCTCCGAGGACGACACGGAGGTGACGATTTACCCGACGCGCGATCTTCAAGACGGCTCCGGCGTCGTCGGTACGCTCGCTGGCACCCCGGCCTCCTACAAGATCGGGCGAGGGCAGATTCTGCAGCTCGCGCAGACCGAAGAGCTCTCCGGCAGCATCGTCACCTCGACGAAGCCGACGACGCTCTTCGGAGGGAACTCGTGTGCCGACATCCCGGTCACCGGCGGCGCCTGTGACACGCTGAATCAACAGATCCCCGCCTTCGATCAGTGGGGCTCGGAGTACGTCGGCATCGGCTATCGCCCGCGTCTCGGCAACGAGCACGAGCTGATGGGGTATCGCATCGTCGCAGCGCGTGACGGCACCGTCCTCGACTACGATCCGGTCGCGCCCGTCGGAGCGCCGCTCTCGATGTCCGCGGGTCAGGTGGCGACGTTCGTCCAAGGCACGGGCGAACCGTTCGTCGTTCGAACGCAGGACGCCGATCATCCCGTCTACGTTGCAGCCTATATGAGCGGCGCCTTTCAGGGCTTCGACGGCCTTTCGGGCGGCAACACCGAATATGGAGGTCGCGGCGATCCCGAGTTCGTCAACGTGGTCCCCGCCGGCCAGTACTTGAACGCGTACAGCTTCTACGCGGATCCGACGTACGGCGACACGTCCCTCGTGGTCGTGCGCGCGAAGACGGACGGAGTCTTCAAGGACGTCTGGCTCGAGTGCGCCGGCAATCTGACTGGCTTTCGCCCCGTCGGCACGCGCGGGCTCTACGAATACGTCCGAGTCGACCTTGGCCACGACAGGGGACCGGGTGAGAAGTTCGGCGATCGCGTCTGCCAGACCGGCCTCCATCGGATGCGCAGCGAGGGCGCGTTCACGGCGACGTTGTGGGGCTGGGACGAACGCGCGAGCTACGCGTACCCCGGGGGAATGGCGCAGCGGAAGCTCGTCATCTCACCGCTCACGCCGAAGGTCGCGCTGCGGCCGCGAGCGCGATGAGACGCTGGTAGTGCTCCTCCACCGGACGGAGGTGCACCTCGCCCATGAACGAGGTGAACGCGAAGTAGGGGAGGAGCGTCGACCAGCGATCGAGCCACGAGGGGCGGTGCTTCGGGCGCGACAAGAGGCCGATGTTGCGCAGCTCGACGAGCGCGATGACGTCATCGAGCGCGATGCGACCCGCGACGAGCATCTCCACCTCGTCGCGGAAGCCCGCGCGGACGAACGTGGACAGGAACGCGTAGACGTGGAGGAGGCCGGCCAGGTAACACGCGTCCTTCGTGAACGGCGCGCCGCCGGAGACGAGCCCGCCACGACAGATGCGAGCCGCGTCGAGGTACGCATCGCGCGGAGACGACCCGCGCTCGACGAGCCAGCGGAACAGATCGAGGAAGCTCGCGCCGTCCTCGGCCATCTCGACCATCTTCACGCGCACGGCGAGCCGCTCGAGCCGCGGCGTCGCGAGCGCTCGATGATGGAGCTCCGCGAACACGGCGAGGCCTTCTTGCGTCGGCGTCGTCCGTGGTCCACCGGACTTGAGGAAGGGCGCGAGCGGCTGGCTCGCCCCGTTCTGCGCCGTGAACGCGTGCGTCTCGACCTCGTGCACGAACAGGCCCTCGGCCTCCCACGGCTCGAAGGTCGCGTCGGGGCGGATGCGCACGCGCGTCATTCCCGCGATCGCCTTTGCGGTGCAGCGATCGTCGAGCACGACGTCGACGTCGATCTTCGGCCGATGCGCCGCGATGCGTGCCTCGAGCTCGGCGGCGAGCTGTTCGGCCGTATGCCGTTTCGGCGCCTCGTCCTTCGCTTCGTCCCAGCCGTGCATGCGCAGGCGTTCGAGGAGGTGGTCGGCGAGATCGACGTTGCGTGGGCAGTGGGCTCCGTTCGGATCGCCCCACGAGGTCGTCCGGGCGCCGCCGTAGATCTCGCGAGAAATGTCGCCGAACGCCTTCGTCCCGATGTTGACGAGGAGGCGGTTGCGGTCGACCGCGGATCGGACGGAAGCCCGGAGGTAGATCGGGATGGGCTCGTCGCCCTCGATCGAACGCGCGAGACGCTCGAGCCTCGCGCTCTCGTCCTCGAGCGCATCGCGATCGACCGCGTATTCCGGGTCAGGAAGCCGCGTGCACTTGGCCGCAAAGAACCGCTCCTCGACCTCGCGCGACCACGCGATGTCTTCGAGGAGATTGCCCCTCGTCTTCAGCGTCGTGAGGGCCTTGCTCACGCGCTCGAGGAGATCTCGCGCGTCGTCTGCGTGCATGCCCGCGATTCTACCGGGCGGAGCGCAGCGGCAAACGAGTCTTCGTGACGGCGAGGCACGCGACGCTGTTCGTCGCGTGCCTCGTCGATCGTCGTATCAGCCGTGCCCGCCCTTCACTGCCTCGATGCGGGCGAGGAGGAGCTCGTTGTGGAGCTTGAGCGCGCGCGGCATCGACTGGCCGATCGTCTCGAAGAACTCGCGGTACGACTCGATCTCCTTCTGCCACTCGTCGAGATTGATGTGCGTCGCCTCGTCGACCTTCTCCGCCGGGATGTCGAGGCCGGAGAGATCGAGATCACCCGCCTTCGGCACCCAGCCGAAGAGCGTCTCCTGACCACCGACGCGCAGACGCGCGCGGTCGACGATCCACTTGAGGACGCGCATGTTCTCGCCGAAGCCTGGCCAGAGGAACTTGCCGTTCTGGTCCTTGCGGAACCAGTTGACGAGGAAGAACTTCGGCGGCTGCGTCAGCGCCGACTGCATCTGCAGCCAGTGCTGGAAGTACTCGCCCATGTTGTATCCGCAGAACGGAAGCATCGCGAACGGGTCGCGGCGGACGATGCCGACCTTGCCGGTCGCCGCTGCCGTCGTCTCCGAGCCGAGCGTCGCGCCCATGAAGACGCCGTGCATCCAGGAGAACGCCTGCATGACGAGCGGCACGGTCGTCGCGCGGCGGCCACCGAAGATGATCGCGCTGATCGGGACACCGTTCGGGTCGTCGTAGAAGCGCGAGAGGCACGGGTTGTTCGTCGCCGGTGCGGTGAAGCGCGCGTTCGGATGCGCGGCCTTCTCCGTCGACTTCGAGGTCCACGGGTTGCCCTTCCAGTCGATGAGCTCCGGCGGCACCGGGCCGTCCTTGCCCTCCCACCAGACGTCGCCGTCGGGCGTGCGCGCCACGTTCGTGAAGATCGTGTCGCGCATGACCGTCTTCATCGCGTTCGGGTTCGACTCGTAGCTCGTGCCCGGCGCGACGCCGAAGTAGCCGTTCTCGGGGTTCACGGCATAGAGGCGGCCGTCTTCACCGACGCGCATCCACGCGATGTCGTCGCCGACGGTCCAGATCTTCCAGCCCTTGAAGCGCTTGGGCGGGATCATCATCGCGAAGTTCGTCTTGCCGCACGCGCTCGGGAACGCCGCCGCGACGTACGTCATCTCGCCCTCGGGGCTCTCGACGCCGAGGATGAGCATGTGCTCGGCGAGCCAACCCTCCTGGTTCCCGAGATAGCTGCCGATGCGGAGCGCGAGGCACTTCTTGCCGAGGAGGACGTTGCCGCCGTAGCCGGAGCCGACGGACCAGATCGTGTTGTCCTGCGGGAAGTGGCAGATGAAACGGCGCTCCGGGTTGCAATCGAGCGTCGAGTGCAGACCGCGGTTGAAGTCGTTCGAATCGCCCAGCATGTCGAGCGCTGCGCGACCCATGCGGGTCATGATCCGCATGTTCAAGACGACGTAGATGCTGTCGGTGAGCTCGATGCCGACCTTCGACATCTTCGAGCCGACCGGCCCCATGACGTACGGGATGACGTACATCGTGCGGCCCTTCATCGAGCCGTCGAAGAGCTTGCCGAGCTTGGCGTAGCCCTCCGCCGGCGCCATCCAGTTGTTCGTCGGCCCCGCCTCGTCCTTCGTCGGCGTGCAGATGAAGGTGAGCTGCTCGACGCGCGCGACGTCGTTCGGGTTCGAGCGGTGGAGATAGCAACCCGGGAGCTTCTCCTGGTTGAGCGGCTCGATGATCTTCTGCGCGACGGCCTCGTCGGTCATCCGCAGCTTCTCGGCCTCGCTCCCATCGCACCAGACGATGCGCTCCGGCTTCGTGAGCGCGGCCATTTCCGCGACCCACTTGAGCAGATGCTCATTCTTCGTGAGAGGTTTGCCCGACGGATCCTGTGGAATGGAAGCGACGCTCATGGTGCCGTCTTTACCGCAGCTTTCACTGACGTGCACCCACCATCAAAGCTCTGCAACACGTGCGGCGGTATTTCCTAGCGCATCCTTCGGGGCGGCCGCGACACTCAGACCTGCGGTGCTACCCAAGCGTGCGAGCGCTTACGCGCTGCGCTATCTCGGCCATTCGTGAAGACCATCATTCTCTCGGGCGCCGGAAAGAACTCCCTCTCGACCGCGCTCATGCAGCGCACGCTCGCGGAGGTTCGCGACGCCAAGGACGAGCCCATCTTCCTCACGGGCGATGGCGACGCGTTCTCTGCAGGGCTCAACCTCAAGGAAGTGTCGAGCCTCGACGTCGCCGGCATGACGACGTTCCTCGGCGCGCTCGAGGATCTCGTGAAGGCGCTCTACGAGTACCCGGCGCCCGTCGTCGCGTGGATCAACGGCCATGCGATCGCCGGCGGATGTGTCCTCGCTCTCTGCGCGGACATCCGCGTGATGACCGCGCGCGAGGGCGTGCGCATCGGCCTCAACGAGGTCGCGCTCGGGCTCCGCTTCCCGCCGCTCACCTACGCGATGGTCCGCGCGCGCATGACCGCGCCCGCGCTCGAGCGTGTGCTGCTCGAAGCCGCTCTGTACACGGCGGAGGAAGCGCGCGCGCTCGGTCTCGTCGACGTGATCGGCGAGGAGCCCGTCGCGCGCATGATGCTGTCGAAGCTCGCTTCGCATCCGCGTGACATCTACGCCGCGACGAAGCTCCTTCTCCGTCCGCGCCTCGAGATCGCCGAGGAGGATCGAAGGAAGTTCCGCGAGGACACGATCCCGTACTGGGCCTCGCCCGAGCGACGTGCCGCGCTCCTCTCCGTCCTCGAAAAGCGTCGCTGAGCGCGGCCGAGGCCGCCCACGCTCACGTCTGCTCGGCGGCGCGGATCGCGCGGGCGGATCGGTCCAGGAGTCGAACCACGGCTGCCTCGTCACCCACGTTGCCGTAGCGGAGGCTCGCGTACTCGAGGAGCGCCTTCGACGCGTCGCGAGCCCACGCAGCGGGAGCTCGCTCGATGCGTCGAGCGAACACCTCGATCGGTTCCGAGACGTCACGCTCGTGACCCGCGCGCGCGAGCGCATCCGTGAGGTCGTCGAAGCACGGCAGGGGAAGCGCGCTCGCGGCGGCATCGCCACGGCTCCGCAGCCGGCGCTTCTGCACGCGTGCGCCGAGCCATCGCACGGCGACGAGGAAGACGACCACGACGACGAGCACGCCGGCGGTGCCGAGCAGGCCGAGCCGCGCGAGCGTCGTCACCATTCGCTCGAATGCGCTCGAGAGCAGGTCGCCGGCGTGGTCGAAGGCTCCGGCGCGCCGTCTGAACGTCTCGCTCGCAGGCGTCGGATCCCACCCGCGCCATGCGCCGTCGACCCACGCTTCGACCCACGCGTGCGCGTCGCGATCGCGAACGACGGCGACTCCGGTGAGCGGATTCACCTCCGTCACGCGATATCCGCCGACGACGCGCGCGGGGATGCCCAGCGTGCGCGCCATCAGGACCATTGCCGAAGCGAACATCTCGCAGTGGCCGGCGCGGTACACGCTCACGAAGTCGACGACGGGATCGGTCCCCGGGCCGTGCTCGACTGCGAGCGAGTATTCGAAGCGTGACAGCTCGCGCTCGATCGCCTGGAGCTTCTCGCGATCGGTCGTTGCTCCCACCGTCCAGCCCTTCGCAATCGGCGCGAGCGCGCGGCTCACGCTCGGGGGGAGATCGAAATCGCTGGGCGACGGCGGCGCGACCGGAGCGGGACCGACCGCACAGTCCGTCGTGCCGTACGTGAGCGTCGGTGGATCGTCTCCGCGCGCACGTCGTGCGACCCCGAAGGCATCGACCTCCACTTTGCCGCGAGCCACGCCGAGATCGCACGCACCGGCGGGAAGGAACCACCTCATGTCCTCGCCGTTCGGAGCTCCGCGCACGAGCGTGATCTGCGTCGTTGCGGCACCACTGCGTGGCGCGACGGAAGCGACCTCGTGGCGCTCTCGACCGAACCGGGTCGTGACCCAGAACGGCGGGTCGTAGTGGTCATAGACGGCGCCACGCAGGTAATCGGGACGGTCACCGGCGATCCGCATGACGATGGTGTCGCTCTGCAACATGCCGCGCGTCGATCCGAGGACCATCTTCGTCGAGAAGGCCGTCGCCTCCGCGCTGTCGACGCCGAACATCGCGCTGATGCGTCGCTCGATGCGCTCGGCGAGCCGCGGTAGGCCGACGACGAGGGTCCCCGTCACGACCGATGCCGCGAGGAGAAGGACGACGGCCGGTCCGATCGCACGCTGTCGCGGGCGATCTCGATCCATCGACATCGCGGTCCGCGCGGCGCGCATCGAGACGACGCAGACGAGGAGGAAGATCACGCACGCGACGCCGTAGACGATGCCTGCGTCGACCTGGCCTGCCGCGATCACCGTCGCGATCGCGAGCACGACCGTCGTGTGCGCACGCACCTCGTTCCGTTGGAAGAGAGCGGCCGAGATCCACGCGGCGACCACGCAGGCAACCCCGATTGCCCGAGGGATGACCGCGAGCGGGTGCGTCGCGACGACGAGCGCGAGCACCGCCGATGCAAAGGCGGCCGGGAGGAAGCGCATCACGAGTGAGGCCCTCACCACGACAGCGCCTCTCACCACGACAGCGCCTCGCCCGCTTGGACTGCTCGCGCGAGCTCCTCGTCGACGACGAGCAGGGTACAAGCGAGGCCCTGCGCGCGCAGCGTCAGCTCGAGGAGCGCCTGCTCCGAGTCGGGCGCTTGCCGCGGGACGATGGCGACGACGCTCGAGAGCTGTGCGAGGTGCGGTTCGAGCTTCGTCACCAGCTTGCTTGCATGCAGCTCGGGTCCCGGCTGCACCGATGCGAGCAGCTCGAGGGCTTGCTCGAGCCAACCGAGGCTCCGCCCGAGTGTCAGCTCATGCACGTCTTCCCCGACGACGAGGACGTCGATGAGGGCCTCTCCACGCGACAGATGCGCGACGACGCCGGCCGCGAGCTCGATCGCTGCCTCGAGGAGATCGGGCGCCATGCTCGCGCTCGTGTCGAGCACGACGCCGACGCGCGTGAAGTACTCCTGCTGGTACTCGCGGATGGCCGGCTTGCCCGTGCGCGCCCACGTCTTGGCGTGCAGGTCGCGGACGGGATCGCCTGGGCGATACGGTCGAACGC
>JAEXCN010000151.1 GCA_023402175.1 Pseudomonadota bacterium | reverse complement strand
TCCTCCTCCTCACGACGCTCTTCCGTCTCGCGCTCAACGTCTCGTCGGTGCGCCTCATCCTCCTCCAGGCAAACGCAGGCGAGGTCATTCGCGCGTTCGGCCAGTTCGTCGTCCGCGGCAACTACGTCGTCGGCGGCGTCATCTTCCTCGTCCTCACGATCATCCAGTTCATCGTCATCGCGAAGGGCTCCGAGCGCGTCGCGGAGGTCGGCGCGCGTTTCGTCCTCGACGCGATGCCCGGCAAGCAGATGGCAATCGACGCCGAGCTCCGCTCCGGCGCGATCGACGGCAACGAGGCCCGGCGCCGGCGACGCATGCTCTCGCGCGAAAGCCAGTTCTACGGCTCGATGGATGGCGCGATGAAGTTCGTGAAGGGTGACGTCATCGCGTCGCTCGTGATCACGGTCGTCAACATCCTCGGAGGGCTCGCGATCGGCGTCGGGCAAAAGGGCATGACCGCCGTCGACGCTCTCAAGCGCTACGGCCTACTCACGATCGGCGACGGCCTCGTCTCGCAGATCCCCGCGCTCGTCCTCTCCACCGCGGCCGGTGTCCTCGTCACGCGCGTCGCGAGCGAAGATCCCGACACGCCGCTCGGACAGGAGCTCGCGGGGCAGCTCTTCGGGATGCCGAAGGCGCTCCGCGTCGCCTCGGGGTTCGTGCTCCTCCTCGCGATCGTCCCCGGCCTACCGGCGCTGCCGTTCCTCGTCCTCGCGGTCACGCTCTTCCTCGTGGCGCGTGCGCGGACGCGCCAGCTCGAGCGCGACGATCGGCGCGACGCCACCGAGCCCCGTCCGATCGTCCCCGCATCCGGCGCGCGTCGCACCGAGACGGCGTTCGTGCCGATCGTGGTTCCCTGGAGCATCGAGGTCAGCGAGGATCTCGCCGACTGTCTCGACGATGCGCCCGACGGAGAGCGCGCGGGCCTTCGCTCCGCGGCGCTCGCGCTTCGTGAGCAGCTCTTCTCCGAGCTCGGGATCCCCCTCCCTGCCCCCCGCGTCCGCGTTGCCGCGGGTCTGCCGTCGCGGCATGCGGTGATCTCGCTCTTCGAGGTGCCCGCACGCGTGATGCCCGTGCCGGACGGGACGTCCGATGCCGAGCTCGTACGCGTCGTCAGCGACGCCGCAGCGGAGCTGCTCCGATCCCGCGCCGGCGACTTCCTCGGCCTCGCCGAGACGCAGCGACTCCTCGACGAGATGGAGCAGTTCGCGCCAGCCACCGTCCGCAACGTCGTACCGAAGCCTGTCTCGCTGACGCTGCTGACGGACATCCTGCGACGGCTGCTCGAAGAGCGCGTGTCCATCCGCGATCTGCGCGCAATCCTCGAGGCGCTCGCGTCGCTCGCGGCGACGGAGAAGGATCCGCTGAACCTGACGGAGCTCGTCCGCGCTCAGCTCCGGCGCGCGCTCACGTTCAAGCTCACGCGAGGCGCGACGCAGCTCGGCGTCGTGCTCGTCGATCCGACGATCGAGGACACGATCCGCCGCGCGATCCAGCGCACGCCCGCCGGCGCGTTCCTCACCCTCGCGCCGGCAGCCGCGCGCGACGTCATCGCGGCGCTGCGTAGAGCCGCTTCCGAGGCCACGACGCAATCGCCGGGACCGGCCGTGTTCCTCACGCAGCCGGACATCCGCCGCTTCATGCGAAAGCTCCTCGAGACGGAGCTACCCGACACGACCGTCGTGAGCTTCGCGGAGCTCCTCCCGGAGGTCACGCTGCGCCCGCTCGCGCGCGCGAACCTCGTCGGCATCGGCTGATCGTCCTCACATCCGCTGGCGCACCATCTTGCGCTGCACGATGCCCATGCGCTGGACCATCTGCTTCGCCTCGCGCTCGAGGAGCGGGTGCACCTTCTTCTGCGGCGGGAGGAACATGCCGAGGAGGTGCGGATTGATGTCGGCGAGCTTCTTCAGCGCGCGCTGGATGTTCTTCGTGTCGTTGACGGCGGCATACGCGAACGCCCGCGAACGCCAGAGCTGCGCCTTCAGCTCGGCGTTCTCCGGCGCGTCCGGATTGAAGAGGTCGAGCGTGTCGACCGCCTTCTTCCCCTGCCCGGTCCGGGCCCACGCCTCGCCGGCAACGGCCGCGAACATCACACGCGTCTTCTGCTCTTGCTGCTTGCCGAGCTCCAGCTTGTCCGCGAGCGCGCGCGCCTCGGCCGTCTCGCCGAGCGTGAGGTGCAGCATCGCGCGCATGGCGCGGACCTGACCGGCGATCGGCGCGAGCTCCTTGTCGACGTTGACGCTCTCGAGTGTCGTCAGCGCGGCGCGCGGGTCCTCCTGCATCTGGAGCTGCGCCTTCGCGATGATCGCTTGCGTGTCGCCCTTCTTGAACTCGGTATCGAGCCGCTCGAGCGCCTTCTTCCGGCCCTCTTCGGTGTCCGCGCCCTTCAGGATCGCGCCGAGCGCCTGGGTCTTCTTGACGTAACGGTCGAGCCAGATCATGACGCCGATGGCGACGACCGAGGCGACGCCGGCGACGGCCTTCGGGATCCAGCCCGGGATGATGAGCGCGATGACCCAGATGACCGCCGCGACGATCGCGACGCGGACGTAGATCTTCTTGAGGTCGACCGGCGGCCGCTCCTCCTGAGGCTTGCCGATTTCCGCGAGCTCCTTCTGGACCTCGGCAGCGCTCTTCTTCTTTTTCTTGGACTTCGCCGACGTCAGGCCCCCAGCCTGTGCCGCTGCAGCGCCGTCCTGGGCTTCTTTCGCCTCATCCTTGTCCGTCTCGATGGCCACGGCGCGTCCTTACCGCTAGAGGCCGACGATGGCAAACCCAGACGGAGCCGGCCCTTTCCGACTCAGAGGGGCGGCGGCGGGAGGATGCTCCCGACGGGCTCGTTCGCCATCTCGGGATCGTCGGCCTGCACCTGAGCACGAATGTGCATGAAGACGCTCTGCGCGATCGACATCACCGGTACAGCCAGCAGCGCGCCGACGACCCCGAAGAAGTGCTCGCCCACGAGCAGCGACAGGATGACGAGCAGCGGATGGATCTTCGCCGCGTCGCCCATGATCTTCGGGTTCAGGAGGTTCGCCTCGAGCTGGTGAATCCCGATGATCCACACGAGCACGAACACCGCCGTGCCGAACGACTGGGTCAGGCCCAAGAAAACGGCCGGGATCGAGCTGATGATCGAGCCGAAGATCGGGATCAGGCTGAGAACCGTCGCGATCAGCGCCAGCACCGGCCAGTACTTCAGCCCCACGAACGCGAAGCCGATCGCGCTGAGCACTCCGTTGACGAGGCAGATGATGAGCTGCCCGCGAACGACGCCCGAAAGACCGCGGTCGACGCGCGTGAGCAACAGACGCCACGACGGCCGGCTGCTCGGTCGCAGAAGTGACTCGAAGAATCCGAGGATGCGCTCGCGCGTGAGGATCGTGTACGCCGCGAGCATCAACGTGAGGCCGAAGACGAAGAAGAAGCGGCTCACGCCTGCGATGATGTCGCGGCCGATCTTCACGATCTCGAGCGCGTTGTGCTGCGCGTACGCCATGCTCTTGCCGGCGATGTCGGCGACGACCTTGTCGAGGTCGAATGGCTCGCCCTTCGGTTCGCGCATCGGCTCGATCGTGTAGCCGCCGGCCTTCGTCGGGTTGATCGTCACCGAGCCTTCGAGCTCGATCGCGACCGAACCATCCGCGCGCGGCCGGGCGACGAGCGCAGGCGCGTCCTCCTGTCCATCGCCATCGCGATCGCGCTCGTGCCGCTCGTGCCGCTCGGAGACGGGCGGAGCCTCGCCGCCGAGGCCGAGCGAGCGGAGGCGCTGCTGGATCTCGGGCACCCACTCGGTCTTTATCGTCTTCGAGATCGTCGGCAGCTCGCGGCGGAAGTTCGCGACCTCGTGCGCGACACGCGGCGCGGACAGCCGGATGAAGAGCCCCATCGACCCGAGGACGACGATGTAGACGAGGATGATCGCGAGGCTCCGCGGGACGCGCTTGCGCTCGACCCACGCGACAGCGGGCGTGAGCAGGTACGCGATCACGAGCGCCAGGACGAACGGCAGGAGCACCGATCGCGCAGCGACGAGCACGACGAGGGCAATGACCGCCGACGCCGCGAGGAAGATCGCGTGACGCTTCCGTGGGCCGCGCATCGGATCGAGGATGAGCGCTGCCGGCGCTGTCGTCGTGACCGAGACGGTCGGCTCGCTCGGCGGCGTGGTCGGCTCCGTCATCCGCCAGCTCCAGGACCCCCGGAGGACGAAGGCGCGGGGGCGCGCTCTCCGGGCAGATCGGCGAACGCGCCGTAGAGACGGCGCCAAGCGTCGTCGAGGTATTCGGGCATCACGCGCACGTCTGCGAGCACCGGCAAGAAGTTCGTGTCGCCGCGCCAGCGCGGGACGATGTGACCGTGCAGGTGATCGGCCACGCCGGCGCCTGCATCGATGCCGAGATTGAAGCCGACGTTCATGCCCGAGCAGCCCACGGCCTTGCGAAGGCGAATCGTGCTCTCTCGCAGAAGCGTCGTGAGCGCGCCGTATTCCTCGTCGGACAGCTCCGCGAGGTCGCTCACGTGCCGGCGCGGCGCGACGAGCAGATGCGACGGCGTGAACGGGTAGCGGTTCAGGCAGACGAACGCGTGCTCTTGCACGACGAGCACGAGGTCCTCGCGGAAGCGCGACACGTCGAGCGGGTGCTCGCAGAAGAAGCAGCCGCCCGCCGTCCCCTTCGGCTTGTCCTCCTTGAGGATGTACGGCATGCGCCACGGAGCCCAAACCGGTGTCGACATCGCGCGCACCATACACCACCGCGCGCGGCGCTCGGAGCCCTCAGGCCCCGCACGAAGGGCCCGTGCATTTTGCGACAAAAGACCGACGGCGGCTGCCTCCTTTCGGAAGCGGCCGCCGCCTGTCAGCTACAGCGACGTATCAGGGAAGCGGAGGGCTCAGCCCTCGCCCTTCTCCGACTCCGACTCCGGCGCCTTTTCTTCCTTCGTCTCGGACTTCGCGCCCTTCACGTTGACCTGGCCGAGCTTCTGCTTGATGAGCTCGCCGATCGACGTGGCCTTCTGCTCCTCGCTCGCCTTCTTCGGGGCGGCCGAGGGGCGCTGCTTCTCGGGCTTGGGTGCCGAAGCAGCCTCACCGATGCGCATCGAGAGCGTCAGGCGACGATCCTGCGAGTCGACGTTCGCGATCTCTGCGTTGATCGCGTCGCCGATCTCGTACGGAACCGCCTCACCGGCCTCGTTCTTCTTCTCCACGAGCTCGTTCGACGGGATGAGCCCCTCGACGCCCTCGCGGATGCGGACGAACACGCCGTAGTCGACGACCGACACGACCTTCGTGTCGACGATCTTGCCCGGCGGGAACTCCGAGAAGATGGTCGGCCACGGGTCGTCCCAGAGCTGCTTGATGCCGAGGGAGACCTTCTTCTCGTCGTGGTTGATCGAGAGGATGATCGCCTCGACGTCGTCGCCCTTGTGGTGGAGGTCGGCGGGGTTGTTGACCTTCGCCGTCCACGACAGGTCGCTCTTGTGGACCATGCCGTCCACGCCTTCTTCGATGCCGATGAAGACGCCGTAGTCGGTGATCGAGCGGACCTTGCCGCCGATCTTGTCACCCGGCGAGTACTTCTCGGTGAAGAGGGTCCAGGGATCGGGCTCGAGCTGCTTGAGGCCGAGCGAGATGCGCTTGGCCTTCGCGTCGACTTCGAGCACCTGGCAGTCGATCTCCTGGCCGACCTCGAGGAGCTTCGACGGGTGCTTGACCTTCTTGGTCCACGACATCTCGCTGACGTGGATGAGGCCCTCGACGCCCGGCTCGAGCTCGACGAACGCGCCGTAGTCGGTGATCGACATGACCTTGCCGTGCACCTTCTTGCCCGGCGGGAACGCCTCCTCAGCGTGGCTCCAGGGATCTTCCTGGGTCTGCTTCAGGCCGAGGCTGACGCGCTCGGTCTCGGGGTTGTACTTGAGGACCTTGACGGTGACCTCGTCGCCGACCTTGAAGAGCTCCTCGGGGTGATTGACGCGACCCCAGGACATGTCGGTGATGTGAAGCAGGCCATCGATGCCGCCGAGGTCGACGAACGCGCCGTACTCGGTGATGTTCTTGATGACGCCGCGGACGACCTTGCCCTCCTCGAGAGTCTCGAGGGTCTTGGTCTTCTGCTCGTCGCGCTCCTTCTCGAGGAGCACGCGGCGCGACAGGACGATGTTGCCGCGCTTCTTGTTGAACTTGATGACCTTGAACTGGTAGGTCTGGCCGATCAGCTTGTCCAAGTTGCGGATCGGGCGAAGGTCGACCTGAGAGCCGGGGAGGAACGCCTTCACGCCACCCTTGATGGTGACCGACAGGCCGCCCTTCACACGCTGGCTGATCGTTCCTTCGATGAGCTCGTCGCGCTCGCACGCGCCCGAGATCTCATCCCACACCTTCATCTTGTCCGCTTTCTCCTTGGAAAGCGTGACGAGGCCGTCGTCGTTCTCACGGCTCTCGATGAAGACGTCGACACGGTCACCCGCCTTGACGGTGACTCCGCCGGTGGCGTCGGTGAACTCGGAGAGCGAGATCATGCCTTCGCTCTTGCCGCCGATGTCGATGATGACGTTGTCGCGCTGCACCGCAACGACGGTGCCCTGGACGATCTCGCCCTCTTTGCCGAACTCGCCGCCAGAGACGGACGCTTCGAACAGGGCGGCGAAGGAGTCCATGCCTCCGCTGGTTTCGGTAGTGACGGTTTCAGTTGCCATGTGAATCTATGATGAACCTCGTTTCGCCCGGGCCGATGGTTCGGTCACGAGCGCCTTCCTCCCCCAGGGCGTAGCTCCATCCAGAGAAGAGCGGGAACCCGAAGGGGGCCGGGGCTTTAGCCCAGCGCCCGATGAGAGTCAAAGGCCCGAGGTCATCCGTTGCGTCGAATCGGCGCTGGGAGCCGAGCCATGGGCGTGCGTCACAGCCCGAAGTCGGCGCCGGAGGCCCGCGGCAGCTCTTCGAGGAGACGCGGCGGGACCGCCACCCGGACGAACACGGTCGTGCCTTCGTACGCGATCTTCGCGCTGCCGAGCCACGACAGGTCGGCGTGGCCGGACGAGGCGCTGCCGCCGGGATCCGCCGCAGCGCCCTTCTTCGAGAGCTCCGCGACGATGCGCTTCGCCTGCATCTCCGCCCACGCGACGGCGTCGGCGTCCTCGTACGCGAGCGCCACGACGAGGCCGGCCTTCCCGGGCTTCAGCGTGAACGTCACGCTCGAGAGCTTCTTCGCGAGCACGCCGTACGTCGGATGCCGATCGAACGCGTGCACGAGCGGCCCCGAGAGACGCACTACCGCGAGCGCGTCCTCGTCGAGCTGCGGAGCCGGACGGTTCGACGGTGTCGCGAACGCCTGGCGCGCGCGCAGCCGGGCATCGCCGAGCGCGCCGACCCACGTGCGATCCGGCAAGACGAACAGCGCTCCTGCATCGGCCACCCGAGGGTCGACGAGCTCGTACTCGACGACCTTCGAGCGATCACTCCGCGGCCGGAACAAGGCGTGTCCTTCCTCGTCCGTGATCTTCTCCGGATCGAGGCTCGCCGGCACGCCTCGAAGGACGAGCGCCGCGTCGAGTCCCTTCTGCAGCCCGACGATGATCTCGTCGGCGCCTTCGGCAGCACGGACCATCGTGTCGCCGCGCGCGATCCCGCGTGCCTGCGCCGCGCGGACGAGCGACGTGAAGAACGCGCCGTACAGACCATCTCGCTTGAGCGCCTTCGGTCGGATCACCGCATAGAGATCCGGCGTCCTGTCGAACACGTCGGCCCATGCCGGCGCGCTCTCTTTCTTCGGGGCGACAGCCGGTGGGGCACCGCCCCCGCAGCCGAGCGCCGGGAGCGCGATGACGGACGCGCGGAGGAAGAGACCGGCGATCCGCCTCCTCATGGGCCGACCTCGATCACTCGGCGGAGATCTCGCGGACCTTCGCGAGCATGAACGCGACGGTCTCGTCGATCGTCATCGGCGTCGAGTCGACGAGCACAGCGCCTTCGGCCCTGCGCAGCGGAGCGACCGCGCGCCCCTCGTCCCGCGCGTCGCGCTCCTTCACGTCGGCGAGCGTCTCGTCGAACGTGACGTTCTGGCCTTTCGCGACGAGCTCCTCGTGACGGCGGCGCGACCGCACCTCGGGGCTCGCGGTCAGGAAGAACTTCACCTCGGCGTCGGGAAAGACGACCGTTCCGATGTCTCGTCCTTCGAGGACGACCCCTCCGCCCTCTCCTGCTTGCCGCTGCAGATCGAGCAGCACCGCACGCACCTCGCCATGAGCCGAGACCGTGCTCGCGCCCTGGGCGATGTCCGGCGTGCGGATCGCTTCCGAGACGTCCTCACCGGCGAGCTTCACGCGGACCCCGAGCTTGCCGTCGCGCTCGAACGAGAGCGAGTGCGCGCCGACGATCCCGCGCGCGAGGCCCGCGACGCGCTCTCCATCGTTCCACGGAACGCCCGCGCGGGTCGCGGCGAGCGCGACCGCACGATACATCGCGCCGGTATCGACGAGGACGTAACCGAGCTGCTCCGCGAGCCGACGCGCGACGGTGCTCTTTCCGGCACCCGCCGGGCCGTCGATCGCGACGATGGGACGCTTCCGCTCGCTCATGAGGCGTCGACCTTTTACCACGGCGGGCGGCTGCCGAGGACAGGAGTTGTACCGTCACTCCACGTCGATCCGTGCGCCGAGCGCGCGCAGCGTTCCGACGAAGCGCGGGAAGCTCGTGCCGATGCAGTCGCAGTCGGTGATGCGCGTCGGCCCACTCCCGAGCAGGCCGAGCACGGCGGACGTCATCGCGATCCGATGGTCGCCGCGGCTGTCGACGACGGCTGGCGTCAGCGTCCGCTGTGAGCCCTGGACGACGAGCCCATCCGGCAGCTCTTCGCACTGCACGCCGAACGAACGCAAGACGTGGACCATCGTCGCGACGCGATCGCTCTCCTTGACGCGCAGCTCTTCGGCATCACGGATCGTGGTCTCGCCCGTCGCGCGCGCTGCAAGCGCGCATGCGATCGGGATCTCGTCGATCGCGCGCGGCACGAGCTCGCCGCCGACGAGCGTGCCGCGCAGCGGCTGGTACCACGCCGAGATCTCGCCGACCGGCTCGCCGGCCTGATCGCCCTGTGGCACGACCTCGAGCCCCGCGCCCATGTGCCGCGCGATCTCGAGGAGCCCGGTGCGCGTGGGGTTCGTACCGACGCCGCGAACGGTGACGCGCGAACCTTCCGTGATCTGCGCCGCGACGACGAGGAAGGCCGCCGCAGAGATGTCGCCCGGGATGTCGATCGAGAAGCCTTCCATCTTCCCGCTCCAACCCGCCGGATCGAGCTCCACGGCCGTCGCAACGGTTCGGAGCGGAACACCGAGCGCATGCATCATCCGCTCGGTGTGATCGCGCGAGAGCGTCGGCTCCTTGAACCACGTCGTGCCGTGCGCATAGAGGCCCGAGAGCAAGACCGCGCTCTTCACCTGCGCGCTCGCGACCGGGCTCTCGTATTCGAGCTCGGTCAGCTCTTTGCCGCGCGGGAGCGGTCCGACGAGGAGCGGCGGGGTGAGGTCGCCCTCTTTCTTCGGGTGCGGCGTCCCCTCGATGACGGCGCCGCGCGCGCGGAGAGGTCCGATGACGCGCATCATCGGGCGTCGCGTCAGCGAGGCATCGCCGACGAGCCTCGACTGGAAGGTCTGCGCCGAGAGGATGCCCGCGAGGAGACGCATCGTCGTGCCGGAGTTGCCGCAATCGAGGTCGGTTTGCGGCGTCCGGAGCCCGAAGAGGCCCGTCCCCTTGACCCGAAGCGTCGTCTTGTCGACGTCCTCGATCACGGCGCCCATCGCGCGCATCGCGTTGGCGGTCGAGACGTTGTCCTCGCCGTGCGAAAAGCTTCGGATTTCCGAAGCGCCCTCGCAGAGCGATGCAAAGAGGAGAGCGCGATGACCGATGCTCTTGTCGCTCGGGACGGGCACGCTCCCGACGAGGGGCTTGTTGCCGAGAGGATGGACGACGAGGGTGCTCACGGCTCGATGTTTACCTCAGGTCGATGCACCCGGGGTGCGATCGTTCTGCGCCGCGCATGCTCGCGTCATCTCGCGGGCCTGTCGACGCTACGATCGAGGTGCCGCTCAGCGGACCCAGCCGTTGCGAAGGTAGTTCGCGCGGCCGGTCGGCCAGAGGACGCAGTTCGGCTTCGAGCCGGGGACCTGGAAGACGAGGACGTTCTCCTTCGACGCGTTCTCGTCCTTGAGCGAGACGACGACGTCGAGCGTGCCGTCGCCGTCGACGTCGCCGATCGTCGGCACAGCCATCGAGCCGCGCGTCGGAAGAGCGACTTTGTGCAGCTGCGCGCCGGCCGCCGACAGCACGAAAAGAGCGCCCCCGCCGTCGTCGGGAGAGTAGGTCGTGAACACGATCTCGGGCGATCCGTCTGCCGAGAGATCGGCGACGACGACGCCGGCCGTGAGCGCGCGGCCGTTCTCGGCATACGCCGTCGACCAGAGCTCGGTCTTGTCGGCCGCGACCGCGTGGATCCTCTCGTCGAAGCCGGCGAAAATCATCTCGAGCCCGGGCTTGCTCGCATCGATGTCGGCAATCGTGACCTGGTTCGTCGAGCCGACGAGGTTGTCCGCCCCCTGTACCGCGGCGCCCTCGAGCTCCGGATTGAAGCCGTCGCCGAGGCCCATCACGTAAGCCGGGACGTGGAAGGGCGACTCCCAGCCCGGCGGACGCGACGCATCCGAGCGGACGACCCAGAGCGCAACGCCTCGCTTTCGATCGGCCTGAGCTGCATTCTGCACGCTTCCGACCATCACGATCTCGAACGTGCCGTCCTTGTCGATGTCGGCGATGGCGGGCGGCGTGTTCGTGAAATGCGCCTGGTTGGCCGTCGCCTCGTCGTCGGCGTAGCCCTGCTTCGCGAGCTCGAGGTCGTGGAGGTAGCGGACGCCGGGCGTCTTCGGTCGCTTGGCGAACATCGGATTCGCATCGAAGGCGACGCCGGTGCCCTTGAAGAAGCTCGCATATGAATTGTCGTGCGGCAGCACGAGATCGTGCTTGCCGTCGCCATCGAGGTCCCCGACCGCGAGGTTCTGGTCGTACAGACCGGCGAAGTAACACGGGCCCGGCGTGCATCCGGCAGTCCCGCTCGCGACCGGCGGAAACCCGGGCACCGCACTCCCGTTCGCGTGGTACGCGGTCACGATGTCCTCGCCGTTGCGGACGCCGACGACGATGTCGAGCGCGCCGTCGCCGTCGACGTCGCCCGCAGCGATCGTCCGCGTCTCGGTTCCCCACGTCTTCGGGAAGCCCGGGACCACGTTACCGGAGGCGTCGAGGAGATAGGCCGAGTCGCGCGCCGCGATGGCGATCTCGAGCTTCGCGTCGCCGGTGAAGTTCCCGACGATCGGGCTCGCCCAGATGCGGTCCTTCTTCGTGTCGAACGAGAACACGCGCGTACCGTCGGCGCGCCACGCGAGGACGCGGCCACCACGCGCCGCGATGATCTCGTTCTTGCCGTCGCCATCGAGGTCCGCGATCGCAGGCGATGCGAGCCAGCCTTCGTCCCCGTCGTCGACGAGCTTCTTCGTGAGCGTCGGCGCGCTGACCGTGGCGCTCCCGCCGGCGGCAGCGCACGACGCCGCGGGCGGCAACGTCGGTCCGCCGTCGATCGGCGCGCCGGTGCCGCTCGTTCCCGAGCTCGATGCGTTCGAGCCCGAAGCGCCGCCCGGTCCAGAGGACGCATCGTCCCCACAGCCCCACCCCGCCGCCAGACCAAAAAGGATCGTGGCGACCACGAGCGATCGACCCATCGCAGCACGCATGAGGACCTCCCGGATCGAAGCGTACCCGAGAACGGGCGCTGCAATGCGCCGACGAGCGGCGCTGCAATGCGCCGGCGAGCGGCCGAGCGATGGCCGCTCGCGCGCGCTCAGATCGATGTCCGGTTCACTGGCCGAGCCACTGCGGGGCGGACGCGAGCAGTTGGCGGAGCGACTGGTCGTCGACCTCGAGCTTCACCTGCACGTCCTGCTTGTCGGCCTTCACGTCGATGTTCTGGATCTTGATGCCGATCAGCGAGAGCCACTTCGACATGTTGGCTGCCTGCTTGACGTGCTCCGACGCCGTCCCCGCGCCGTTCTCGTCCGGGTACGTGAGGCTGCCCGCGACCTGCACGCCGGGGTCCTTGAACGTGAGCAGCACGCGCAGCGCCTTCATCTGCTGGATGAACGGCACGGGCACCTGACGAAGGGCTTCGGCCGGCACCGGCTGCGTGGCGAAGTCGCCGGCGACGGCGGCCGCGGTTCCTGGAGTCTCGACGGTGTCGATCATCCACTTCGCGATGTCGCGCTGAACGCGGTTGTCCTTGATGCGCTCGAGGACGCGCCGGATGCCGCTCTCTGTGCCGGCGATCGCCTTGGTGCTCGAGAGCAGCGTGAAGCCGACGTTGTTGACCGTGTAGACGTCACGGCCGGCATACTGCGAGGCCACGAGGACGCCACCGGTCTTCGTCGGCGTCTTCTGCAGCGCCGCCTGCTTGATCTTCGCCTCGTCGAAGCGCCCGATGATGACGGCGGCGGCGTCGACGCCTTGATACGAGTAGCTCGCCCACGTGACGCGATCGACGTCGCGCGATGCCTGGAAGTCCGCTTCCTGCCCGATCGGCATGTACTTCTCGACGAGCTTCGCGAGCTCGGCGCCGAACGTCTTGCTGCCGAAGAACGCGCGAGCGTCCACGGTACCGAGCGCGATGGCGTTGCCTGGCAAGAGGGCCAGCGCGTCGTCCATGCCGCTATCGGCTTTGGGGGACTTGGCTTCTTTCTTGTCGCCGCCACACGCCGCGAGCAAGACCGAGAGGAGAACGAAGAAGAGCGCCGCGAACGAAGAAGAGCCTCGTTTCATGTGCGCCGCAGGGTAACTGATCAAGTCAGCTGATACGAGCCCAGCACCTTGAAGTACTTCGACAGGCGGCGAACGTCCTCGATCGCGCCGATCACCTGGCGATCGGTGGCATGGCCCTGCACCTCGATGAAGAAGAGGTAGTGCCAGTTCTCGCCGGGCGTGGGGCGCGACTGGATCTTCGTCAGGTTCACTCCGCGTTCGGCGAACTGCCGGAGGATCTCGTGGAGCGCCCCCGGCGAGTCGTTGACCGCGAAGACGAGCCCGGTGAGATCGCTTCCGGTCCGGCTCGAGGGACGCGTTCCGACGATCGCGTACCGAACGCGCTCGTCACCGTCGTCGCGAACGTTGCGCTCGATCGTCTCGAGCGAGAACTCAGCCGTGAAGCCCTCGTGTACGAGCGCCGCGGCGCGCGGGTCGGCGGCCGCGAGCTGGCAGGCGCCGAGCGGCGTCTTCACGTCGAGCACCTGCGCGCCGGGCATCTCCGCGGCGAGGAACTTCTGGCAGTGCGCCCGGTCCTTCGCGATGGCGTAGACCTTCTCGATCTCGGAGAGGCTCGAAGCTCTGCTTGCAAGCTGCAGGTTCAGGACGAGTTCGAAGGCGCCGACGATCTTCACGTCGCTCTCGGTGAGCGCGGCGATCGTCGACTGGAGCACCCCCTCGGCCTTCGTCTCGAACGGGACCACCGCATAGCTCGCGCGCTTGCGACTGACCTCGTCCATCGCCGTCCGCACCGTGTCGGCCCCGAGGTACTCGGCCGCAACGCCGAACCGGCTCCGTGCCGCGGCATGGGCGAAGCCTCCGTCGAGCCCGGAATACGCCACGACGACCGGCTGCTCGAGGGAGAAGCACGTCGCGAAGATCTCGCGGAAGATCTCGCGCAGCGCCGCCTGCGGGATCTCCCCGGCCGCCTTCGAGACGAGCTCCTCGATCTGACCGCGATCGGGCAGCGCGAGCGGCGCCGTCATCTGCTTCCGGAGCTCACCGATGCGCTTCGAGAGCTTGGCTCGACGCTCGAGCGAGGAGAGGAGCTGCGCGTCGATCTTGCCGATCTCCTGGCGGAGCTCTTCCACTTCACGGCGCTTGTCGGACATGTGTCTCGCTAGGATAGCAGGCGGCGGCGAGGAAGGATCCCCGTCGGCCTCATCCTCGTGAAACCACTCGACGAACAAGACCTCCGCGCGCTCCGCGACAAGTACGAGCGCATCCTCGCGCTTCGCGAAGCGCATGCGCGCGCGCGAACGGACGCGACCTTCGAGGAGCCAGATCCTCGGCCCGAGATGGCGCGGCTCGCCGACGAGTACCCCGGCTCGCTCCGCGAGATCGACACGCTGCCACTCGGGGCGATCGCCGCGCGCATCGAGGCCCTCGCTACGGCCGAACGCGCTCCATCCCACGTCGAGTCGTGGATGATCGCGCAGGTCGTCTTCCACCGTTACGCGCGCGGCGTGCTCGTCACGAAGCGCTGGCTCGCGGGAACGAAGACGATCACGCCCGCGGTGCGTGCTGCCTTCGCGACGGCGCTCGCAACGATGCCGCGTGCCCGAGACGC
>JAEXCN010000106.1 GCA_023402175.1 Pseudomonadota bacterium | reverse complement strand
AGCCCGAGCTCGAGGCGCGCACGACGACATGCAGCCCACGAGCGTCGAGCACGAGGCGAACAGCAAGGCTGCGCGGCGAAGCCGTCGAGGTCGGCGTTCGGCCCTTCGCGGCCACTGGAACGAGATGGCTCGCTCCCGGTGCACATGCACCGAGCGAGGCCACGACGAGCACGAGCGAGAGCACGAACGCGATGCGCAGCGTCGCCGTCATGTCCATGGCACGACCGCAGCGCTGGCAGGTTCCCGAGCCGAGAAGATTTGCCGCGTGACCTTCCGAGGCATGAAGAATGCACGCATCCGCGGCTCGAAGGGAGAGCCACATGGCGCAAGATCACGGTCCGTCGGTGAAGGATGACAAGCAGTACGAAGGCCTCCGCAAGAAGGGCATGAGCAAAGGACGCGCGGCTGCCATCGCGAACAGCCCCGGCGCCGAGAAGCGCGGAGGAAAGAAGTCCGGCGGCAAGAAGAAGTCGTCGAGCGGCGGCGGCACAAAGAAGCGCAGCTCCGCGAAGCGCTCCTCCGGCGGCACCAAGAAGAAGTCGTCGAGCGGCGGCGGCACCAAGAAGCGCAGCTCCGCGAAGCGCTCCTCCGGCGGCACCAAGAAGCGCAGCTCCGCGAAGCGCTCGTCGGGAGGCCGCAAGGACCCGGCGAAGGTGCGCGCGGGCCGCAAGGGCGGGAAGAAGTAGCTCGAGAACCGTTGATGCGTCGTGCCTCGCCCTGAGGCGAGCCGACACGGACAAGCGTGCAAACGCTGCGCTACGCAGCACGCCGCTTCGAGCGAGCGCCGGTCAGCCGACGAGACGGAGGACCGGCGCCGCGTCGGTCACGGCCGGCTGGCGCTCGTCGCTTTCGCCGGCGAGGACCGGCTCGGCGGCCTTCCCGACCAGGCCGAAACGGCGCTCACGCCGCTGGAAGCTCTCGATCGCTTCGTACAGATCGCTCTCGCTGAAGTCGGGCCAGAGCACGTCGGCGAAGTGGAGCTCTGCGTAAGCGAGCCCGTAGAGCAGGAAGTTCGAGATCCGCCGCTCGCCGCCGGTGCGGATGACGAGGTCGGGATCGCCGACGCTGAGGCTCGGCATCCGCGCGTGCAGCGCGCCCTCGGTGACATCGTCGGGGCTGATGTTCCCCGCAGCGACCTCCCGGGCGAGCTCGCGTGCTGCGGTCGCGATCTCCTCGCGTCCGCCGTAGCTGAGCGCGAGGGTGAGCGTCATTTCCTCGCGAACCTCGCTGTCCTTGCGGAGCGGATCGAGCACCGTCCGGACGATGGCAGGCAAGCGCCCGAGATTGCCGATGGCGTTCAGGCGGATGCCGTTTTCGAGGATCTCGTCACGCTCGGAGACCAGGAATTCCCGGAGGAGCTGCATCAGCGCATCGACCTCGAGATCGGGACGCGCCCAGTTCTGCTCGCTGAACGCATAGAGCGTCAGCGCCCGGACCCCGAGTCGGCGTGCAGCGCGGACGATGCGGCGGACCGCCTTCGATCCTTCGCGGTGCCCCTCGACGCGCTCGCGACCGCGGAGCTGAGCCCAGCGTCCGTTGCCGTCCATGATGATCCCGATATGGGACGGGAGATTCTTCGCTTCGACGTAAATCATGGGCGGGGCTGGGGAAACTCCGGGTTTCGCTACCATGAAACGGTGTCGCAAGCTACGGGTACGGCGGCGGCGCTCCCCCGTCGATAGCCAGCTACGCGAGCGGTCGCGGGACGCGCGTGAACGGTCGAGGCGCCGTCGGCTCCTCTCCTCTTGAGCAAGAGGGCGGATCCACTAGCCTGCGCCCCATCATGATCGGCACCAAGGTCACTCTTCGTCTTCGCATGGGGGCCCACGACGCGCACTACGCCGGAGAGCTCGTCGACGGCGCGCGGATGCTCGCCCTCTTCGGCGATCTCGCGACCGAGCTCCTCATCCGCCTCGACGGGGATGAAGGCCTCTTCCGCGCATACGACTCGGTCGAGTTCCTCGCGCCCGTCTTCGCGGGCGACTACATCGAGGCGACCGCCGAGCTCGTCAGCGTCGGCAACACGAGCCGGAAGATGCGCTTCGAGGCCTTGAAGGTGGTCTCGAACGTGCGTCAGGTCGGCGTCCCCGCGAGCGCCGCGAGCGTGCTCAGCGAGCCGGTCGTCGTCTGCCGCGCGACGGGCACCTGCGTCACGCCGAAGGAGATGCAGCGGAAGCCGCGCGAGCTCTACGTGCCTGCGCTCCCCGCCGGCGCGCCGCCCGTCCCGGATGCGGTCGTGACCCCGACCGGAACGGAGAGCGGCGGACCGCGCACGCTCGGATCGACGGAGGCGCACGTCGCCGACGTGATCCTCACCGCGGCGATCGTCGGCGCCGAGATCACGCGCGAGCAGACGCCTCACCTCCCGATCACCGCACAGGAGATCGCCGACGAGGCCGCACGCTGCCGTGAGGCCGGCGCCGCCGTCATCCACCTGCACGTCCGCAACGACGATGGGTCGCCGACGCAGTCCCGCGATCGCTTCGCGGAGGCGATCGAGAAGATCCGCTCGAAGACCGACTGCATCGTGCAGGTCTCCACGGGCGGCGCGATCGGCATGACGATCGACGAGCGCGCGCAGCCGCTCGACTGCCGCCCCGAGATGGCGACGCTGAACTGCGGGACGCTGAACTTCGGCGACGACGTCTTCGTCAACACGCGCCCTCAGATCCGTGACCTTGCTGCACGGCTCCGCACGTCGGGCGCCGTGCCCGAGCTCGAGTGCTACGAGGTCGGCCACGTCGAGGAGGCGCTGCTCCTTGCCGACAAGGGCATCATTCCGAAGCCGCTCCACTTCCAGTTCGTGATGGGCGTGCCGGGTGGCATCGGAGCGTCCGAGGCGAACCTCCGTTACCTCGTCAGCCTGGTGCCGCGCACCGAGGCGACGTGGGCCGTGGCCGCGGTCGGGCGCCACCAGCAGCCGATGACGGAGCTCGCGATGCGGCTCGGCGGCCATGCGCGCGTCGGCCTCGAGGACAACATCTACCTGTCGAAGGGTGTCCTCGCAGAGGGCAGCGCGCCGCTCGTCGCGCGCGCCGCCACCTATGCGCGGTCCATCGGTCGCACGCCCGTGGAGCCCTCACGCGCACGCGCGCTCCTCCTGAGGACGTCGTGAAGATCGCGACGCGTACGCTCGTCGCCGACGCGCTCACGCCCGTCCGAGCGTACGCAGCGCTCCGCGCGGCCGATCCCGAAGGCGCATCTTTCCTCCTCGAGAGCGTCGTCGGCGGTGAACGCTGGGGCCGCTACTCGATCCTCGGATACCGGCCCCGCTACGAGGCAGTCCTCGATCGCAAGGGCTGGACGCTCCACCCAGGAAGTGGCGATCCGAAAGGAGAGCGGCTCCCGAGCTTCGCGTCGACCGGCGGCGATCCGATCGCGTCTTCAGGCCCGCTGTTCAAGAAGGACGGCGTCGCCCTCGACTCGATGGCGGCACGCTTCGCGTCGGCGCACGTCGGTTATCTCGCGTGGGACATCGTCCACCTCATCGACAAGGTTCCGCCGGGCAACGACGCGACCTGGAAGAAGCACTTCGTCCCGCTCGCGCGCTTCCTCGGCGGAGCCACGGTCGTCGTGTTCGATGCGCTCGCGCAGACGGTCACGATCGCAGCGGAGGACGACGAGGCGGTCGAGCGTGCGCTCGCAGATCTCGAACGTCCCGTCACGCTCCGAGACATCCAGGTCCCGGACCGATCGCGCATCCCGGCGAACGTCACGACCGATCTCGACGACGATGGCTACAAGCAGCGCGTGCTCCGCGCGAAGGAGTACATCGCCGCGGGCGACGCGTTCCAGATCGTCCTCGCGCGCACGTTCTCCGTCCCGAGGGAAGGCCGCGATCCGTTCGACGTCTATCGCGCGATGCGGCTCGTCAACCCGTCGCCTTATATGTACTTCCTCGATTTGCCGCCGGCTCCGGGCGTGAGCGGCGAGCGTCTTCGCATCGCCGGCGCGAGCCCGGAGACGATGGTGCGCCTCGAGAATGGCGCGATGACGGTGAGGCCGCTCGCAGGCACACGCCCGCGCGGGAAGACGCCCGAGGAGGACGCACGCCTCGAGGCCGAGCTCCTCGCGGATCCCAAGGAGCGCGCCGAGCACGTCATGCTGATCGATCTCGGACGTAACGACGTCGGGCGCGTCGCGAAGATCGGCTCCGTCGAGCTCCTCAGGAAGATGGAGATCGAGCGTTACTCGCACGTGATGCACATCGTGAGCGAGGTGCGCGGGCAGATCACGCCGGACGTCCCTCCCCTCGAGGTAGCGCGCGCCGCATTCCCGGCCGGGACCCTGAGCGGTGCCCCGAAGGTGCGAGCGATGCAGATCATCCGCGAGCTCGAGGCCCGTCCACGCGGCATCTACGGCGGAGCCATCGGATACGTGGGCTCGAGCGGCGATCTCGATCTCGCGATCGCGATCCGGACGCTCGTCTGCAAGGGCGACACGTTCGAGGTCACGGCGGGCGCAGGCGTCGTCGAGGCGAGCGATCCCCAGAGCGAGGCCGACGAGACGCGCAACAAGGCGCGCGGCGTCCTCTGCGCGATCGAGGCGGCCCCGAGGTCCTGATCGGCTCCGGTCATCCACATGACGGGGACGGAGCCGTAACGCGAACGCGACGAGTCGGTGGTCGCGCGTTTGCTTCCGGGATGGTGCGGAGGCCAGCGATGACGACGGGTGCAGAACCGCAAGGCGGAGAGCAAGTTACGACCCAGGCAGCTGTACCGGAGCAAGCCGAGGGCAAAGAGCCCGAACGAAAGAGCAGCGAGATCGCGCGCGAGCAGGTCGAGCGATCGATCGCGCGCATGGAGCACACGGCCGAGCGCCTGGGTCACGCGCTCGAACGCCCGGTCATCGGTGCCAGCGTGGCAGGCGGGCTGATCGCTGCTGCAGCCGGGCTCTGGGGAGCAACCGAGGCTGCGCTCGGAGCGTTCGTCGGCGTCCTCGCGTATCGCATGCTCAAGCGTCGCCGCCAGAGGACGGCGCGCGCGCGCGCCTCGACGGAGCAGCCGGCCGTCGCCGGTTAGTGATCGCCACGCGCGAGCGATGGGTCGCTGACCGGTACCGAGCGCTTCGGATGGGCCTGCACGAAGATCGAATAGCCCCAGTACACGAGGCTGTCCCAGCGCGGTATACGCTTGTGGTCCCCCCTGAGGAACGAATACGCGCTCAGCGCAGCAAGACCGCCGGGCACCAGCACGCCAAGGTCGAGACGCCCGTTCGTCAGCTCCTGGGCGAAGGCATCGAGCTTGCGAAAGAGCGCGTGCACGCCCGCCCCGGGCTCGCGTCGAGGCGGCGGCGCCTCGTTCGGTGCGAGCTCGAGATCGCTGAGCTCTGCGATGCGGCCGACGAGCGTGCTCGCGTCGACGTGGTGCGGATCGTATTCGACCAGCAAGCTCCCGGTGCGTGGGTCGTGGCGGATGGAGTACACGGCCCCGAGGCGGGCTATGCCGGTGCGCGTCCGCTCGGCGATCGCACCGTCGCCGATGAACGCGTCGGCACGCACACGAAGACGCCCCGGATGTTGATGGGCGATCTTCAGGCCGGAGCTCTTGGCAGCTTCTCTCATGGCGCGGCTCCTCGATGCCCATGGCGATGCTCATGGGCTGACGAGCGGCGTTGCAACCGCCCTACCAGTCTCGGCGGAGCTGAAAGTGCTCTCTACGAAGGCGCCCGTTCGCTCATCTGAAGCGCCGAGGGCGCAACGCGATCACGAGCGGCGAGCATGCGTCATCCACGCGGGCAAGCAGCTCAGTCGAAGGTACCGCGAAAAAAGCGGCCCATCAGCGCATCGATGTGTTGCGTTGCGTCAGGGCGCCATCGTCGGCCGGCTCGCCCGCGCACGGATCGATGCACGGTCGTTCTGCACGGGCAGCCACACGCGGAAGACCATTCCGCCATGCGCCGTGTTGTCGACCTCGATCGATCCACCGTGGATCTCGACGATCGATCGCGCGAGCTGAAGCCCGAGGCCGAGGCCACCCTGGCGACGAGCGCTCTCCGCGCTCTTGAAGGCATCGAAGATCTTCTCGCGCTCTGCGACCGGCAGGCCTTCGCCGCTCGTCTCGACCTCGATGCGCATGCGTTCGCCTTGATCGGCGGGCAGGGTCGCGCGCACGGGCACGATGCCCTTGTCGCTGAAGCGCGCCGCCGTCATCACGACCGCCGTGAGCGCCTGGACGATGCGCGTGCTGTCGATGAGGAGCGTCGGCATCCCGGGCTGGATCTCGCCCATGATCTGGACCTCGCTGCCGACGGACAGATCGCGTGCCTCGAGGACGGCCGACATGACCACGTCGCCCACGTGCGTGGGCTCGGGCGTCACCTCGAGCTCACCGGCTTCGACGCGTGCGCTATCGAGGATCGTGTCGATGAGCACGAGCAGCTCTCGCCCGCGCTGCTCGATGATCGCGAGGCTCTCGTGCTGCTCCTTCGTGAGCGAATTGCGGCGAACGAGCTCGGTGAATCCGAGCACGGCGTTCAGCGGTGCCTTGAGGTCGTGGCTCATCGACGCGAGCAACAGGCCGCGCATGCGCTCGGTCGCCTCGCGCGCGTCGATCGCGCGCTGCTGAGCGGACGCGAACTCGCGGAAGATGCCGCCGAGCGTGTCGATCGCCTCGAGCAGCGCGGTCACCGTCGAGAAGCGCGCCTCGTGCAGGATGATCGTCCCGCGCATGACCTCGGCCACGCCTGCGCGGCGGATTTCCTTCGTCGCGAGCGCGATGTCCGCGTCGAAGAACGCGGCCGCGCGCGTGCCGAGGATCGCCGCGAGGCCCACGGCGGCCATCGCGAGGAGCACGTACGCGGCGAAGGCACCCGAGACGCGCGAGGTACCGAACCGGACGAGCGCCGCGCCGGGTTGGAGCGGCACGGTCACCTGCGTCTCGCCTTCGTCACCTTGACGCAAGGTCTCGACGCCCTCGTGGGTCGGCACGATCTGCACGTGGAAGCCGAGCGCCGCAGCGGCCTCGATAGCCTCCGCACGCCCGGCGACGTCCTCCGGTCCACCGGTGCCGAGCGATTCGAACGCGGCATGTGCGATGTCGACGGCGTCCTTCGCGCGCGCGTCCTTTTCGTACGCCCTCGCATGCGCGTCGGCGAGGAGCGATGCGCCGAGCGCGACGAGGGCCACCGGCAGCGCGACGGCGGCGAGGTAACGTTTCCTCAGGCGCCCGAGCACGTCGCGGCCGAGCCTACGGAGTCCTTCTTCCGCGACGCGCGGCGAGACGAGCTCGAGGGTTCGCGCAACGCGCGCGCGCATCAGGATGTACGCCGGCAGCGTCGCCGTGCTGACCATCGTGAGGACGAGCAGCACGAGCGCGAGCTGCGTGTACGTGTCGATCGCCTGCGGACGGAGGCTCGGCACCAGCGTCACGATCGAGACGAGCCCCGCGAAGCCGACGTTCCCGAGCGAGAGCAGCGACGGCGCGTCGTAGAGGGCGAGCACCTGCTCCGGTTTGCCCGACGACGATCCGACGGCGAGCGCCGCGAGCAGCGCACGCACGCGGCGGACGACGAACAGGGTGAAGCCCGCGGAGAGGGTCGCCGATAGCAGGCCCATCGCGACGATGACCGAGAGCGACGCGTCCGCGGACTGCGGCTCGAGCAGCAGCACGCGCGGCGCGAACACTGCCGTCAGCAAGAATGCGACGAGATGGGTCGCCACCTGGATCGCGAGCAATCGCGGCAGGAGGCGCCCCGCCTCGAACGGTCGATCCATCGTGGGGACGATCGTGCTCACGGCGTCCCCGTCCGGCCGACGAGATGTGCTCCCGGCGGGCGCGAGAGCTTGCGCGACGGCGGCGCGTCGATGTTGCCGATCGGCAGCGTGACCTTGAACGTCGATCCACGACCGAGCTCGCTCTCGACGGAGATCTTCCCGTGATGGAGCATCACGAGCCGTCGCGTGATCGCAAGGCCGAGCCCGGTGCCGCGGCGACGGAGGCGTTCGCTCCGCGCCTGCTTGTACTCATCGAAGATGACCGCGCGCTCTTGCTCGGAGATGCCGGGCCCCGTGTCGCTCACGAGGAAGGCCGCCATCACTCCTTCACGGTGGACGCGGACGACGACCTCGCCCTGCTGCGTGAACTTGATCGCGTTGTTGACGAGGTTGCCGAGGATCTGGCGTACGCGGCGTCCGTCGACGCGCGCGACGAGGGGTTCGCCTTCGATGCGGACGACGAGCGGTCTGTCGCCGACGAGGCCGCGAGCCTCCTTGATGACCTCTTGGGCGAGGGCGAACACGTCGACGCGACTGCGGCTCAGGCGGAGCTGGCCGCTCTCGAGCGCGGAGAACTCGAGGATGTCGTTGATGAGCGCGAGGAGATGCTGGCCCGAGCCACGGATCTGCTCGACCTCCTCCTTCGCCGACGGAGAGAGCGGACCATCGACCTCCTCCATGAGGATGTCGGCGAAGCCGAGGATCGCGTTGAGCGGGCTCCGGAGCTCGTGGCTGACCGCCGCGAGGAACGCTGCGCGCTCGCGATCGGCGGCGCTCGCGCGTGCGAGGTCGCCCCGGTACTGGCTCGACGCGATGCCGAAGCGGCCTACGAGCTTGTTGAACGTGGCCGTCAGCACGCCGACCTCGTCCATCGTCCGCAGAGGAATGAGCTCTCCTGTCGGCTCCGTGCGGACCTGAGCCATCGTGCGGACGCGGTCAGTGATGAACTCGACGTCACGGGCGACGTCACGCGAGACGGCGTACGCGACTCCGGCGGCAACGCCGAGGAGCAAGACGGCGAGGGCCGCGAGCGCGCTCGCGAGCGCGTTCGCCCCGATGGCTGCGCGCGGCTCGGGGACGAGGGCCACGAGCCGCGGGGCGGCGGGATCGGCCGGGGATCCGACCACGCGCACGGCGTAACGCGCGCGCCCCATTCGCATCTCGGCGACACCTCGACCGGTCGCGAGCATCTTCTCGAGCGCTGCGCGGTCGGGTGCGCCGAGCGTCTGGTCGTGGATGATCTCCGCGCCCGGCGTGACGACGAGGAGCTCTGCAGCGCTCCTCCGTGCTGCGAGCTGCGTCGCTTCGACGCGGCGTGCTGGCGGAAGCGCGCCCAGCCTGGCCGCGACCGTGGCCGCGAGGAGCTCCGCTCGCGCGCCCGCGTGCTCGTCCCCCGCCCGCGAGAGCTGATCGAGGCCCACGAGCCCGATCCCGAGCGCCACGGCGAGACCGACGACGACCACGAGCAGCGGCGCGAGCGGGAGAAACGGCCAGCCCGTACGCTGGCGGGGCGCGCGCGCTCGGAAGAGCGCCTCGGCGGCCGGGACGTCGGAAGGCCGGAGGGCATCGCCGCCCGGTGGGGTCGGCAAGGGGTCCGGCCCGGGGAACAGCACCTCTTCGGAGACGATCGGCGGCGCCGGCGGGGGCGGAGGCGGGGCCGCAACCGCGGGCTGGGGAGAATGCGGGGTGACGAGATCGCTCGCCGCAGGCGCGCTGAGGACCAACCCCGGCTGCGTCGCTTCGACGAGGTCCTCGAGCGGATCGAGGCGCGTGTCGCGTCCCTCGTCCCGCTCGCCGTAGCCGCCTCCCGCGAAACGCGGATCGTCGTTCTTCATCGGAAGGGGATGAGACGTGGAACCTGAAAGCCAGCCCCGGCGCTCGGCCGGACATCGGCCGCGGATCGCCAATGTAGCGCGCAGCCCCGACGAGGCGGGAGGCCGAGGCGTCGGCCTTTTCCAAAGCACGGCTCAGCGTCTCAGGGACGCGCTCGACGGCGCGCTTTTCGAGCGGCCCGGGCGGGCTCCTCCCTCTGGCCCTCCTGGCTCAGGTCGAATCGAAGAAAGCCGGACTTCAGCGACTTCAGAAGGAATATTTCGCACGCAAAGGAGTTGCGTGTGGGAACCCCCTCTCTCGCGCGATGAGTCGTATGCAGACGATTGCTGGTATTCGAGCGCTCGTCCCCTTGCCTGTGGAGAGCTCGCGCCCCACGTCGTGATCGCCGGCGCCGATCGTTGACGTTCAAAGTTTCGACGCGCCGCGCCGTACGATTTCGCTGTTTCACCCTTGTCGTCGCGTGAAAGGCATCGCAAAAGGAATTCAGGATGCGCCTCTTCCGGCGAGCACGTGACACGAAGACGTCGGTGATCCGACGCGAGGCCGTTTCGGCGACCGCCGAAGCTCGGTCCGTGCCGCTTCCGCCGCCTTCGCGTCCGTCGTCTCCGGTTGCGCCCGTCTTCGAGCAGCCGGCGAAGTCGCGCCCGCTCCTCGCAGTCCCGCCCTCACCGCCGTCGTACGACCGGCTCGAGGACTCGGACGTCTTCGTCTGCACGCCGGATCCGAAGGAGGCTGCGGCCGCGAGCCGCGCCGCGCGCGAGGTCACGTTGTTCGTCCATGGCTGGCACAACGTCGAGCCGGGCCTCCTCTCCTGGACGTTCCCGAGCCTGCGCTCGGCCCTCGACGCCGTCCAGCGGATGAAGAACGCCATCGGCTGGTGTGTCGTCTCGGGCACCGGCTGGCGCGATCTCGACGCGGCCCGCGCAAACGGCGCGGTCCTCGTCGAGCAGCTCACCTGACGCTCGCGCGCGAGCGCAGCTACGCGACGTCCACGCGCGCGTATCAACGGAAAGACGAGCGGCGGATCGACCCGCGCGAGGTCGTCCGCCGCTCGAAGTGACGACAGGGCGTGTCGTCCGTCGCGCCGATCAGCCGGCGTCTGCGTCGGTGCCGGCGTCGACGTCCGCGCCGGCGTCCGGGGTCGTCCCGCCGCTGCTGCTCCCACCGCTGCTGCTGCCGCCGCTGCTGCTTCCGGCGTCGACGCAGCTCTCACCGGCGCCGGTCCGATCGGTGCACGTTCCGCCGCTGCTACCGCCGCTGCTGCTCCCGTCGCCCGAGTAGCACGCATTCGCGTAACAACCGGTGCACGCGTCCTGGATGCGGACGTTGTTCGCCTCGATCAGCACGCGGCCACGGAGCTCGACGTCCTGCACGATGGCGTTGTTGCCCTTCACCGTGAGCGAGCCGGTGAGGACGGTGCGCTCGGATGTATTGCAGCCGCCCGCGCCGAAGAGCTTCACGTTGTTGCCGTGGATGATGATGTCCCGGTCGTACGTCCCCGCGCGGAGGAAGTAGCAAACGTTGTTGGCGCGGATCTCGAGCGGTGCACCGTCCGTCTGCGTGACTTCGCGCGGCGGCTCGGCGGAAGCGTCACGCCGCGTGATCACGATCACGATCGACGAGCCCTCCAGCCGCACCTCGACCTCGATCACCTCGCCTGGCTTGATCCCGTCGATCGTGACGGAGCCGCGGACGCCAGCGACGTCGATGGCGAACGTCGTGTCGCCAGAGGGCACCTCGCGTACGACGAACGTGCGGTCAGGCGCGACGACGAGCTTGCGCGGCTGATCGTTGACGTAGACGTTGGCGGTACCGCTGATTTTGGCGTCGATACGCCCGGTCACGAGCGCGCTCGCACGCGTGCTGTCGACGGTCTTCGTCCCGTCGCCGCGTCCGTCGTCGACATTCACAGTGCAGCCGATGGCGACGGCGGTGACGGCAAGGCCCGTAAGCAAGATGTTGCGGAAGCGAAACGACACGGAACTATCCTCCTCGTCGCGTTCGAAGTGCGACGCAGCTCCGTGGTGCAACGTGAATGCCTCGGCCGTCGGGTCAGCTCCGGCGGGAGATCGTCGAGCGATCGATGCACGAGCTCGCTTTTGAGCGCGACCACGAGCGAGTCACATGCGCACTGGTCCCGTGCCCGACCGCGGCGCTGTGCTCCGTCCGCGCGCGGGGCGCGCTCGTCGAAGTCGAACGAGCCCGCTCAGGCGGCGGCGACGCCCGGCTCGATCGGATGCTTCCGGAAGAACCGCTGGAGCTCGATCATCACGCGCTCGGGGGCTTCGAGCTGCGGGACGTGCCCGACCTCGGGGAACGCGCGGAAGTCGAAGCGCGAATTGAGCTCGCACATCTCGCGGATCGAGCGCGCGCGAACGAGACGATCGCGCTCGCCTGCGAACACGATCGCGGGCGCTTCGACGGAGCGAACCATCCAGCCGAACTCGAGACGGTTGAGCAAGCGCCACGAGAGCGAGCGAAGCGCGTCGCTGAACGCGTGCCCGATCCACGGTCGGTCCATGCGCGTGCGAGCCTCTTCGATGTGCTGCTCGATCACTTCTCTGGGGACGCGCTGGAGGTCGTGCACCATGAAATGCATCATCTGCATCACGAGCCTCTCGGGACCGAGCCGCGCAGGACGCGACTGCACGCCGGCGGGCCCGAAGAAGGGCAGCATCGCGGCGCCCATCTCGAGAAACGCGTGCGCATCGAACGGCTCGAAGTACGCATGCGGCACGGCCGGCGAGAACAGCATCAAGCGCCGCACGCGCTCGGGCCACCTCTGCGCGACGAGCATCGCGAGGACACCGCCGAGCGAGTTACCGCCGAGCGTGACCGGACCAGGAGCGACCGCATCGAGGAAGCGGCACACGGCCTTCTCGAGAGAAGAAACCGACGTCCGCTCCGGGAGCGGCGGAGTGCCGCCGAATCCTGGCAGGTCGGGCACGAGGACACGACCGTGGCGCGCGAGCTCGGGTCCCAGCCGCATCCAGTTCAGATGAATGCCGCCGAGCCCATGAAGGAGCACGATCGGACGCCCCTTCCCGCCGTAGTCGGCATAACGAACCGGAACGCCTATGTCGATCGTGCGGAGCTCCACTGGATCACAGCCTAGAGCAATGCGGTCGCATGGGTCGATGAATCTACGAAGCGCCGGGGGCCCTCGCCTTCTGGCCTTGCTGGTCTTCTCGTCTTCTCGTCTTCTCGTCTTCCCGTCTTCTCGTCTTCTCGTTTTCTCGGCGGCCGTCTCGTCGAACGTCCTCCGGTGAGGAAGCAATGGGTGGGCCGATGAAAGGCCGTGCCGAGGCGTGATATGTCGGACGGGTCATGACCACCATGTCGATGCTCGACGCGTTCGACCTCGTGGCGAACGCAGAGGCCTTCGAGATGCGGCTCGCCGCGGCTGCGCACGAGCTTGCGAAGCGCCCCGGCCTGGCGCAGGAGAAGGCCTGGCTGTCGGCGGCGCACGTTCACGTCGCACGCGCGCGCGAGGGGATCGGCGATCTCCTGACGCGCGTGCTGCGGCTCGGCGAGCTCGAGTCGGTTCGTGGCGGGCGCGGCCGCGCGCTCCAGGGCGCCGTGGTCGACGCTGTCGAGCACCTCCAGGTCGCGATTGCACGCGCCGGAGGCGATCGCTCCCCGCTGCTCGAGGCGATCTACCGGAACCTCAAGCTGCCCGTGATGCGCCGGTGCGGACGCGAGGAATTCGAGAAGCTCTGTGCCGAGATCGAGGGGCGGCTCGAAACCGGTTACGTCAAGCGCATGCTCGCCGACGAGACCTACGCGCCCGTCGCGCCCGCGCTCGACGGCCTTCAGCGCGCGATCGCCGACTGGCAGGGCATCTTTTCATCGGACCCGCTCCCCGAAGCGGAGGCGAACGTCCTCCGGAGCGAGCTCGAGAGCACGGCCCATCGCCTCGAGCTGCCTTGCCGCCAGGCCCGTCTCCTCGCAGAGGCCGCGCTCCTACCTGCGAAGGACCTGCTCGACGCCTCCGGCTTGTTCGAAAAGCCGAAGAAACGCGCGGCACGGACTGCACGCGCCGAGAGCGAGGCGGACAAGGCTCCGGCGAATGCAGCCGAGGCCGAGGCGGGCGCCGAGCCCGCGGCGGACGCGCCGTCGACGGGCGATTGAGCGCTTCGTAGCGCCTCGTAGTCGCGCGCCTCGAACCTTCCTGGCCCGGCGCGTCGCGATCAGGGCATCCGCGCGAGGCCGACGAACGTCGGGCTCGGCACGTCGAGCGGTGCGCCCAGCGATGCGAGCGCGCCGGTCGCTCCGTCGATCCGGAAGCCGACGACCTGGTTCGCGCTCTGGTTGCCGGCGAAGATCAACGTTCCTTCCGGGCTCATCCCGAAGCTCCGCGGCTCGTTCCCTCCGGTGGGCGCGTTCGCGACGAGCGTGAGCGTGCCGTCCGACCCGTTGACCGCGAAGTGCGCGATCGAGTTGTAGCCGCGCGTCGAGGCGTAGACCCACTTGCCGCTCGGATGCACGACGATCTCCGCGCCGGTGACGCCGCCGGTGCCCTGCCCCATCGGAAGCGCCGAGAGCGTCTGCTTCGCCGTCAGCTTGCCCGAAGCCTTGTCGAAATCGAGCTTCGTCACGGTCACGCCGAGCTCGTTGACGACGTAGGCCCAGGCCTCGTTCGGATGAAACGCGAGATGACGTGGCCCGGAGCCGTTCGGGAGAACGGCCGTGCCGTTGTCGGTCAGCTTTCCGTTCGCCGCGTCGAGCTTGTACTGTGCAATGAAATTCGGCTCGAGCGCCGGGACGAACACGTGTGTGCCCGATGGGTTCGTCCCCGCCCAGTGAGACTTCGCGCCCGAAGCCTTGGTGTCGGCCGCGTCTCCGAGCATTCCATTCGGCGCGAGCGGGAGGATCGCCATGTTCCCGCCCGTGTAGTTCGCGACGAGGACCCACTTTCCGCTCGGGTCGAGCGACAGATGCGTCGAGGCCGCACCACCGGCCGGCTTCGCAACGACCTCCGTGAGCGCGCCGGTGGTCGGATCGAAGTCGAACGATCGCACCTGGCCCATGCCGCCGATCTCGTCGACCGCGACGACACGTCGATGCGCCGGATCGAACGTGAGGAACGACGGGTTCGTCCCCGCGTTCGACTCCTTCTTGAATGCGAGCGCGCCCGTGTCGGCGTTCACATCGAAGACGCGGATCTTTCCGTCGCCGCTCCCGACGAACGCAAACAGCGGCCCCTCGACGGCTGCATCGGGACGCGCATCCGAGCTCGCGGCGCTGCCGTCGTTCACGACGCCCCCGTCGTCTGCCCTCGGTCCGTCCGCATCACCCGAAGCTCCGTCGGGCTTGCGGCCCGCGCCCGGCTTGGGATCGCTCGCGCATGCGAGGAGTCCCACGGCGACGCCGAGCGCAACGAACGCCGAGATGAACAGTGAGGAGCCACGCACCTCGAGAGCGTATGCCCGGAGCAACCGTCTCGCGAGCGTTCGCTCGACCTCACCGGCGAGGCCGGCAAGCCTCACCCTGAAACACGACGAGCCCCACGCGAGCCTCGCGGCCGCGTGGAGCTCGTGGAATGCGGTTCGCGCTGCGTCGAGCGATCAGACCTTCTCGAGGACGACGGCGATGCCCTGACCGCCGCCGATGCACGCGCTGCCGACGGCGTAACGGCCGCCACGACGCGCGAGCTCGTACACGAGGTGCGTCGTGATGCGCGCGCCGCTCGCGCCGAGCGGGTGGCCGAGCGCGATGGCGCCGCCGTTCACGTTCGTCCTCTCGCGCGGGAGGCCGAGCTCCTTCTCGACGGCGAGGTACTGCGGAGCAAACGCCTCGTTGACCTCGAACACGTCGATGTCGCTCAGCTTCAGGTCGGCGCGCGCGAGCGCGTTCTTGATCGCGGGCGCGGGGCCGATGCCCATGATCGACGGCTCGACGCCGGCGACGCCCCACTGCACGAAGCGCGCGAGCGGCTTCAGGCCCTTCGCCTTTGCGAGCTCCTCGGTCATGAGGACGAGGCACGCGGCGCCGTCGCAGATACCCGAGGCGTTGCCGGCCGTGACGACCCCGTCCTTCTTGAAGACGGGCGGGAGCTTGCCGAGCGTCTCGAGCGTCGTCTGCGGGCGCGGGTGCTCGTCGACCGCGAACTGAACGGTAGCCTTCTTCTGCTGGATCTCGATCGGCGCGATCTCGTCCTTGTAGACGCCCTTCTCGTTCGCGGCTGCCCAGCGCTGCTGGCTAGAGAGCGCGTACTCGTCGCAGTCCTTGCGCGTGATTTCGTACTTCGTCGCAAGGTTCTCGGCCGTGACGGCCATCGGGGTGTTGCAGTAGCTGTCGGTGAGCGCGCTCCAGAGCGAGTCTTCCACCTGCGGAGCCTTGCCGAAGGCCCAGCCATCGCGGCTACCGCGAAGGATGTGCGGAGCCTGCGACATGTTCTCGGTTCCACCGACGAGCACGGCCTCGGCCTCTCCGAGGAGGAGCTGCTCGGCGCCGTTGATCACCGCCTGGAAGCCCGATCCGCAGAGGCGGTTGACGGTGAGCGCCGGCGTCGTGATCGGAAGCCCGGCCTTCAGGCCGATGTGGCGAGCGCAGTAGATCGCGTCGGGGCTCGTCTGCATGACGTTGCCGATGATGACGTGGCCGATCGCGTCGGCCGCGAGGCCCGACTGCGCGATCGCAGCCTTCGCCGCGTGGACCGCGAGATCGTTGGCGCTCACCCCTTTGAGCGTTCCCTGCATGGTCCCGAACGCGGTGCGCTTGGCGCCCACGACGACGATCGACTTCGAAAGCTTGGCCATGGTGATTCTCCAGCGATGAGTGCCGCCTCGGAAGGTGATGATGCTCCGAGGCGCCGGGAATTTAGGCCCTTTCGCGCGGCACCGCTACCCCTCGTCCGTTCGCGAGGAAAACCGATATCCTCGTTGGTGATGAACGGCAGCGCCCCGACCTGCTCGACTTGCGGCGGAGTGAGCACGAACCCCCAAGCCACGCAGTGCCGCTTCTGCGGACAGGCACTCGCGCCGCAGGGCTACGGAGCACCGCAGGCCTACGGAGCACCGCAGGCCTACGGAGCACCGCAAGCCTATGGAGCGCCGCAAGCCCATGGAGCACCGCAGTCGCCGTACGGTGGAGCGCCGTACGGTGCTCCTCACGCGCACGGCCAGCCGTACGGCGGACCGCAGCCGAATCCCTACGGAGGACCGCAACCAAATCCGTACGGCGCATCCCACGTCCCCGTCGCAGGCTTCGGAGGCGCGCAGCCGTACCAGGGCTACGTCAAGCAAAGCGGCTGGAGCAGCGGCTGGAGCGCGTTCTTCTGGATCCGCATCGGCATCGCAGTCATCGCGATCGGCCTCTCGCTCCTAGGCGCCTGCGTCTCCGCGATCGCGCACTGATCGATACTTGGTGCCGCGAGCGCAGCTCGAGGGAGCTTCGTCAGGTGCTGGCGAGGGCCCAGGATGATGCGCCGACGATCTCGTCGCGCTCCTTCACCTTCACCTGGAGCGCGATCTTGCCGGGGGCGACGTTCCAGCCTTCGGTGACGAGCGTCTCGCCCGGCCAGACCGGCTTCGAGAACTTCGTCTCGAACGCGGTGAGCTTCGAGGCGTCGCCGCCACATGCGCCCTTCGCTGCGTGACGGACCATGTACCCGAACGTGCAGAGGCCGTGGAGGATCGGGCCCTGCTCGAAGCCGACCTTGGCCGCGAACTCGGGATCGGCGTGGAGCGGGTTCCAGTCGCCGGAGAGGCGATAGAGGAGCGCCTGCTCGGGCGTGGTCTTCTCCTCGATGCGGAAGTCGGGCTCCTGACCCTTCGGGACCTCGGCGACCTTTGGTTCCTTCGGCGGGGTCTCGCCGCCGAAGCCACCGGCGCCGCGGATGATGATCTGCGAGCTCGTGTCGGCGTAGTGCTTCCCGGCCGTGTCCCTGATGTCGCAGTCGACGATCACGATCGCGAACTTCCGCATGTCGTAGATCCCGCGGATGCGCGCGACGGTGGACAGCGTCGCCTCGGGCGGCAGCTCTGCGTGGAGGCGAACGCTCTGCTTGCCGTGCACCACCATCGAGAGATCACCGCCCGTGTTCACGACGCAGTCGAGCATCGGCTTGAACATCGGGACGACCGCGAAGCTCGGGAGAACCTTCGGTCCGCGGCCCTCGTACAACCAGTCGAGCTCGTCCTTCTTTGCGCCTACACCGAGCGCGTAGAGGACGGTGTCCTTCCACGTGTACGAAAACGTTTGGGGCGCGATCGGCTTGTCGACGACGGAGAGATCGAGGGCCATGACCCAGCTCGATTCCCACGGCCCTCGAGCCGTGTCAATCTGCGCCCTGTGGGCGGGGTGCTGACCGATCTGCAGGGCCTAGGGCTTGCGTGGGCACGCTTCGCCCCCACGCTCGCGATCGTGCCCGCGTTCGGGCTGAAGGCGCTGCCGACGCCAGCGCGCGGGATCCTCGGCGTCGCGCTCGCGGCAGGGATCTATCCGGCGCTCGTGCCGATCGTCGTCGAGCGATCGACCACGCCCTGGTTCGTGCTCGCGCTCGAGCAGATCCTCCTCGGACTTCCCGTTGCGCTTGCCGCCGCGATCCCGCTCTGGGCCGCGACGATGGCGGGCGGGCTCGTCGACGCTCTGCGCGGGGCGCAGGACGGCACGGGCCTCGCCGTCGTCGAAGGCTCGAAGGCATCGCCGATCGCGATCCTCCTCTCGCTGCTCGCGAGCATGGTCTTCCTCGCGACCGGAGGGCCCGCACGGGTCGCCGCTTCGCTCGCGACGACGACGCTCGGTGAGCATCCACTGCTCGCCGCCTCGCATACGCTCGTCGCCGGGATCGGCCTCGCCGTCGCCATTGGAGCTCCGCTGCTCGCGGCCGCGGTCGTGCTCGAGATCGCGTTCGCGCTCGTCGCCCGCGCTGCGTCGCCTGCGCAAGTACATGCGCTGCTTGCGCCACTTCGCGCGCTTGGGCTGCTCGCGATCCTTGCTGTCGTGCTCGAGCGACTGGCCGACGTGATCGCGCTCGCGGTTCGTTCGGGAAGGTGAGCATTTTCGACCGCAATGCGGTAGAGACTTGGTCGTGGCCGAGCGCGGCCCGAGCGCGGCTCATCCAGGACAAGGGGACGGCCGTGGCGAAGCTCGTTGGAGTTCAGACGTGGGGCGTCGACGGGTTTCTTCGCGACGTGATGTCGGACACCATCGATGTCCGCGTCCTCTGCTCGCGCGCCGCGGAGCATGTCGTCGGAGCGCTCTCTGGTCGTTCGGCGACGGTACACGCCGACCATGGAGAGCACGACGTCCATTGCGTGTTCCTGCCGCTGCGCGCGATGGACGGCACGATCTCGGGAGCGCTCTCGCTCGCGTACGTCAGCGAAGAGGAGTCCCCTCGCCGCGAGCTCCGCGAGCGCCTCGCGTTCGAGGAGCTCGTCACGAACCTCTCGACGCGATTCGTGAGCGTCACGAGCGAGGACCTCGATGCGAGCCTCAACGACGCGCTCGGCGAGATCGGAACGTTCGCGGGTGTCGATCGCGCCTACATCTTTCGCTTCACGGCGAACGGCCGCGCGATGGACAACACCCACGAGTGGTGCTCGCCCGGGACCGATCCGCAGATCGACACGCTCCAGAACCTTCCGCTCGACTCCCTTCCCTGGTGGACGCGGCAGCTCAAGGCACGTCAGGTCATCCACGTCCCCGATGTCGGTCAGATGGGCCCCGAGTTCACCGCCGAGAAGACCGTCCTCGACGAGCAGAAGGTCCGTTCGGTGCTCGCGATCCCGATGGTGCTCGAGGACTCCGTCGTCGGCTTCGTCGGCTTCGACTCCGTCCGCGAGCGCAAGCAGTGGGCAGAGACGGACATCGCCCTCCTGCGGATCGCCGGCGAGATCTTCATGAGCGCGCTCGAGCGGGCACGCGCCGAGCGCGAACGACGCGAACTCGAGGCGGAGCTCGTCCGAGCGCGCAGCCTCGAGAACGTCGCGCGGCTGGCCGGCGGTGTCGCGCACGACTTCAACAACCTCCTCGCGGTCATCCTGAACTACACGACACTGCTCAGGCGCGAGATCGTCGACCCGGCGCAGCGCGAGAAGCTCGACGAGCTCTTCAGCGCAGCGCGCAGCGCGGCCGACCTCACGCGCCAGCTGCTCGTCGTCGGCCGTCGCGACATCGTCGAGCCGATGTTGCTCGATCTCTCCGACGTCGTCTCGTCGCTGCGCGGCCTCCTCAAGCAGACGCTCGGCGACAGCATCGAGCTACGTCTCGAGCTCGGGACGGACCTCGAGACGGTGCGGGTCGGGCTCCCGCAGGTCGAGCAGGTCATCGTCAATCTCACGCTCAACGCACGCGACGCGATGCTCCGAGGAGGCACGCTGACCATCCGCACCGAGAACGTCTTGATCTCGCCCGACCATGCGGCGCGCTTCATCGACGTCGTGCCCGGCCGCTACGTCCGCATCCGCGTCCTCGACGACGGCGTCGGTATGAGCCCGGACGTCGAGGCGCGCGCATTCGAGCCGTTCTTCACGACGAAGGGCGCGGGCGGCACCGGCCTCGGGCTGCCGAGCGTGCACGGCGTCGTGAAGCGGGCGGGTGGGCACGTCGAGCTCTCGACGCGGACCGGCTTCGGAACGACGGTCGACATCTATCTCCCGAGCGTCGTCCACCAGATGGACGCGACGTGCGACGAGCCACCTCCACCGAGCTCGCCCGTCGGGCGCGGCGAGACGGTGCTCGTCGTCGAGGACTCGGCGACCCTCCGCAAGATCGTCTGCACGCTGCTCGCGGACAACCGCTACCGGCCCATCGAGGCCGCGACGCCGGAAGAAGCGGTCGCCGCTTGTGAACGCGGTCCTGTCGACATGCTCCTCACGGACGTGATCATGCCGCAGATGTCCGGGCGGGACCTCGCCCAACGACTCCGCGAGGACCACGGCATCGTGCGTGTACTCTACATGACCGGTTACGACGACGCGATGGTCGCGCACCACGGCGTCGAAGGCGGGCCGCTCGTCCTCCAGAAGCCCTTCCTCGAAGGGGATCTTCTCCGCGCGGTCCGGCGCGTCCTCGACGGACCCGAAGCGCGCTCGTCCGCGTCGGCGTGAGCGCGACGCACCGCCCCTAGAGCGGAAGCCGGTAGCCGATCGTCAGCCCGAGCTCGAACGCCTGCACGGATCCGCTGAGCGTCGCGCAGTCGCCGATTGGCGAGCACTGCCGGCTGTCCGGGAGGATCCAGTGATAGCCGCGCAACGTCGCGCCCGCGATCCAGTTCTCGCTCAAATAGTAGCTTCCGCCCACCTGCGCGCCGACGGCGAGGCCCTCGGTGCGGATCGTCACGTCGGGCGTGCCGAGGATCGGCGGGACCTTGTCCCCCGCGTCGGTGGTGAAACGATCGGCGATGATGACGGCCCCTCCCGACAGGCCGACCCACGCCTCGAAGTACTTGTAGTGGACGGGGATGTAACGCCCCTCCATCCCGAGGAAGAGATACGAGCGCGCATGCGTCCTCGGGAGCGCCGACAGGCCGCCGGCCTCCTCGTCGGACGTCGGGCTCGGCGCAAAGATCGCGCCCGCGCCGATCGCGTAGTCGCGGCTCCATCGATAGAGAACGTGGATCCCTGTCTGGAGCGTCGCGTCTCCGCGCCCGATCTTCGGCAAGAGCGGAGTGTCGCCACCTCGTTGCCCCGGCGAGATCGGCGCGTTCGGCAGCGCGATGATGCCGGCCTCGAGCTCCGCGATCGTGTGCGGTCGATCGATGATGCGCGCGAGCGCGTCGTCCGCTGCGCCCTCCTGCGGGCTCGCAGAAGGACCACTCGTCCCCTCGCGCGAGACGGACGCCGAAGCGGAGACCGACGTCGATACTCGGCGGGGCTCTTCGGCCCACGCGATGGCTGGCGCTGCGCAGAACGACACGACAGCGGCGGCATGCATGCATGACGCACGCATCACATCCACTTCACGCTCCCGGTCGGGGCTGGCGCCGGCGGCGTCTGCGTCTGCATCGTCGGGGGCGTCGGCGGATTCGGTGCGGGCGCGGCGGCGACGGCGGTGATCGAGCGCTTCGCCGAGATCGGGCGTCCGTTCTCCTGCGTCGTGAACGTGATCTCGAAACGCCCCGGCTCGAGGAAGGCGTAGCTCGCCTTGAACACGCCCGGTGACGGGCTCTGGGCAGGCATGCGAACGCCGCCCGGGACGCCGGGTCCGACGATCGTGAAGCTCGGGGCGTCGAAGTCGCCCTTGTTCGGAGCGATGCGCGCCGTCAGATCGACCGTCTGTCCGAGTCGCGGCGACGCGTTCGACACGTCGACGAGCGCCTTGTAGTCGATGCGCGGCGCCTGCGGATGGTTGGACGGTGCAGGGCCGGGCGAAGCGTTGGAAGGCTTCGGGGCCGTGCCCGGCTGCGGCTTCGGCGGAGGCTGCGGAGGCGTCGTGAGCGTCGGCGCAGCCGACGGGCTGAACGACGCGAGCTCGGCCTCGTATTGCTCGACGAGCCGCTTCGCAGCCGCGTCGTGGGGATCGAGGTCGTGCGCGATCTTCGCGAGCCGGAGGGCCTCGAGGACATCGCCCGCGGAGCGCTGCGCGATCGCCTGCGACGTCAGCTCGTTCGCCGCGCGCACGCGGATGTCGACGAGCCTGCGATCGTTCGGCCACCGGCGGAGCCCTTCGTCCGTGATGTCCTTGACGTTGTCGCCGGGAGGCTCGTGGAAGTTGTTCTTGTACATCGCGTCGGTCGCGCGCGCGACGAAGCGCTCTTCTTCGGCGTCGCCGCCGCCGAGCCTGCCCATCTTCCACGCCCACCCGAGCGCGATCGCAGCGCCGAGCACGAAGCAGAGAACGACCACGAGCCACGCACGCGAACGCTCGCCGTTCGCCGCGCTCTGTTGCGCTGCAGCGACCTGCGGAGGAACGGTCGAAGCGCGCCGAAGCTCCGCGCCCGACGGCTGCGGACGCGCGACTTGCGGCGGCGTCGCGCTCACGTCTGCCATCGGCGGTGTGTAATGTGTGCGGACCGGGCCCTCGACGTCCCCCGGGACGGTGTGCGGGATCTGCGGAGCAGATCCGTCACGCGTCGGAACGACCGTCGGCACGGGCGTCGGGAAGAAGACCGGCGCCGATCCATGGCGGGCATCGACGCTCATGTCGTCGATGGTCTCGTCGACGCTCGAAGGAAGGCGCGGTCGCGATCCGGCATCGATGATCCCCGACGGCCGGTCACCAGGTGACGACGGAGCGCGAGCGGTCGCCTCCGCGAGGCGCGCCTGGAACTCCGTCGGCGGCTCCCACTTCACCGTGGCTGCCGTCGGAGGCCGCTGCCCCGTGTCGACGGCCGAGCCGTTCGACTTCGTGCCGTTCGCTGGTGCCGGCGGCGTCATTCGCTCGACGACGTCGGGCGTGAGGTCGAGCTGCTTCGTGCGTTCGACGGGCGGGAGGCTCATCGCCGCCGGTTGCCGCTTCAGCATCGGACGCGAGAACTCGTCCGGAGAGAGCCCAGCGAGCTTGGCGGCGTCGAAGATGGCCTGCCCGAGCGCGCGCGCATCGGGCTCGCGCTTCGCGGGATCTTTCGCGAGCGTCGCCATCACGACGTCGGCGATCGGGGCGGGGACGTAGGCCGCGCGCGGGATCGATCGGAGCGGCGGCGCCGGATCGTGGATCTGCTGCACGAGAAGGCCCACCGCCTGATCGCCTTCGAACGGCGTCCGCCCCGAGAGCATCTGATAGAGGAGCGTCCCGATCGCATAGACGTCGCTCGCGGGTCCGACCGCGTTGCCCTGCGCGCCTTCCGGCGAGATGTAGCGCGCCGTTCCGAAGATGAGCCCGGCGGCCGTCGCGACCGACTGCTCTCCCCAGTTGATGCGCGCGATGCCGAAGTCGAGCACCTTCACGAAGTCGGGATCGGACCCGCGCCGCACGAGCATCACGTTCTCGGGCTTCAGATCGCGATGCACGATTCCCTGCGCGTGCGCCTCGCCGGCCGCGTCGCAGAGCTGGAGAGCCATGTGGAGCGCGCGCGGCAGCGGCAGCGCTCCGCCCGCGGCGGCAAGCGCACTCTGGAGAGAGAGGCCGTCGAGGTACTCCATCACCATGTAGAGCGCTCGATCGGGGAGCTGCCCGGCGAGGAGGACCTGGACGACGTTCGGGTGCTGCAAGCGCGAGGCCACCTTCGCTTCGCGCGTGAAACGGGACACGAGCTGCGCGTTCGCCGAGAGCTCGCGATGGAGGATCTTCACCGCGACGTCGCGGTCGATGCCGCGCTGGAAGGCGCGATAGACCCGGCCCATCGCGCCGACGCCCACGAGCTGGCGGATCTCGATGTGCCCCGAGATCTCCTGACCGAGATATGGGTCGGCGGCCTCGCGTTCGGCGGCAGCGGCGCTCTGGAGGGGTGTGCCGTCCGTCGGGCAGAACAGCGCGTCGCCGGGGTAGCGCCCGCCACACGCTGCGCACACCTTCGACGGCATAGCCGACGCGTCCATCGCCACGGTCACATCCTACCTCCTCCCCAGCCCGAAGGCTCGATCCTCCTCAGTCGCAAGACGACGTTTCCCGCCCGAAGGCCATGGGCGCGGCGACGCGCTCTGGACCGAGACGGACGAGCGCTCGGTTTGTTCCCCGAGAGTGCCGACGCGTCTGGTCATGGGTATTCGAGACGAGCCCAGCGGGCGCGACGCCTGCGGACCTTGCTCGCCCACCGATGCGTTCCGCGACACCGGCAAGACCACGCTGCCGTCTCGATCGACGTCGATTCACGGCTGTTCCGCGCGGGCCGCGCTCCCTCGCCTCATGCGTGGGCGGGCTCTGCAATCGGCATGACGCGACCTGTTCGGGATGGAGCGCGCGCTGAGCCCGGCCGCCGCAAGCGCGAGCGCCGGTACCCAATTCGATGCGCTCTAACTGAAGGACTCGCGGGCCCGGCCGTTTCCTCGAACAAGCAATGCTCGCCACTCTGCGGTCGCACCTGTTCTGGCGCATCTTGTGCGCGTGCCTCCTGCCGGTGCTCGTCGCGATCGCCGTCATCGGCTGGCTCGTCGAGCGCTCCGTCACTCAGTCGGGGATCGAGAGCGCGCGAGCCTCCGCCGAAGCGGATGCGACAGCGGCTGCCCAGCTCGCTCCGGCCCTGCTCGGCACGACGCACGACGATCTGGTCCGCGTTCTCGACCGGTTCCGCGCGCACGACTCTCGCCGTCTGATGTTCATCGCCCCGGACGGGTCGGTCCTTGCCGACTCGGGAAACAAGGACATCCAATCGATCGATCTCGCGAGCTCGCCCGAGGTGCGCGAGGCCGATGCGAGGGGCAGCGCTGCGTCGGCCGTGCGCACGAACGCCGATGGTATCGAGACGCTGTTTGCGTCGAGCCCGATCCGGGATCGGCAACAGATCGTCGGCTTCGTCCGCATGTCCATCCCGTTGACGAAGCTCCGGGCGCAGCGCGCGGAGCTTCACGGTGACCTGCTCGAGGCGGCGAGCGCGGCCGCCCTTGCGTCGCTCGTGGTCGCGTTCGCGCTCGCTCGCGCCCTCACGAAGCCGGTCGTCCACACCGTCGCGGCGGTCCGTGACGTCACCCGCGGCGATCGGTCCGTGCGGCTCGATCCGCACGCGCCGGGCGAGATCGGGCTCCTCGCTCGCGCGTTCAACGACATGGCGGAGAACCTGCAGGCGACGATCGCGGACCTCGAGGATGCGCGCACGAAGGCGCAGGACGCGAGCAAGGCCAAGAGCGAGTTCCTCGCGAACATGAGCCACGAGATCCGGACGCCGATGAACGGGATCATCGGGATGACGGAGCTCGCCCTGGACACCGAGCTCTCGCGCGAGCAGCGCGAGTACCTCGGCGCCGTGAAGTCGTCGGCGGACGCGCTCCTCAGGGTGATCAACGACATCCTCGACTTCTCGAAGATCGAAGCGGACAAGATCCAGGTGGAGGACGTCCCGTTCAGCCTGCGGGACTGCATCGGCGATGCAGTGAAGCGGCTCGCGCTCCGCGCGCATCAGAAGAACATCGAGCTCGTCGCCGACATCCCCGCGATCGTCCCCGACGACGTGGAGGGCGATGCCGTCCGCGTCCAGCAGGTCCTCGTGAACCTGATCAGCAATGCGATCAAGTTCACCGAGGAAGGGACCGTGGCCGTCCGCGTCGCGGTCGACGACGACGCGAGCGGGCTCGTGCTTCGCCTGTCCGTCTCGGACACGGGCATCGGAATCCCGCAGCACAAGCAGCAGGCGATCTTCGAAGCCTTCACGCAGGCCGATGCATCCGTCACGCGCAAGTTCGGAGGCACCGGGCTCGGTCTGTCGATCTCCTCGCGCCTCGTCCGGCTGATGGGCGGCACGATCTGGGTCGAGAGCGAGACGGGGCGCGGTAGCACGTTCCACTTCACGCTTCCGACGAAGCTCGCCTCGTCGCCCGTTCCGGTGCGCCAGCGAAAGTCGGTCGCGAGCCTCAAAGAACTACCGACCCTCGTCGTCGACGATCACCCGCTGAATCGACGCATCCTGAGCGAGGTCCTCGCGAGCTGGCAGATGAAGCCGACGACGGTCGACGGCGGTGCCCAGGCGCTCGCCGCTTTGCGCGCGGCCGTCGCGCGAGGAGAACCCTACTCGCTCGTCCTCCTCGACGCGGTCATGCCCGGGCTGGACGGCTTTGCGGTCGCCGAGCAGATCCAGCGAGATCCCCAGCTCGCGGGCACCACGGTGATGATGCTGTCTTCGCTCGACCTCGTCGAGCACTCCGCCCGCTGCCGCGAGCTCGGCGTCGCCGGCTACGTCGTCAAGCCGCTGAAGCAATCGGACCTTCTCGACGCGATCCTCGCTCACGTCGGGCACCTGGAAGCGAACGACGGAGAAGCTGCGGCACCGACACCGGCGCGCGCTTCGTCGCGGTCGCTCCGGATCCTTCTCGCCGAGGACAACCTGATCAACCGCCGCGTCGCGAGCGGCATCCTGAACAAGGCCGGACACACGGTCGTGGCCGCTCACGACGGCGCCGAGGCGCTCGCCTGGCTCGACCGCGAGGCGTTCGACCTGGTCCTCATGGATGTGCAGATGCCCGTCATGGATGGCTTCGAAGCGACGCGCCGGATCCGCCAGATCGAGGCGGAGCGCGGAGGTCATGTGCCCATCGCCGCGATGACGGCGCATGCGATGAAAGGCGACCGTGAGCGGTGCCTCGAAGCCGGGATGGACGACTACGTCTCCAAGCCGATCGATGCAGCGCAGCTGCTCGGCGCGATCGAGCGTTGCGTCGGGAAGGCGTCCGACGGCGCACTGCTGGTGCTCGATCGCGCGTCGGTCCTCGCACGGCTGGATGGCGACGCAGACCTGCTCGAAGAAGTGTGCACCATGTTCGCGGACGAGGGACCCACGCTCCTCCGTACCCTCCGCGACGCGATCGACGGCGGCGACGCCCGGCGCATCGAGCGGGCGGCCCACGCGCTGAAGTCGTGCGTCGGACAGCTCGGCGACGACCACGGCTACGCTCTCGCACAGCGGATCGAGCACGCGGCTGCGGCCGGCGACGTTCGTGCGGCGAACGACTCGTTCGGCTCGGTCGCGGACAGCGTCCGCCGCCTCATCGCCGCGCTCCCCGGGCTCGTGCAAGGAGCGGCAGCATGAAGGTCCTCGTCGCCGACGACGATGCGATCTCCCGACGTCGCCTCGAGAAGCGCCTCACCGAGTGGGGGTACGAGGCGGTGGCCGTCGACGACGGCGAGCACGCGTGGTCGCTCCTCCAAGGGGAAGAGGCCCCGACGCTCGCGATCCTCGACTGGATGATGCCAGGCCTCGACGGCCCGGAGATCTGCTCGCGCCTCCGGACGCGCAAGGATGGAGAGTACACGTATGTCATCCTCCTCACCGGCAAGTCGGCGAAGGAGGACGTCATTCGCGGGCTCGAGGCCGGCGCCGACGACTACGTGACCAAACCGTTCGATGCGCAGGAGCTCGCGGTCCGGCTGCGGATCGGCAAGCGGATCCTCGCGATGCAGCACGAGCTCCGAGAGCGCGCCACACGCGATCCGCTCACCGGCGCGCTCAACCGGGGCGCGGTGCTCGAAGCGCTCCGTCTCGAGCTGTCGCGTGCGCGGCGGCCCGGAGGATCGGTGTCCGTCCTGCTCCTCGACGTCGACCACTTCAAGCGCATCAACGACGAGCACGGGCATCCTGCCGGCGACGAGGTCCTGCGCGAGATCGTGCGCCGGCTGACGGCTTCGCTGCGGCCGCACGACAGCATCGGACGGTACGGTGGCGAAGAGTTCCTCGTCGTCCTCCCCGGCTCCGACGCCGCCGGCGCAGCCGCGACCGCAGAGCGGCTGCGCGACGTGATCGCGAGCCATCCGGTCGTCGTCCCCGCGTGCACGCTGCCGGTGACGGTCAGCTTCGGCCTCGCGACGTGCGCCGAAGAGGACTCGCTCGAGACCGTGATCTCGCACGCGGACGAAGCGCTCTACGCCGCGAAGCGCGACGGCCGCAATCGCGTCGCGACCGCCACCCGCCGGCGCTCGAAAGCGGCCTGACCAGTCGCGTTCCGAAACGCGACTACCGGGTGCCTCACGGGATCTCGATCACACCGTCGGCGGGCACGTCCGGCGTCGCGCCGTAGTGCGGTCCATCGAGAGCGGCGCCGTTTGCCTGGACGCCGGCGATGCCGGACTTCACCTCGAAGGAGCATCCGCCATTTGCAGGCTGCAAATATCCGTGGCCGCCGCCGCCGCCACCGCCGGGACCGACGCACGACATCGTCGTCGAGCCCCCGCTTCCTCCGTTCGCGCGAATCGGCTTGGCGCACGTTGCGCTCTCCGTGACGAAGAGCGCGATCGTGCCTCCCGCGCCGCCGCCGCCCGCACCATCGTGGTTCGTCGGTCCGGCCGAGCCGCCGTTCGCGCGGATCTCGCCCCCGACGTTCAGGGAGCGTGCCCGGACGAAGACGGCACCGCCGCCCGGTGCGCCCGTCGTGTCGACCTCCTGGTGTCGTTCGCCGGCGCCGCCACCACCTCCGAGGATCAGCCGTTCCTTCACCGAGTAGAACAGCGCGCTGCCGCCGAGACCGCCGAACGCGCCGCCGTCGCCCGTTCCCGAGTACTCGCGACCGCCGGCACCACCCCCGCCGCCGTTGCCGCCGCCTCCACCGCCCGCATTGTGGCAGTTCCCGCCGCCACCGCCGTTCGTGCTGTTGCCGCGTCCACCCGGGGCCGACCTCGGATCTCCGTCTCCCGCGGCTCGGTAGCTCATCGAGACGAGACCTTCGCCCTTCGCTGCGAAGCCCGCGAACGGGATGCCGTCGGTCTTCGCTCCGCACTGGTACAGGATCTGCGCCATGTACGAGACGCCACCGCGGAGGCCGAGTGAGTCCGCGTCGACGGCGCCGTCGATCTGCATCGTGCCGTTCACGAAGACGATGACGATCCCGCCACGGCGTCCGTCCCACGCTGCGGCGGTCAGCTTGCCGGCCGCCTCCACGGTGAGATCCGTGTATTCCGCGATCCGCACGACCTGAGCACCCATTGCCCGGAACGGATGCGCGACCGGTCTGACGAGCTCGATCCGTGCGGCCGTACCCGTGTCAGCGGCAGATGCGGCCGTCACGCTCTTGACGCGTACGATCTCGTACGTGCCGGCGACGTAGCCGGCGAGATCGATCTTCGTGGCGCTCGCGATTGGCTGATCGCTCACCGTCTGCCAGACGAGCACCGCGTCACCGGCGGTCAGTGGTCCCGCCGCTTCGAGATCGATCGTCGAGGCGCCCGCCGGAACGTCGGCCGTGAGCGCGAGGTATGCGTTGACGATCTCGGTGTCGAAGACCGTCTTCTTGCCGAAGTGGCCGTCGCCGTTTCCGAGGTCGTCATCCGGCGGCGCTGCATCGGAGCGGAACGAGTCCGGAGGACCATCGGTGGCGACCGCATCCGGCCCGCCCTCGACCGAGCTGCACGCCGCACCGTGACAGGTGAATTCGTCGAGGGACGTGAGCGAGCAAGCGACCGCAGCGATGGAGCAGGCGCTCGCGAATACGATTGCCGCGCGCCTTCGAAGGCTCCACATCCGCGGTCGATGTTAGCAGGATCAGTCCGGCGGCGAGTCACATCGAACGAGCGCCGGGCAGTGGTCAGGAGAGAAGCCAGACGAACGCGGTTCGCACGATCTCGCTCGGGACCGTGTGCGGTCCGTCGAACTCCCGGTAGACGACGTCGTAGCCCGCGCGCTCGAGGCGCGGGACGATCCGTCGGCTCGTGTGATCGACCCCGAGCACGGCGTCCTTCGTTCCGTGCGAGACGAACACGCGCGGCTTGCCGTGGATCTCGGGAGGGAGGCTGAACCCTGGTGAGAAAGCGACGACGTCCTTGAACAGCTCGCCGTTCGCGAGGCCGATCGAGAGCGCGTACGAGGCGCCGTCCGAGAAGCCGGAGATCGCGACGCGCGACGGATCGACGGCGAAGCGCTCGAACGTCGAACGCAGCGCGCGATCGAGGAATGCGACGTCCGGGCCGACGTCGTCGACGATGATGTCCCACGTGCGGTCGCGCGAGTCGATCGAGAGGACGAGGACGCCGTGCTCTTCTGCGAACGAACGCACCATCTCGGCTTGATCCGAAGCGCCACCGGCGCCATGAAAGAAGACGAGCAGCGGCGCCAGCGTCGTCGCCGAGACACGGGAAGGAACGTAGAGGAATCCGTCACGAGCGCTGCCGAGCCCGAGCGCGATCTTGCCTTTCCTCGTGGAGGGCGAAGACGGCGTGGTCGGACGAGCCGAGACGAGGCCGCGCTCGGAGAGCGACGCGTCCTGCGTGGCGCTCCCGGCGGGAGACGAGCCGAGCGGTGGCGACATGGAAGAGCTGGCGGATGGGTCGGGCGGCAACCGGGTGGAGCTCTTCGGCTCGCACGCGCTCACGCACGCGAGCGCGACGAGCGCGCTCACCTGAAGCGCTGCCGCAGACCCGCTGGGTCGGCGGAGGTTCATGAGGAAGGCGCCGCGATCCGCGCCGAGAAGCGCGCGCGGCGGAGCGCACGAACGTAGGACGCGTCGTTCGATCGTCAAGCACACGCGCTGTGGATGCGCGTGTGGACACGCTTGTGGATAACTCTGCGCGAGCCACAAAAAACGGGCTCGAATGCGTGCTTTTGGAAGAGCTAGGCGCGCGACCCCTGCGTCTTGCGGCCGAGGCGACTCTCCTCTAAGTCTCGCGAATCGTGTCGGAAGTCGAGAGCAACGAGCTGCCGCAGACCGGCGGCTACTCAGTGACCCTCCCTACGTTCGAGGGTCCCCTCGACCTGCTCTTGCACCTTTGTCAGAAGCACGAGCTCGACGTCCTCGACATCCCCATCGGCTTCGTCACGGAGAAGTACCTCGAGTACCTCGCGGTGATGCAGCTGATGAACCTCGACGTCGCGAGCGAGTACCTCGTGATGGCGGCGACGCTCGCGCACATCAAATCGAAGATGCTGCTGCCCGCGCCGCCGCCGGGTCAGGAGGACGAGCTCGCCGGCGAGGAAGAAGACCCGCGCGAGGCGCTCATCCGGCGGCTGCTCGAGTACCAGAAGTACAAGCACGCGGGCGAGGAGCTCACCGTGCGCGGCGTCGCCGGGCAGGACGTCTTCCTCCGCGGCACGCGGATCGAAGAGGCCGTCCACACCGGCCTTCCGCCGCTCGCGCAGGTGCCGCTGTTCTCGCTCGTCGAGGCGTTCCAGAACGTCCTGTCGAAGAGCAGCGTGAAGCTCTCGCACGACATCGTGCACGAGCGCGTCACGCTCGCCGATCGCATCAACGAGCTCGTCGACATCCTCCGCGTGCGCCGTCGCGTCACGTTCGAGGAGCTGTTCGAGGGCCTCGAGACGCGCTTCGATCTCGTCATCACGTTCCTCGCGCTCCTCGAGATGACGCGCCTCCGCATGACGCGCCTGTTCCAGGAGAACTTCGATTCGCAGATCTGGATCGAGTTCACGGCTCAGGTGACCGCAGACGATGCCGAGCCGGGAGCGGCCGCGGCAACGGCCGAAGGTGCGGACCAGGCGCAAGCCGCGGAGGCGGGCGCCGAGGATGCAGGCGCAACGAACTTGGACGACGACGTCGTGACGGCCGAAGATGGGGCAGCGGCCGCCACCCTCTTCGACGTCTCGAACGACGACGACGCGGCGGAGGCCACGAGCACGACGCAGGACGAGGGCGCTCGGCAGGATGAAGACCTCCCGGGCGGGGATGAGGACACGTGAGCAAGCGGAAGAAGCCCCCCGCGCGGCCGGTCGAGGCGACGACGGAGGGAACGACAGCGGAGAGCGTGCAGGTCGAAGCGGCCCCGCCGATCGAAGCGGCCCCGCCGATCGACGCGTCCGATCCGGCGGAGGCCGCGGCGGGCGACAGCGTGACGACGCGCACCGCGCTGCCCTCGGACATGCTCGCCGAGGTGATGGAGACGGCGCGTGAGAGCGAGAGCGCGCTTTTCGCCGAGATCCAGGCCACCGGCACGGACGACGTCGAGACCACGATCAACGTCACGGGCGACATGCTGCCGTTCCCCGGACGTGACGATCTCGATCCGCCGACGGTGACGCTCGGCAGCGAATCGCTCGAGGACGTCGACGGGCTGGTCGTCCAGCGCAAGCAGCTCCGCGGCGCGCTCGAGGCACTCGTGTTCGCAAGCGATCAACCGATCAAGACGAAGGACCTCGCCAAGCTCGCCGATGCGCCGCTGAAGCACGTCACGGACGTCCTCGCGGAGCTCAAAACCGACTACAGCACCCGAGGCATTCAGCTCGACGAGGTCGCCGGCGGCTGGGTGTTCCGGACGAGCCCGCTGTTCGCGCCGTACGTGCGCGATCTGACGAAGCAGCGTCCGGTGAAGCTCTCGCGCGCGCAGGTCGAGACGCTCGCGATCATCGCCTACCGGCAGCCGGTGACGCGCCCGGAGATCGACGACGTCCGCGGCGTCGACAGCGGCCCGGTGCTGAAGGTGCTCCTCGAGCGCGACCTCGTGCGCATCCTCGGAAAGCGCGAGGAGCCCGGTCGGCCGCTCATCTACGGAACCACGAACGCCTTCCTCGAGTTCTTCGGGCTCAAGTCGCTGAAGGACCTCCCGACGCTCCGCGAGTTCACCGAGCTCACCGACGAGTCACGGCAGAAGTACGAGGAGGAGATGGGTGAGCCGCCGGACGTTCGCCCGCCCGATGACGATCCGTCGGCGCAAACGGCCGACGTCGATCCCGGCGAGGTAGGATTCGACGCCGCGGACGAAGCGCATGGCGGGGCCACCTACGAGCCTGGCGCCGACGGAGAGAGCGAGAACGCGCTCGACGATGCGTCCGCCGACGACGGCCCGACGATCACGTCGGAGGCGCCCGCCATGGACGACGAGCACGTCGAAGACGAAGGCCGAGACGACGACGAGGACGAGGACGAGGACGAGGACGACCTCGATGAGGACGACGAGGACGACGACGACCTCGACGAGGACGACGAAGACGACGATGAGGATGAAGACGAGGGCGACCTCGATGAGGACGACGAGTGAGGTCGCTCGTCAGGTCGGCTGAGCGTCAGCTCTCGTCTTTCGGATCGCGTAAGCGTCAGGCGAGCTGAGCGTCAGCTCTCGTCTTTCGGATCGGCGTAAGCGCTCGCGAGCTTCATCACCTCGTCGCGCAGCTTCTTGTGCGCGACGAGCTTCCGAACGAGCTCCCAGACCGCAGGATCGGCGAGGACCTTCATCGGAGCGTCACCCCGGCTCTTCTTCGGGATCGCCGCCGGCCCGCGGGCGCGCAGCGCCTCCATCTTGTCGATGTACGGCTTCGTCGGAAACAGGTCGCCCTTCTCCCAGGCGAGGACGGTCGACTGCTCGATCCCGATCGCCTGAGCGAGCTCCTTCGCGGTGCAGGCGAGCTCTTTGCGTAGTGCCTTGATGTCGTCCGGAGTCACGAGCCGACCTTAGCTCCCGCAGCGCCGGATGGCGACAGCTCGGGAACGAGCGCCGAGCGCTCGGGCTTTCTCCGGGGCGTGCGCGATGCGCTACGATGACCCCACGTCCTTGCGGTACCCGCTCCGGATCGGCTTCGTCTTCGTCGCGGCGATCGCGATCGTCCTCGAGGCATCGTGCGGGGACGACGGAGCCTCTCGTGATCTCGGCCCCGGAAGCGAAGGCAGCGAGGTCCCGATTCACGCGGAGGAACAAGCGCCTGATGCGCAGTCGGGCGCGCCGATGTCGACGATGCGCATCGCCCATCTCGCCCCCGAAATCGGCCCGATCGACTTCTGCTACCAGGGCCCGACGTCGGGCACGTTCATCGGTCCGGTGCTCGGCGCCCCCGCGTCGCCTCGGGCGGATGCCGGGGATGCGGGCGGGGAGGACGAAGCCGGGATCCCGCTCGATCCGTACGACGGATCGACGCTCGAGGAAGATGCGTCGATCTCCGATTCGGGTGGGACGCACGTTCGCTCGGCCTCGTACAGGACGGTGTCGAAATATTTCAATCTGCAAGCCGCGGGTCCGCTCACGATCGCGATCGTCGAAGCCGGGGCGACGTCGTGCGCGAAGGCCCTTGCGACGGCCGGCGTGACGCTCGATCCCGGCAAGCTCTCGACCGTTGCCGTGTTCGGCAGACATGCCGATGGCGGCGTCGCGCTCGAGGTCGTCGCCTTCACCGATGATCGCAGCACCCAGCCGGACAAGCTGCGGGTTCGCATCGTCCACGCCGCGCTCGGTACGACGACCGTACCCGGAGCAGGCGCGATCGCCGTGCGGGCTACCGGAGCGAAGACGAACGTGCTCGCCGATCGGGTGGAGCCGCGCAGGGCGTCGACGCCCTCGCAGCCCGTCGGCGTCGACGGGCTCGGCTACGTGACTGCGCCTCCGATGTCGCCGCCGGTCTCGCTCACGATCGGGCCCGCATCGACCGGCGGCGTCGCCGACGCGGGGTTCGACCCGTGGCAGAGCGAGGCTCGGGACCTCGATCTCCGCGGCGGCTCGCTCCACACCGGGTTCGTGCTCTCCGGCGCGAGCGAGTCGACGTTCGAGGTCCTCTGGTGCTCCGACCTGACGACCGACGGCGACGCGATGAAGTGTGAGCTCGTCCCGTGACGCCGCTCAGCCCGAGCCGGCGACGGTCATCCGGCTGACGCGGATCGTCGGCGCAGCCGTCGCGGTGCGGAGATCGAGATCCGATCCGACCGCGTCGATGCGCTTGTAGAGCTCGTCGACGTTGAGCGAGATCGTGACCTCGCTCACCGGGTAGGCGAGCTCGCCGTTCTCGATCCAGAAGCCGGCCGCACCGCGCGAGAAGTCTCCCGTCACGGCGTTGAAGCCGAAGCCCATCATCTCCGTCACGTAGAGTCCGGACTTCGTGCCCTTGACGATCGCCTCGTTCGAGTCGGTGCCCGGCGTGAGGATGAAGTTCGTCGTGCTGCACGACACGCCCGCCGAGCCGCCCCGGGCCGCGTTGCCCGTGCTCTTCCGCCCGAGCTTGCGAGCCGAGTAGCTGTCGCAGAGATAGGTCTTCAGGATCCCATTCTCGACGACGATGTTGCGTCGGCTCGCGAGGCCTTCACCGTCGTAAGGGCGGGAGCCGGGCGCGCGCTTGATGAGCGGGTCGTCCACGATCGTCACGAGCGAGCTCGCGACCTGGGTGCCTTCACGACCGACGAGATAGCTCGACTTCCTCCAGATCGAGCTGCCCATGATGCAGCCCGCGAGCATCCCGAGGATCGAACGCGCGGCGTCCGGATCGAACACGACCGGGACCTCGCACGTCGCGACCGAGCGCGCGCCGAGCTTGCGCAGCGTGCGGCGGGCCGCTTCTTCGCCGACAGCCTTGGCATCGTCGAGCTCGTCGAGGAAGCGCTTCGCGGTCCAGTGATAGCCGCGGCGCTTCTTTCCGCCCTCGTCTTCGGCGACGGGCACGACGCTGAGCGACTGGTACGATCCCTTGTACGCCGAGCGGAAGCCGCTCGAGAGCACGATGGCGGCGCCGCCCGCGGTCCGGCTGAAGGTCGCGCCTTCGCTGTTGGAGATGCGCTCGTCGTAGTCGCGCGCGGCCTGCTCGCCGATCTTCGCCGTGGCGATCGCCTGCGCGGCGTCGACGCCGCCCCCCTTCGGATCGAAGAGATCGAGGTCGGGCGCATTCTTCGGATCGAGCAGCGGCTCGTCCGCGGGGCCGGCGAACGGGTCTTCCTGCGCGAGCTCGACCAGCTCGAGCGCGTCGCTCACGAAGCGCTGGATGCCGCCTTCGGTCAGATCGCTCGTGGACGTGGTCGCGACCTGCTTGCCCTTCATCACGCGGAGGCCGGCCGAGCGATGCGCGGCCTCCTCGACGAGCTCGGGCTTTCCGAGGCGGACCCGCGCCGACAGCTCAGCGCCCGAGCGGAGCAGACATTCGGCGACGGTCGCGCCGCCCTTCGTCGCCATGGCGATGATGCGATCTCCCAGCTCGAGCAGCTCACCAAGCTCGGAGTCAACACGGGAAGTCATTCTGGCGAGGGTAGCACACGTGCGAACGCTGCCGCGTGAGCGTACGCGAGATCTTCGGAACGGCGAGCTCGGGCGATTGCTCGGGCGCCGCAGCTCGGCGACGATGCTACGATGGCCAAGATCGCAGCGCTCGCTGCTGTCACGCTCGCGACGTGGTTCGGAGTCCCAGCGCCGACGCCGCCGGAGAGCGCGAGCAGGGCCCACGGCGTGAGCGCGGCTACGTGCATCCCGGCAGAGAAGTGCTGCCGCATCTGCGACGCCGGACGCGCTTGCGGCAACTCGTGCATCAGCGCGACGAAGCAGTGCCACAAAGGACGGGGCTGCGCGTGCAACGCTTCCGAGATCTGCAGTCCGGCGTTCGATCACAAACGACTCGACGTGCAGCGATGCTCGTGAAGCTCGCTCGAAGCTTCCAGGGGCGCTGCTTTCGGGCTCGTTCACGGGCTCGGGCTCGGGCTCGGTTGCCCAGCCTGGATATGCACCCTGGCTGATGTCAGCCCGGCAATGACGCGAGGTACTCCGCGATCTGCGGCAGCGGAAGGACCTTCTGCGCGAGCCCTGCCCGCACGGCGGCTCCGGGCATTCCGTAGACGACCGCAGTCTCCTGCGACTCGGCGATGACGATGCCGCCCGCATCGCGGATCGCACGCGCGCCCTCGACGCCGTCGTCGCCCATCCCCGTGAGGATGACGCCGATCGCACGCGGCCCGGACGCGGCGGCCACGCTCTTGAGGAGTCGGTCGGCGCTCGGGACGTAGCGATCGTCGGGCCTCGGTGCGCCGACGACGATCTTCAGCTCGACGCCGTTCTGGAGGACCTCCATGCATTGCCGGCCCGGGCAGACGAAGCCGGTGCACTTGGCGAGGCGATCGCCGTCTTGGCCCTCGGTCGTGCGCACGGCGCCCTTGCGATCGAGGCGCTCGGCGAACGTCCGCGTGAACTTGTCCGGCATGTGCTGTGCGACGACGAAACCGGCCGTCGTCGTGGGCGGGATCTTGGCGAAGATCTCGAGCAGCGCGCTCGGCCCGCCCGTCGAGCTCGCGATCGCGACGACCTGCTTCGGCGGGATGTACGCGGACGCGGCGCGCATCGATGCCGAGTCTGGGAAGCTCCCGCGGTCGTAGCTGACGCTCGGAGGTCGACGCGAGATCGGCGCCGCTCCGCCGGGGACGCTCGCGCGGAGCTGCCGGACGAGGAGCACCTTCTCGCGGATCTGATCGCGGAGGTCCGTCGCGTCGGGCGCGATCTGCGCGGTCGGCTTCGCGACGAAGTCGAGCGCTCCGAGCTCGAGCGCCTTGAACACGTTCTCCTTCTGCGAGTAGCTCGACACGACGATGACGGGCGTCGGCTGGCGCGACATCAGGATGCGCAGGAACGTGAAGCCGTCCATGCGCGGCATCTCGAGATCGAGCGTGATGACGTCGGGCTTGAGGAGCGTCGCGAGCCGGAGCGCCTCCTCACCGTCGGCGGCCTTCCCGACGACTTCGACTTCGGGATAGCTGGCGAAGACCTCGGCGATGTTCCGGCGGTTGTACGCGGAGTCGTCCACCACCAGGAGTCGGATGGGGCCCCTCGTCATTTCACGGAGCTCGCAACAAGGGGTTTTCGGTACACCAGGTCTTCTTTCAGATGTAGGAGCTCGAATGCCGTCGACACATTCAACAGTGACTCGGCGTGCCCGAGCAAGAGTACCCCGCCCGGGACGAGCCGTTCGTAGAACATCTCGATGACGCGGCGACGCGCGGCAGCGTCGAAGTAGAGGACGACGTTCCGGCAGAAGATCACGTCGCACCTTCCGACGAGGTGCGTGCGCTCCTCGTCGAGGAGGTTCATCTGCGCGAAGTGGCAGAGGCCGCGTACGGCAGGCGCGACGCCGTACTGCTGCGTCCCCGCCGATGCCGCAGCCTCGTTCGCCTCGGTCCCGTGAGGCGCGAACCATTTCGCGCGAGCTTCATCCGTCGTCGCGCGGAAGGAAGCAGGACCGTAGACGCCGCGGCGAGCAGCCGCGATGCACCTCTTCGAGAGGTCGGAGCCGTAGACGCGGAGCTCCCATCCCTGCACCGGATCGAACAGACCGGACTCGAGGATCAGCATCGCGATCGTGTACGCCTCTTCGCCGGTCGAGCAGCCTGCGCTCCAGACCTGGATCCGACGTCGTGGCTTGGCCGCGAGCATCGGGAGGAGCTCGTGCTGGAATGCGCGGAGCTGGTAGTCCTCGCGGAAGAAGTACGTCTCGTGCGTCGTCAGGAGGTCGCCCGCCTCGTCCCATTCCTCCCTCGCGAGCGGGCTGTATTTGAGCAGCTGGTAATAGTCGGCGAACGACGTGAGGCCGCGCACCTCGAGCCGCTCGCGGAGGCGCCGCTCGAGCGACGAGCGAGAGTCCGGGCCGAACCAGATGCCGAGCCGCTCGCTCACGAGATCGCGAAGCAGACGATACTCGTCCGCACGGAGCTGCGGCTCTCCGATTCCACGACGCGGTCCGAACAGTGGCTTTCGAACCATTCAGCCAGCTGCGCGCGGGGTGGTCGAGTCCTCGCGGGACGTCGAGAAGCGACCCGCGAGGGCTTGCATGATCGCGTGGCGGACCTCGGCGCTTCGTTCGCGATCGAGCCGGGCACGCAAGATCCCCTCCCCGTCCGTCCCTGCCTGCCCGAGCAGCTCGGCCGCGCATTTCCGAACCGACTCCGCCGTGTGCTCGATCGCCGAAGCGAGCGCCGCGAGCGCACGATCGTCGCCGAGCTTGGCGATCTCGCCGAGCGCGAGCTTCACCACCTCGTGGTCCGGATGATCCGTCGCGCTCAGGAGCGCCTCGACGTGCCCCTCGAGCGCGACGCCGCCGACGACGTCGATCGCGGCGGCGGCGATCGACGGCTCGCGAGAGCGCAAGAGCGGCCGCGCGGCCGCGAACGCACGCTGCGGATCGGCATCACGAAGCGCGCGGAGCACCGTCCCGAGCCGGATCGGATCGCGCGTCGACGCTGCGAGCGACGCGAGCTGCTCGGCACGTCCCAAGCTGCCGAGCGCACGGATCGCCGCGAGCGCGACGATCGCCTCTTCGTCGGCGAGCGACACCGTCACGAGCTGCGCGGCGTCCTCGGTCCCGATCGCCGCGAGCGCGTCGATCGCAAAGCGGCGGACCGCAGCTTCACGATGCGTCATCGCGCTCGTCAGGAACTCGTCATCGGACGGCTGCATCGAGCCGGCACGCGCGAGCGCCTCGTAGACGATGGCCGCCCAGAGCGCGTCGTCGCCGCGTGGATCGACGTCACGCACGAGGACCCGCGCTGCCTCGACGTGACGTCCGGCCATCGCGGCGAGCGCAGTCTGCGCTGCGGAGGCCACCTTCGGATCCGGACTGCGCGTATGACGAGCGACCGCCGCGAGGTCCTCGGCCGCGCCGACGATCGCAAGGCTCTTCAACGCAGGCGCGACGACCTCGGCGGAGGCGTCGTCGAGCGCGTCACGCACCGCCGCGATCGGCGAAGCCGAAGCGAGCTCCGGCAACATCGAGATCGTCGCCCCGCGCAGCGACGGCGCCGCCGTTCTACCCGCCACGAGCAGCGGCTCGACCGCGTCCTGCCCGAACAGGTGCAGCGCGGCCTCGGCGCGGTCGGCGACGTCATCGTCCGCGAGCGCATCGGCGATCAACGACACGTCGTCCGGATCGCGCACGAGGCCGAGCGCGAGGATCGCCGCGCCTCGCGCCGGATCGCGGTTCGCCTTCGCGACCGTGCGGAGCGTCGCATGGGCTGCGGGTGAAGCGCGGAGCGTCTTCGCGGCGATCTCGACGAGCTCGTCGTCGCCCCAGATCTCCTCGAGCGATCGGCCGAGCGACGCGATCGCTTCGCGCGCGAGCGTCGGGCTCGGATCGGCGATGGTCTGCGCGAGCGAGAGGAGCGCTCGCGGCGCGGTGTTGCCCGCAGCTGCCGCCACGGCGTTTCGCTTCAAGAGCGCGTCGCCGAGCAATGGCTCCAGGCTCGACCACGGGACGGGCTCTTCGAGCGAACGAACCGCTTCGAGCGCAGCGACCCGCACTTGCATGTGCTCGCTCGCGAGGAGCGCCGTGAGGGTCCCGCTCGCGAGCTCGCGCGCCTCTTCTCCTGCGAGGTCGGCCTTGCCGAGCCCCTCCGCGGCAGCGACCACGACGTTCACGTCGGGATCGCGCGAAGCGCGGACGAGCGCCTTCACGCCGGCGAGCGTGGGCGCGCCGGCCAGGACCTCGACCGCGAGCTTGCGGCCGTCCGCATCGAGCCTTCCGAGCGCGTCGATCGCGCCCGGGACCGCGTCGGGGCCGATCATGATCAACGCCTCGACGGCCGCGTTCCGCAGGCCGATGTTGTCGTGCTCCGCCAGCGCGCGCGCGACGGCGAAGACGACGGCGGTGCGCGGCTCGACGCGCGTCGCGACGGACGCCGCCTCTTTGCGGACGCGCCAGTCCTCGTCGCCGAGCGCGGAGAGCAATAGCTCGCAGGACTCCGGCGCCGGCAGCGTCGGGATCTCCTGGGCCGCGCGCCGGCGGACCTCCGGCTCCGCGTCCTCGAGGCGGACGCGGACGCGTTCGACACTGCGCTCGGTCATGTGGTCCCCGGTAAAATCGAGCCGCTGTCGACGTTCGTCTCGAGTGCAGCTCGGGTCACTGCTCCGAACGCGGGCGCGTCGAGCACGAAGACGAGGCGGGCTCCGAGCGTCGTCACGCCCTCGATGCCGCGCATGTCGTCTCCCGGTCCGAGAGGCGGCGCGGGCCGGAGCTCACCACCGGCGAGCCCGAAGACCTCGGTGACCGAGTCGACGACGAGCGCCGCGTAACGTGCGGCCGAGCCCGGCGCCGTCGCGGGCGACTTGCGACCCGCTCCGACGTCGAGCACGATCCACTTCGTCTTCCGCGATCGCGGCTGCGGTGGAAGCCCGAAACGCTCGCGCAGATCGATGACGGGAACGACCTCGCCGCGATAATCGGCGACGCCTTTCACGGCCTTCGGAGCGCGCGGCAGGTCGACGACGACCAGCGGATTGACGATCTCGCGCACGACCTCGATCCGCACGGCGTACATCACGTCGCCGACGAGAAAGCCGACGAGATCTTTCGAAGGGTCATGACGGTGACGGGCCATCGTTACTCCGCGAACAGCGGCGCGAGATCGAGAAGCATGAGGACCGCCCCGCCCGCAGGCCGGCCGATGCCTACGACGTGCGGCGCCTGTTCGGTGCCGAGCACGGTGGGCGGCTCGATCTCCGACTCGGACAACCGATAGACCTGGAGCACCTCGTCGACGAGCAGGCCGATCTCCTCGTCGCCGGCATCGACCAGGAGGATGCGGCTCTTGCGGTCCATCGTGAACGTGCGGGTGAGGCGGAAGCGGCGCTTGAGATCGAGGACGGCCACGAGCCGACCGCGGACGCTCATCACGCCGACGACGTCGGGATCGGCCCGCGGGACCTCCGTGATCGGCAGCGGCTTCAGGATCTCGACGATGTTGCCGATCTCGATCGCGTACGCCTCCGTGCCGAGCGTGAACGCGAGATACTCGGCGCGCTTGCCGAGCTCGTCGGCACGCTGCATCGCGGAGCGACCTTCGATGCGGCGGGCGAGGCCCTTCACGCGAAGCCTCCTCTCGCCGGCGGAGGTCCGTTGCGGCCGCCGAACGTGCCGTCGCGCTCGGCGGGTGCGATGTCGCCATTTCGTCGAGCGCTCTCTTTTGCGAGCGCAGCGGGCGCGCGCACCGCCTCGCCGGGCGTGCTCGTGAGGACTTCGGCGATGAGCGCCGCTGCGTCGAGCACGAGGCCGACGCGTTGATCGCCGAGCTCCGTCGCGCCCGCGAAGCCGCGCACCTTCTTCAGCGAGCGACCGAGCGCCTTGATGACGATGTCCTGCTGTCCGACGAGTCGATCGACTACGAAGCCGACGCGCCGATCGGCGACCGTCGCGATGACGACGTAGCTCTTCGGCCGCGTCGAGCGGACCGGCGGCGGTACCGGCGTCTTCGCGTCCTCGTTGAACCACACGCCGGCGCGATGGCCGTCGAGCTGGAAGACCTTCGCGAGGCGGGCGATCGGGAGCGTCGCTCCACGCTGGGTCATCACCTCGCGCCCCTCGAACGTCCGCACCATCGACTCGTCGAAGACGATCGCTTCCTCGACGCTTGCGAGCGGCATGCAGAACGTGCGGCCCGCGACCTCGACGATGAGCACGCTGATGATCGCGAGCGTGATCGGCAGCGTGATCGTCATCTTCGTGCCGATGCCGACCTCGCTCGTGATGTCGACGACCCCGCCGAGCTTGGCGATGTTCGTCTGCACGATGTCCATGCCGACGCCGCGACCGGAGAGGCTCGTCGCCTCCTCCTTCGTCGTGAACCCCGGCTGGAACACGAGCGCGAGCACGTCCTTCGTGCTCATCTCGCGCGCTTCGGCCTCCGTCACGAGACCGCGCTTCAGCGCAGCGGTGAGGATGACCGCCGGGTCCATGCCCTTTCCGTCGTCCTCGACCTCGATGACGACGTGGTTGCCCTTCTGGAAGGCGTTCAACGCGATCGTTCCGACGGGCGGCTTCTGCACGCGCATCCGCTCGTCGCGATCCTCGATGCCGTGATCGATCGCGTTGCGGATCATGTGCATGAGCGGATCGCTCAGCTCTTCGACGATGAGCTTGTCGATCTCCGTCTCCGCGCCGGTGACGACGAGGTTCACCTGCTTGTCGTGCTCGCGCGAGATCTGCCGCACGATGCGCGCGAGCTTGTCGAACACCTGGCCCAGCGGGACCATGCGCACCTCGAGGATGCCGTTCTGCATCTGCGCGAGGTGCCGCTCGAACGAGCGATGAAGCCGCGTGAGGCTCGTCGCGAGATCACGCATCTCGCCGTCGAGGCGGACGCGCTCGGTGAGCCGAGAGACGGCCGAGCGGACGATCGCCAGCTCGCCGACGATGTTCATCAAGTGATCCAGCTTGCGGATGTCGACGCGGACCGTCTGCGTCACGCTCCGCAGCGTCAGCTCGCGTTGATGCTGCTCGCGCGGCCCCTGCTGCGCGGCGCCGGGCGGCTGTGACGGTGACAGCGGCGGCGGCTGGAACGAGTGCGGGCCCGGGCCCGGGATCCCGGTCTGACCGGCGTTCGCGGGCGGCCGCGAGGTCCGTGTTCCTTCCGCGTAGTCATCGGTCTCGACGGTGATGGGCTCGCCGATGCCGATCGCCGTGGGCGGAGCGAACGAGGGCATCGGCGGAGGTATGTCCGACACCGTCGGGCGGGGCGGACGCATGCTCTCCTTCACCGGAGGAGCCGCCTCACGACGCCGGACCTCTTCGATCGTGACGTTGGGGGCCGCGACGGCCGCGCCGAGCACCGACAGACCCTCGCGGCTCGCGACGAGGATCTCGAGCTCGACGCTCTCGGCATCGCCGCCCTCCCCGGTCGGGAGGAACGTGATGATCTCGCCGTGCGGCCTCGTCTTCGCCTTCAGCTCGTCGAGCGCGGAGTCGATCGTCGCGAGCTGGAACTGCACGCGCATCCGGTAGAGCGAGAGCCCCGCCTGGAGGTTCGTCCGGAGGCGATGCTCTTCGTATTCGGTGAGGACACCGAGCAGGCCCGGATCGAGCTCGTATTGCGCGACGACGCTGCCGCCGCCGCCGCCTTTCTGCTGCGCGACCTGCCCGAGCGCGGCGAGCAGCGCCTTCACTTCCGCGGCGGGCTCGGGCCCGTCGCCCTTCGCTGCGGTGAGGATGCGCCCGTAGAGCTCGACGGACTGGAACAGCAGATCGAGCACCTGCGGCGTGAGCTCGATGCGCCCGAGGCGCAGATCGTCGAGCAGGTTCTCGAGCTCGTGGGAGAGCCCGGACATCATCGCTGCGCCGAAGAGCCCGGAGAGCCCTTTGAGCGTGTGCACCGCGCGGAAGACGTCGTTGACGAGCTCGGCGTCGCTGCCACCACGGCGGCACACGTCGTCGAGGGCGAGCAGATCACGGCTCAGGCCGTCGACGATCTCCTGCGCCTCCGAGAAGAACTCTTCCCGTGCCTTGTCGCCTGCGCTCTCGCCGCGTCCACCGCCCGAGTGCTCCGCCATCGTTACCTTCCAGAGCCGCTCGGCGGAGCCGACGGGCGGTCCTGTCCCGGCTCGTTCGCCGGCGCGCCGCTGGGACGGGCGACGGTGCCGAGGAGCAACTGCTCACAGGCGTCGCGAAGCGCTTCGGCCGTGAACGGCTTCGGCACGTACGCGTCGGCGCCGAGCTTTCTTCCGCGCTCGATGTCGCGCTCGGTTGCCTGCGTCGAGATGATCACGAGCGGCGTCGAGCGGTACTGCTCCGAGCGCCGGATGAAGTGGATCAGCTCGAGGCCGTTCACGTCCGGCATGTTGATGTCCGTGATGATGAGGTCGTACCGCGCGCGCGGCAGCAGGCGCATCGCGTCGAATCCACTCTGCGCTTCGGTCACCTCGACCGGGCCCACCGCCGTCGAGAACGTCGATGCCTCGAGGATCGCGCGCGCGAGCGAACGCGTCGACGCGGAGTCTTCCACCAGCAGGATGCGACGCGGCACGACAGCGAGTGTAACAGAGGCTTGGAAACGGTAGCGGGTTCGTCGCGCCCGGCTCTCCCAGCAGTCCAGCTCCGCGTCTTCGCGCCGATTCCGGCGCTGCCGTCGGGAGGCGACGGTGGTCGCTCCCGCGTGTAGACTCATGGCCGTGTCCGGGTCACTGCCTCCTCCGAAGACCGCCGCCGCGCTCGTCATCGGCAACGAGCTCCTCAGCGGTAAGGTCGAGGAAGCGAACGTGCATGTCCTCGCACGCGCGCTTCGCGAGCTCGGGATCGAGCTCCAGCGCGTGGTCATGGTCCTCGACGACATCGAGGTCATCGCACGCGAGGTGAAGGTGCTGTCCGAGGGCCACGATTGGGTCTTCACGTCCGGCGGAGTCGGCCCGACGCACGACGACGTGACCGTGCATGCCGTAGCGCGTGCGTTCGGCGTGAGGGTGATCGAGGACCCGACGCTCGCCTCGATGCTCCGCGACCACTACCGGGAGCGATGCACCGACGGGCACCTCCAGATGGCGCTCGTCCCGGAGGGCGCGAACCTCGAGTCGCACGAGAACCTCCGCTGGCCGACGATCCGGATCAAGAACACCTGGCTCCTGCCCGGCGTCCCCGAGATCTTCCGGATGAAGCTCGCCGTGGTCGTCAATCGGCTCGCGGGCGGCGTCGGCTTCGTGTCACGCGCCGTGTTCACGAAGATGGACGAGGGCGATCTGAAGGCGCTGCTCGATCAGGTCGTCGAGCGTTTCCCGGACATCGGGGTCGGCTCGTACCCGAAGTGGCAGGATCCGACGTACAAGACGAAGCTCACGTTCGACGGCCGTGATCCACGGCGCGTGGAAGCTGCACGTGATGCCTTCATCGCGCTCCTTCCGGCAGGCGAGCCTCAACGCATCGAGTGAGAGAGAGGGCGCGTCATCGCTTGCCCTCCGCGAGGAGCGGTGTTCGGACGACCGCGATCTCGTGCTTCTCCGTTCCGCGGAGGACGGTGAGGACCATGCGGCTGCCGACGTCACCGCGAACGGCACGGCGGATCTCGTCGGGGCTCATCGCACGGACGTCCCTGCCGTCGATGAGGAGGATCTCGTCGCCTTCCTGGAGGCCGGCGCGCTCGGCTCCCTGTCCGGGCGGGAGCGATCGGACGAACAGCCGGTGGTCGGCCCGCTGGCCGAGCGCCGCCCCGATGGTCCCGGGCGCTGAGCCACTGCAGCCCGAAAAGACGGCGAAAAACCCTATGACGCCTGCAAGCAGCAGCCTCTTTTCAGAGTCCGTGAAAAAATTCATTCGCTTGCAGAGTGAGTGGGCGTTGCTTTCGGTCGCGGCAGCTCGCTACACTTTCCTCGTCGACTTCGTCCCCGGAGGGATGGTCCGGCGAGGGCTCCGGGCCAGTCGCACGTGCTCCCATGTGGAAGCTGGTCATCGAGGACGACGAAGGAAAACGGACGGTTGTCCCCCTCTCGCGCGATGACTACACCATCGGGCGTCAGGAGGGGAACACGATCCGGCTGACGGAACGG
>JAEXCN010000073.1 GCA_023402175.1 Pseudomonadota bacterium | reverse complement strand
CTACACCGCGGGGGCGACCGGTGCGGTCGTCGACGTCGTGCAAGCGACCGACGCGCTCGGCAACACCGCGAACGTCAACGTGTCGGTCGGCGGCGGCCTCGCGATCGCGCCGGCCACTCCGAAGCCGGCGCCGAAGGGAAGCGTCTCGTTCAGCGCCACGGGAGGAGGAAGCGGGCGCTCCTGGTCGATCGTGACGAACCACTCGGGCGCGACGATCGATGCTTCGAGCGGCGCGTACACGGCGGGGTCGACGCCGAACGTGACGGACACCGTCCAGGTGGCCGACTCGCTCGGCAACAAGGCGACCGTCGACGTCATCGTCGGGCCGGGCGTCACCATCACTCCCAGCGCCGCGACGGTGGCGCCGCTCGGCGCGATCACCTTCGGCGCCGCCGGCGGGAGCGGGACCGGATACGCGTGGTCGCTCTCGTCGAACCACTCGGGCGCGACGATCGTCGACGGCGCGTACACCGCGGGCCCGACCGGAAGCGGCACCGACGTCGTCACCGTCACCGACTCGCTGGGCAACACGGCTTCCGTCGATGTCACGGTGACTGCGGCGCTCACCTTGAGCCCGCTCACCGCATCGGTTCCGCCGAAGGGCACGCACACCTTCACGGCGAGCGGTGGATCGGGTGGGTACACATTCGTCCTCTCGACGAACGCGTCCGGCGGAACCATCGCGTCGACGGGCACGTACACGGCCGGTGCGACGGCCAGCGTCGGCGACGTCGTCAAGGTGACGGACTCGAACGGCGCGGCCGCGACCGCAACGGTCGACGTCGGCGCTGGCGTCACGATCGCGCCCGCCAATCCAGCGGCCACCCCGAACGGGAAGATCACGTTCACGGCGACCGGCGGAAGCGGCTCCGGATTCACCTGGTCGGTGCTCGTCGACGCCTCCTCCGGCGCCACGATCGACGCCACGACCGGCGCATACAAGGCCGGCCCCGTCCCTCAGACGACGGACGTCGTGCAAGTCAGTGATGCGCTCGGCAACACGGCGAGCGTCAGCATCTCGGTCGGTGCCGGCCTCGCGGCCTCGCCGACGAATCCCACGGCTCCGCCGCGCGGGACGATCACGTTCGCACCTTCGGGCGGCGGAGGAAGCTACACCTGGTCCTTCGTCACGAACGCCTCCAACGGCACGCTCTCGAGCGCCGGCGTCTACAAGGCGGGCGCGACGGGCAACGTGACCGACATCGTGCGGCTCGAAGATCAAGACGGCAACGTGCTCACGATCGACGTTCACGTCGGACCTGGCGTGAGCGTCAGCCCGTCGACGGCCACCGTCGTCGCGCGCGCGACCCAAGCGCTCGTGGTCTCCGGCGGGAGCGGCACCGGGTACGTCTGGTCGCTCTCGACGAACCTCTCCGGCGCGACGATTGCTCCCGACGGCACGTACACGGCGGGCGCGCAGGGCGCCGTGGCCGACGTCGTCACCGTCACCGACTCGCTCGGGAACACCGCGAGCGCGACGCTGGACGTCCGTGCCGCCGACGCCGCTCCCCCGCCCCCGCCTCCGCCTGCTCCTTCCGGTTCGTCGTCCACCTCGCCGGGCGCGAACACCATCGAGGGCGGCGGTGCGTCCGTTGGCTGCGGCTGCGTGACGACCGGCAGCTCGCGCGGCGTTCACCACGCGGCGATCGCCGCGATCGTCCTCGCGCTCGCCACGCTCCGCCGAAGGAGCCGGAAGGCGCCGTTCACCGCGCGGTGGGCGCGCCGAGGCTGAAGCTCTTGCCGACCCTGACGGGTGCGCCCGAGAAGGGCGCCACCGCGGCATCGAAGAAAGCTGTCTGGACGCAGCGGCCCGCAGGCGTTCCGCTGAAGCTCGCGTCATCGACGACGACCTCCGAGACGCGGCCGGTCGGCGCGAACGTCACCGTCACGTGACCGGTGCCGACCTGACCGCTCGCGTTGCAGTGCTGGACCCTGATGCTCGCGAGGGCGCTCGCCGCGGCGGCGCGATCGAACCTCCCCGTCGTCGGAGGCTCCTCGATCCGCGTCCCGTCGAGCGGAACGAGCTCGGCTTGCCAACGCGCGTCGATCCGTCCGACCTGGGCGCGTGCGCCAGTGAGCGTGAACGGGATCGCGCGCGTCTGCCCGAACGCCCTGACGTTGACCGTTCCGCTCACGGGGCCGGCGCCATCCGTTGCATTCGCACGGACGACTTCGACGACGAACGAGCCCGCCTCTCCGCTCGAGAGCGCGACGGTCTCGTGATCGCGCGAGGTCGCGCCCTCGATGCGCGCGCCTTTCATGCGCGTGACCGCTCCGGCACGACGCCCCGCCGGATCGACGAGCGCAATGTCGAGATCGGCGCCGCCGCTCCAGGTCGCGGACACCACGATGTCGCCGACCGCCGACTCCGCGCGTGACGTCTCGACCTTCGTGATTGCAGCCGTCACGGCGTTCCGCTTCGGAGCATCGAGGCCAGCGAGCCAACGTTCGCTCGATGTCGCCCTGCCCTGCGCGCGCTCGCACGTGATCGCACGAGCCAACGCTTCGGCATCGCTCGGCCGAAGCTCGGCGGCCGTCACGTGGAACGCGCACGCCTCGGGCTTGCCGAGACGGTCGAACGATCGGCCGACCGCCTGCGCAACCGTGAACGCATCCGATGGCGTCAGCGCGCTCGCGGCGAGCGCGCCGCCGAGGATGCGGAGCGCCGTTTCACGATCGCCCCGGCGCGCGGCAACATCTGCTCGACCGACGATCACGTCGACGTCGAGCGGGTCACGCGCCGACCAGCTCTCGAGCGTGTCGGCGAGCTCGTCGAGCTGACCGGACACCGCGAGGAGCCGGGCAAGGTCCTTGTGCTTGGCGCGCTCGTCCGGCGCGGCGGCGACCGCTGCGCGCGCCTGCGCAATCTTGTCGACCGGGATCGCCGGAGCGGCGTCCGCATGGAGCGTCGCACGGCGGACGAACACCTTCTTCATGAAGCGTCCGCCCCGCGGCACCTGGTTCCAGACATCGCGGTCGAGCCGTTCGACCTTGAAGTGGCGCCGCCCCTCGGCGTCGATCGTGAACGGGAGATCGTCGGAGCCACTCCTCGTCGCCGGTGGAGGAGCAGCGGGTGCCGGTGCCATCCTCGGCGCGGCCGTCGCCGCGGGCCGTTGCGCGACGCCGAGATCACCTGGGCCGGAGCCACCACCGCCGAAGCCCGGAGCGCTCTTCTTCGCGGGCGCGCTATCGAGCGAAGCGAGACCACCGCTCGCCTCCTCGTCCGCGAACGCGTTCGAGAGGGGCCCGGAAGCTTCGTTCGGATCTCCCAGAGCGGTGGCGGTCGTGGCCATGGCACCTTGCGCGAGCGCCTCACCGGTCCACTGGGCAGCGTGTCCCGCGCGCTCGATCCCGAACGCCTTGAACATCGCTTCGCTCTCGAGGACGAGCAGAGACGTCGCGCGCGACGGGACTGCGAACCGGCGCGAGAGCGCGACGAGCTCGGCGTGGGCGGCATCGCCCGGCTCACGCTCGCGATCGACGATCCGCGCCGCCGCGAACAGCCGCGGGACGAAGGCATTGCCTGCGTCCGTCGTGGCGCGCACCTCGATCGGATAGCGCGCCTCGAATGGATCGCCGCCGACCTTTCCCCGAAGGACGACGTCACCCTTCACGGCGTCGCCGCTCATCCGCGCCGTGATGATGGTCTCCGCGCCCGCTCGGAGCGGCGCAATCGACGACGGCGCCGTGTCACGAAGCCCGTCGGGGAGCACGACCTCGACATCGCGAAGGGTCGTACCGTAGGTCGCGTTCAGCACCTCCAGCGCAGCTGCTTCGAGGCGCTGCCCAGGCTGATACGGAACGACGACACCACCGCCTCCGCGTGCGACGTCGGAGAGCAGGTTCACGTCGGCGTCGGCGCCGATGGGCACGGTGACGACGAGCGCGCGCCCATCGTGGACGGCGTCGGCGACCTCCGCGGAGACGCGAGCCGCCGAGCGATACCCGGCCGTCGCCACACCGTCGGAGAGGACCGAGATCCGAAGATCGCGCCCACTGTCGTGGCCGCCGATCTTGGATGCAGCACGTACCGCTCCGACGAGGTCGCTCGCTCCGTCGGGCGTGATGCCCTGGAGGAACGCATCGACGTCGTGCGCGCTCGGCGCGCCGGGGGCGACGAATCCACCGGGCAACGTCTTGCAGCTCACGTCACACGCGATGACGGTGACGCGGTCGCGGCGGTCCATCTCCTGCGTCATCTGGATCGCGAGGCGCTTGGCGCGCGCGAAGCGCTCGCCGTACATGGCTCGACCGGCGTCGACGACGATCACCTGGTCGCGCGGCTTGCTGTCGGACCATCGCGGCAGCTTCGGACGGAGCGCGATCGCGACGAACGGATCGGCGCCGATTGGATCGACGTCCTTCGCCTTCTTCACCTCCGGCGTCGCCTGCTCGGCGCGGTACGCCCATGCCGTCAGTTCGCTCTTCTTGTCGGGGAGGCCGTACTCGATCGCGAGATCGCCCGACGGCGTGAACGACATCATCGTCGTCGACAAGCGCGCGGGCCCGGCCTCCGCTTCCGCGCCCTCGGCCTCCTTCCGCGCGAGCTCGTAGCCGCGCACGCGCACCGGGACCTTCGGATCGTGACCGAGCACCTGAGCGTCGACGGAGAACTCGTCGACCGTGATCTTGCTCGAAGATCCCCGAGGCAGCGGATAGACGTAGCGACGGATGCCCGAGACCGGCGCGACGGCCTCCGTGTACGCGATCACGACGCGGCGCGATCCGCGCTTCGGGATCGGGAAGATGCGCAGCTCGAAGCGGCCGCCACGCTGCCACTCGAGCAGCGCCGGGTCGTGCCACGGCCCGGGCACCCAGACGATCTCCTCCTTCGGCCTCGGCTGCTTCGGAGCGGCGTTGTGGATCGCTCCGCGCCAGATCGCGGACGCCTTCGCCTTGTCGATGAACTCGCCGTCGAGCAGCTTGCCGTCGACCTCGAGCGCGAGCCGCTCGATCTGTGCGCCGGGCGGCAACGGAAAACGGTAGATGCCCTCGAGCTCGTCGTCGGTGTCGTTCGCGAACGTCTCGTCGATTTCGGTGCGCGCGACGTTGCCGGCGATCCGGACCTTTACCGCGTGCTTCTGGAGCCGGACCGCGCGGTCCTTCTCGTCCGTCCGCCCGGGTCGTCGCGCGCGAAGCTCGCCCAGCCCGCTCGCAGGGGCCTCCGCGTCCTCGTTGTGTGTCGAGAGCAGCTGCTCACCGAAGGCCGCTCGCTGTGCGAGGTCGTTTGCAGGCGCGACATCGACCTTTCCGTCCTTGCCGACGACGCCTTCCTGCCCTGCCGCGACCTTCTGGGTCTCGGTCTCGGACTTCACCTCGACCTCGCCGCGGAGCACCTCGACGTTCGTGCGATCGGCCGCGGCGGTGACCGTGAGCTTCGTGCCGAGGATGTTCACCACGCCGTTCGGTGTCTTCACCTTCGCCGAGGGAGCGCCTTCGACGTGCGCGACGTCGGCGAGCACGGCGCCTTCGCCGACGCTGAGCGTCCGCGGCGTGCTCTCGACGACGACCTCGGTGGCTCGATCGAGGACGATCGAGCTGCCGTCGTCGAGCGCGAGACGCGCGCGCGTCCGACCGTCGGTCGCGAGACGCATCCCGACCTCGATCGCAGCGCCCTCACCGAGCGGGAGCTTCCCCGACGGCGTCACCACGGTGAGCCCGGGCTCGGAGGCCGCTCCCGCACCGCTGCGGGAGATCTTCGCGACCTTGCCGTGCCATCCAGACGTCGCTGCGGCGCGCGGCGTGCGCTGGTGATCGGCGATCACGATCCCGATCGCAGCGCTCGTCCCGATGCTCGCGCACGCCGCGAGCAGGAGCCAGAGCGACCTGCGGCTCCTCCGGGGCTCCGGCGGCGTCGCCGCGGCGTGCTCTCGCAGCGCGCCGCTCTGGCTCGCCGCCGTGTCCGCGCCCACCTCACCTGAGCTCACTGCCCGGCCGACCGCTCTCATGATCGGTCATCGGACGCACGGCAGAGGCAAAAGTTTCATTCGGGGTCCAACGGGACCCGTCCGGTCGGCAACGCCCGCTCGGCGTTCACTCCTCAGCGCTCGGAAAAAGAGGCCGCGTTTGCCTCTCTCCGTGCGCTCAGGACTGAATCGGAGCCGTCAGGGCTTTTTGGCGAATGGAAGGCTGGTCTGATCCATCCGGCCGGGCACACGCTCCGGCTCCGATTCGAGCAGCGCTCGCTCTCGGTCGAGGTCAGCTTCGATGAGCTCCTCGTTGTCATATGCGAACGCCAGTCCGCCAAGGACCTTGGCCCACCCGAGGCTCGGGTACCGTTTCACCAGGGTCTCGACGGATACACCCTTCCGATGCCAGGACCACAGACGTCGGACAGGCACGCGTGTCCCACGCACGACGGGGCTACCGCCGAGCAGGTCATCGCGCACCTCCACGTGCGGATGATGGACCAGAACGGGAGGGAGGCGTCCGTTCACCACGCCTCCTCTTGGCTCCGAATCACATCGAGGTCAACGTTTCGGCCGACCTTCGTGCGCCATCAGAGCCAGAGAGGCTCGCTACGGACCCGACGAGGTCAGGCCGTCTTCGCTTCCTTCGACGTATCCTGAGCGGACTCGGCGGCAGGGACAGTTGTCGACTGACGCGGGCCACGCCCACGACGGACATGCGGGGCGACACCGCCCTTTTTGCCAGCGGCACGAGCCTCCTCGCTCGTGAACTGGTGCGCGGTACCGGCAGCATGGGCGGCCTTGCCACCCTTGCTCGCGATCTCGCTCACCTTCGCGCGATCCATGGCCGCGAAGCCGCGCGGCCGACGGGGCTTGGGGGGTTCCGCGGTCGCCTCGGAAGGCTTCTGCTCCTCGGGAGCATCGCCGCCGGACGTCGGGTTGTTGTTGGGATCGAGCACGGGGTTCATGACTACTACTCTCCTCGATAGGGACGGACGAACGTCCCCCCCAGAAAGCGAGACGCCGAGTGAGGTCGTCCGCTTTCAGTGACGAGACGCACGAGGCGTCCTGTTTGTTCCGATGCGACCAGCTGGTTTACGGTCGCGATCTAGAAACGGGCGGATGGGTTTTTAGTTGAGGTACTTCTTCGAGAGATGGCGGACCGCTTCCGCGGTGCCTTTTTCGATCTGAGCTTGGACCTGCGCAGCGGGCGCGGCGTCGTCGACGATGATGCCGAGCTGACCATCGTGGACGAAGAATCCGCCTGCCATTCGCTCTCCATCCGAGTCGAACGAGACAGCCTGGACGGCGAGATCACAGACGTGACCGCCGACCACGACACGAACGAAACCGAGCAAGCGGCCCGAAACCGGGGACACGTTCTGGGCGCCGTTTTGCATGGTCAAGAAAGTAAGCACGGGCCTTCGTCGCGCAAGGGTTCGAAAAGTCCACGAAAAATAACGACTGCACGCTCTAGACGAGCGCTGTCGACGACTCTGCCGCAGGCGAAGGGAACGCATGTCCGTCGGATGAGTTTGGGGCCTTAGTCGTTCCAGACGGCGCGATGGGTCACCAATACTACGGCGTTCGACGCCAGAGGTTCTGATCGCGCTCCGCGCGTTGCGAGCTCAGCCGATTTCGAGGGCATCCCACCTTCAAACACCCTATCCTCGGCGCCCCGTTCGCGGGGGGTGCGGACATTGCGTCGTGCGGGGCGGGCACAAAGCCGTCGAGGACAAGCCGATGCAGATCGCGATCATTGGACTGGGCAAGATGGGGGGCAACATGGCGAAGCGGCTCCTCGGCGGGGGCCACGAGGTCGTTGGGTGGGACCGCGACCCTGCGGTCGTCGACACGCTCGCGAAGGACGGGCTGATCGGCGCAACGTCGCTCGGGGACCTCGTCGCGAAGCTCAGCGCGCCGCGCACCGTCTGGGTGATGGTCCCGCACGGCGCGCCCACCGAGAGCACGATCGAGGAGCTCGCGAAGCTGCTCTCTGCGGACGACATCGTCATCGACGGAGGCAACTCGAACTACAAGGACTCGATCCGTCACTCGAAGGAGCTCGCCGCGAAAAAGATCCGTTTCCTCGACGCGGGAACCTCCGGCGGCGTCTGGGGCCTCGAGGTCGGCTACTGCCTCATGGTCGGCGGCGACCGGACGGCGTACGACCACGTCTTGCCGATACTGACGACGCTCGCGGTGAAGGACGGCCTCGATTATTTCGGGCCCGCGGGCGCAGGTCACTACGTGAAGATGGTCCACAACGGCGTCGAGTACGCGATGATGCAGGCGTACGCGGAAGGCTTCGAGCTCCTGAAGGAGAGCGAGTACAAGTTCGATCTCCGTAAGGTGACGCACGTCTGGAACAACGGCAGCGTCGTTCGCTCGTGGCTCTGCGAGCTCGCCGAGCTCGCGTTCGCGAGGGATCCGGAGCTCCAGAATCTGAAGGCGTACGTGGCGGACTCCGGCGAGGGTCGCTGGACCGTGGACGAGGCAGTGCGCCTCGGCGTGGCCGTTCCGACGATCGCACTCAGCCTCTTCAGCCGCTTCGCCTCACGAAAAGAGAACGCCTTCGGCCTCCGTGTGCTCGCGGCGCTGCGCAACGAGTTCGGTGGTCATGCCGTGAAGAAAGCCTGAGGACGATCGATCGTGACGCCGACCTCCGCCAATCCTCTTCGACGTGGGCTCATCGAGGATCGCACGGGTGACCCGTGCGCTCTCGTCATCTTCGGCGCTTCGGGCGACCTGACCCGTCGCAAGCTCATGCCTGCGATCTACAACCTCGCGCTCAGTCGCTCGCTGCCCACCGGCTTCGCCGTCGTCGGCGTTGCGCGCCGCGACAAGACGGACGTGCAGTTCCGTGCCGAGATGAAAGAAGCCGTCGGCCAGCACTCGCGCCGCAAGCCGATCGATCCGGCGATGTGGGCCGACTTCGAGCGCGGCGTCAGCTACGTCAAGGGCTCGTTCGAACAGGAGGCGACCTACGAGAAGCTCAAAGCGCACTTCGACGAGCTCGAAAAGGAGCGCGGCACCCGCAAGAATCGCCTCTATTACCTTGCCGTTCCGCCGAGCGAGTTCGCGACGATCGTAGCGAACCTGAAGAAGGCCGGCCTCGTCGCCGATCCCGCCGCGGAGCGGACGGGAGGTCCGTGGACGCGCATCATCATCGAGAAGCCGTTCGGTCACGATCTCGAGAGCTCGCGAGAGCTGAACGACTGCATCGCGAGCGCGTTCGCCGAGTCGCAGGTCTTCCGCATCGATCACTACCTCGGCAAGGAGACGGTGCAGAACCTGCTCGTCTTCCGCTTCGCGAACAGCATGTTCGAGCCGCTCTGGAGCCGCGAGCACGTCGACCACGTCCAGATCACGGTGGCCGAGGAGATCGGCGTCGAGGGGCGCGGCAAGTTCTTCGAGGAGACGGGCATCACGAAGGACATCGTCGAGAACCACGCGATGCAGCTCCTCTGCCTCACGGCGATGGAGCCCCCGATCTCGCTCGCCGCCGACGCCGTTCGCGACGAGAAGGTGAAGGTCCTGCGCTCGCTCCGCCGCTTCGAGCGCTCGATGGTGCGCGACAACGTCGTCCGCGGGCAGTACGGGCGCGGGTTCATCAAGGGCGAAGAGGTTCCCGCCTACCGCGAGGAGCCGGACGTCGCGAAGGACTCGAAGGTCGAGACGTACGTGGCGCTCAAGGTCCACGTCGACAACTGGCGCTGGGGCGGTGTTCCCTTCTACGTCCGAGCCGGCAAGCGACTGCCGCGGCGGGTCACCGAGATCGCGATCCAGTTCAAGAAGGTGCCGCATCACCTCTTCGACGCTCCCGACGGCGGCATCTCGCAGAACGTGCTGTCGGTCCGCGTGCAGCCTGACGAGGGCATCGCGATCCGCTTCATCACGAAGGAGCCCGGAAACGCCACCGTGCTTCGCGACGTCGCGATGGACTTCCGCTACGGCACCGCGTTCGGATCGAACACGCCCGAGGCCTACGAGCGGCTCCTCCTCGATGCGATGCGCGGCGACGCCACGCTGTTCACGCGCCGCGACGAGGTCGAGGAGCAATGGGCGTTCATCGATCCCGTCATGGAGGCCTGGCGCGAGCTTCCGGTCCCGCCGCCGATCTACCCCTCGGGCA
>JAEXCN010000024.1 GCA_023402175.1 Pseudomonadota bacterium | reverse complement strand
TCGCCGGTCTCCAAAGTGGGCGTTGGTGAGATCGTGGTCGATAGTTCTCGAGGCGACTGGCGCTTTCACGTCGCCCTTTGATCACTCGGGCAGCGAGTTTGCAAGTGAAGATGTGTAGGATCGTGAGCGAGCAGTGCTCGTACGTGGACGCAGAAGGCAATCGGTGCCCGGCGCGCGCCTTCCTCGAGCTCGATCACCTTCACCCGAAGGCGCTCGGGGGAACCGACGACGCAGCGAACCTCAGGGTCAGGTGCCGCGCGCACAACCAGCATTACGCGGAGCAGGTCTTCGGCCGCGAGCACGTGACCGCGCGGATCCACTTGCGCCATCTCAAGTCGCGCTTGGCGCCGTCGACATGTTTCGAGACCACGGCGCAGGCGCTTCGTTCATTGGGGTTCCGGGAGCCTGAAGTTCGCCGGGTCATGCCCACCCTCGAGACGAAGCTCGGGAACGACGCACCCATCGAGACAATCATTCGCGAAGCGCTGCTGCTCCTGACTTAGTCGGCTAGCGAGTGGATCCGCGTACGGCGCGATGTGCGTCGGCGTGCTTCGAGACCGCGGCGCAGGCGCTTCGTTCATTGGGGGTCCGGGAGCCTGAAGTTCGCCGGGTCATGCCCACGGCGAAGCTAGGGAAGTGGGCATCCAACGAGACGATCATTCGCGAGGCACTGCTTTTCCTGACTTAGTCGGCAGGAGACGGTCTCTGACCTGCGCGACGGCTCGTTGAAGTCGAGTTCGGCGCCAGAGGTCGCTGTCAGCGTCTTCGGCGAGCTCGATCACGTTCACCCAAAGCGCTCGGCGGGACCGACGACTCAGCAACTGCGAGTGAGATGGCGCGCGCACAACCAGCATTACGGGCGAGCAGGTTTTTTACCAACACGTGACGGGGCCCGAATTTACTTGCGCCATGTCAAGTAAAGCTCCCCGCCGTCGACGGGGTTCGACACCTCGGCGCAGGCGCTTCGTCCATTGGGCACGACGTTGGCGTGCTTCGACACCGCGGCTCTGACGGTACGTCCACCGGCGTTTCGGGAGCTCGGAGCGTCATCGGCGGCCTCCAGGGCGCGACTCGGCAACGCGACGCGTCGACACGACCATTCGCGAAGCACTGCGGCTCGCGACGTAATTCCTCGCGAATGGATCGAAGTACGCCGCAACGCGCGCCGACGACGTGCTTCGACGGCGCGGCGCAGGCGCTTCGTTCATTGGGGCTTCCGGGAGCGCGAAGCTCGCAGCGTCATGTCCATCCTCGAGACGACGACCCGCGAAAGGAGGGCCCATCAAGACGATCATTCGCGGAGCGCTAGGCGATGCCTCGGTGCTCGTAGGTGCTGACACCGCCGGCGAGTACCCGAACCCCCAGGAGCCGATCGCTCCCACGAGGCACATGATCGTCGACCTGCTCCTGTCGTAATCCGGCCGCGTCGCATGCGAGCCGGTCCTGGTGGCCACATTCGCTGGGCGGCGGAATTAGTTCTCTTACGCGACGCGGAACCACGTCGCTTCCGGGGCGTGCGCGTCTAGCGTTCGTTCAGGACGCTCGCGGGCCTCGACGTCGGGCTCCGCGAGAGAGGTCGTCCGAGTGCAGCCGGTCGGTGCGGCGGGTGTAGTGGTCGGCGCGGCGGGCGGTGCCGCGGACATCCCGCACGTCCTTCCAGCTGCCGCCGTGCACGACGTTCCCGTCAACGCGAGATTAGTGCAGCGGGCCGACAGCCGGTGGCGGTGCGGATCGCTCGTCCGAATGCGGCTCGCGGGCCGCATCGCTTCGCGTGTGCGCGATCGTGGCCGCGGCCTCGAGCCCGAATGGATCGTGAGGGCCGCGGGGGACGATTCCGGACGGGTTGAGCGCCTTGATCGAGTAGTAGCCGCGCTTGATCTGATCGATGTCGACGGTCTCGGCGAAGGCGGGGAGCGCGAGCAGCCGTCGCGTGTATGCGCTCAGCTTCGGGTAGTCCGCGAGCCGCCGGAGATTGCACTTGAACAGGCCGTGGTATGCGACGTCGAAGCGGACGAGGGTGACGAACAGGCGAACATCGGCCTCCGTCAGCGTCTCGCCGAACAGGTACGTCCGCCCGTCGAGATGGCGCTCGAGCGCGTCGAGCATTCCGAAAACGTCGTCGAATGCATCGTCGTATGCGATCTGCGTCGTCGCGAAGCCGGCGCGGTACACGCCGTTGTTGAGGCGTCGATAGATGTCGTCCTCGAGCGCATCGATCGCGGGGCGGAGCGGCTCCGGATAGAGATCGATCGACGTGTCCCCGAGCGGCCCGAACCCGCTGTTCATCATCCGGATGATGTCCGCCGACTCGTTGTTCACGATCGTTCGCCGCTTCTTGTCCCAGAGCACGGGCACGGTCGCGCGGCCCGTGTAGTGCGGGTCCGCTGCCGTGTAGATCTCGTGGAGGTGTCGCGCACCATTCACCGGATCGGCGCCGGCGGCCAAGCGCCAGCCCTCGTTCGTGAGCTCGGGCTCGACGAGCGAGACGGAGATCACGTCTTCGAGCCGCTTCAGCTTGCGAACGGCGAGCGCGCGAGATGCCCACGGGCAGATCAGCGCCGCGTACAGGTGATAGCGGCCGGGCTCTGCGGCGAAGCCACCTTCACCAGTCGGTCCGGGGCGGCCGTCGGGCGTCACCCAGCTTCGGAAGCTCGAGGTTTGCCGAACGAAGGCTCCGCGTTCGTCTTTCGCCTGCACCGGGTTCCAGTCCGCAGTCCACTTCCCATCGACGAGCATCACGTCCTCCGGTGATGCAACATGAGTCGAGGCATCGCGCGCGATAAGGCCGCGAGCGAGGGACAATTGGTTCCGGAGGCGGAACGACGGAAGCTCTTGCGTAGAGCCCTCTCTTCGATTCCCTTTCTCGCGACCTGACCGAGCGGCATTGGACTTCAACGCGCGATCTGCGCTTCGCCCGCGAGCCGCTTCGTGAAGAAGGAGAGGATCTCGTCGCGCGCCGCGATCGTCGGCTGGCCTGCCTCGTCGATGAGGTGCGCCGTCACCACGCTGTGCGGGCAGGCGACGACGCGCTCGAAGAAGGGCGGGGGCTCGCGGTTCGCCGCGCTGTCGGGGAGGACGCGTGCGATGAAGCGGTCACCTAGGGCTTCTGCATAAGCGGCGAAGCGCTGCGCGGTGCAGAACCGATCGCCTTCGAAGCGGTAGGCCATGACCGTGAGATCGTCGCGCTGCAGGCGACTTCGGACGATCTCGAGCTCTTCGGGGGCGATGCCCATTCCGGCGGGATCGTTGAACGGGACCGACGGCTGACACATCACCGGGGCGAGCATCGACCGCTCGAGCATCATCGTGAGCGCGAAGTTGCCGGTGAAGCACATGCCAATGGCGCCGACGCCCGGGCCGCCGCGCTCTTCGTGCGCGAGGTTCGCGAGCGCGCGGAGCCACCGCGTGACGGGGCTCGACTCGTTCGAAGCGAACGCGCGGAACTCGGCGCTCACGCAGGCGCGCTGAAGGATCGCCTTGCCCTCTTCCGCTTCAGGCACGGCGCCGTCCCGCCCGAAGAGGGAAGGCATGTAC
>JAEXCN010000013.1 GCA_023402175.1 Pseudomonadota bacterium | reverse complement strand
GCCTCGAGCATCGCGTCGAACCATGCGCCGCGACCGACGACGAGGAGACCTCCGTGACCGTATGCGAGCCGCGGCCGCGCGGTCTCCTGCGACGCCGAGTCTTCGACGACGACGAAGCTGCCCACGTCCTTCGTCGCGACCTTGCCTCCGCGCTGTCCTGCGAGGTTGCTCGTGCAGGTCGAGAGCTCCTCACGCGTGACGGTCACGCGTGCGGCCATCCCGAGCTCGCCCTTGTCCCCTTCTTCGGGCACGGCGAGAGCGAGCTGCTCCACGCGCGTCAGCGGATCGAACCCGCAAGCGTCCGCCAGCTTGCCGATGCCGAGCGCCTTCGCGCCGAGCATCGCGACGTCGCTCCTCGCCCCGTGTCCCGAGCTCTCCTTGCCGAACAGCACCTCGTAGAGCGGCGAGCGGCGGAGCTCGGCGAGGTTCACCGTCGCGACGAGGAACGAGTCGCGTGGGACGGCGGCCTCCGGATCGCCCGAGGACTTCGCGGTTCGAGCGCCGCCGAAGACGAAGAACGCCGCCACCGCACCGACCACGCCGAGGAGGACGACACGCACGCGCTGCGAGAGAGCGGAGAGCACCGCGGCAGTCTATCTCTCGACGCATCCGAGCCCAACGTTTGACCTCGGATCGGGGTGAGCGCCGGGGCCGTGCGCTCGCGAGCAAGGCACGGCCGGTCACGGTCGAGCGTCACGGACGGCGGGTTCGAGGTGGATTGATGGGCATTGCTTGCTATCGATCGCATCCCCGTTTCTGGAGTCACCTTGCGGATCCTCGTCCCGTGTCTGTCGGTTCTGATTCTGCTGATCGGTTGCGAAGATCCTCCGAAGGCCGCGCCTGTCGTCGTCGATGCGAGCGCGAGCGCGGCTCCGCCGCCGCCGCCGCAACGTGAAGGCTGTGCTCGAGTCGGCGTGCTCGCCGCGGCCGAGTCCGATCCGTCGTGCGTCGTGAAGCGCGCTACGGAGGAGGCGACGCGCGCGGCGCTGAAGCAGCTGTCGATCACGCTCGACGCGGAGCCGCCGGAGGTCGTCGCGGGGAGCACGTCTCTCCTCACCGTCACGATCAAGAACACGTCGTCGAGCGAGGCGACGCTCTTCCTCGAGGCGCGGCCGCGCCTTCCAGGGCCACGCACGGACTGGTCGCGTGTCCTTGGTGTCCCCGAGCCTCACCCGACAGCGTCGGAAGTGCCGCGTCTGCTCTTCCCGATGACGACGACGGACAACTACAACCGCGACGTCGATCAGCTGCCTACGGTCGCGGGCAGCGCGCCGCCGCCGTTGCCTCCGACGATCCTCGCGGTGCATCTCCGGCCAGGCGGGAAGCTCACGCACGTGAGCTCGTGGTGGGCGCTCCGCATCCCCGCGCCGGCGCCGGTCGTCACCGACGATGCCGGGCATCGCTATTACCCGAAGACGACGGCGATCAATCTCTTCCCCGGCGAGTACACGGTGACTGTGGAGCTTCCGTTCTACGGCCTGAGCCGCGAAGAGCGAAAGGTCACGACACGCCTGAAGGTGACGCGGACGCCGCTCCCGGACGGCGGCTTCCGCCGGCTGTACTGAGCGTTCTACCGCTCGAAGCGGACGCGCGCTCTGCAACGATGCCGAGTGCGCGAAGCCGTTCAGGTGCCGCCGTCGACGCGGCGGGTCGGAGCGACGACGTCCGGGAGCTCGGGCTCCACGCGCCACGCGCCGACTTCGCGCGTGCACTTCACGGTCGCGCGCTCGTCGGGGCCGTCGCCTTTCACTTCGACCCAGGCGTCGTCGCCGTCGATCTTCGCGTTCATCGCCTTCGGCCGGAAGCGAAGGCCGAAGCGCCCCTCGGCGAGCATCTCGTGCGGCTCGTAGCGACGGCCCTGCCCGCGGCTCGCGCGATCGGCACGCTCCTTCAGGTTCGCGCGCGCGCGCGGGCCGAGCAGGGCATAGGCTTCCTTCATCGCGCGACCGTCCTCGGCTGCGCTCTCCATCTTCTCGAGCCACAGGCGGACGACACCTTCCGGCGTCGAGTCCGGAGCCGAGCGCGAGCACCCGCTCGTCGCGAACAGAACGGTCGCGAGCAGAGCGAAGAAGAGCGCGAGCGCCGAGCGTCGCTTCACGAAGTGGTCCGTTATCAGGTCGGACGCGAAGAAGCGAGGGCGGCGACCTTCACGAAGCGATTCGATCAGCTTGCTCGACGCAGGAGGCACTTCGCCTGACGCGTATCGAGACGCCGTCGGAGATCGACCCGCAGCGAATTTGATCCGCCGCGATCGGATTTGCGACGATCGTTTTTGTGAAGCGCGACGAAGGCGTACGGCTTTCGTGGCAGGGGAAGACGTGTGTCTTCGATCCGGCCACGGCAGAAGAAACCCGGAAGGTACTGGTTGCCCGAGGAGGCAACGGGAGCCTCCATCTCGGCGACAACCGCGCTGCGCTCGCGTCGATGGCGGCCGAGCTCCGCGGGCGCGTGACGCTCGCGTACATGGACCCGCCGTTCTTGACGAACCGGACGTTCGACGCCATCGAGGCGCCCGCGTTCGAAGACGAAAGCGGGAACATGAAGCGGCGCGCTCCCCGGTCGGGCCCGCTGAAGACGCGCCCGAAGAAGTTCGCGTTCGACGATCGCTGGTCGAGCCGAGGCGAGTACCTCGAGGCGCTCGGGCAGCGCCTCGTCCTCGTGCGCGATCTGCTCGCGCCCCATGGCTCGGTCGTCATCCACGTCGATCCGAAGACGAGCCACTACGTGAAGGTGCTCTGCGACGAGATCTTCGGCGACGACGCGTTCGCGAGCGAGATCGTCTGGCGCTATCGACGCTGGCCGAGCAAGACGCCGAATTTCCAGCGCGTGCACGACGTGCTCCTGCGGTACCGGAAAGACCCGAAGGAGAAGCCGCGCTGGAACCAGCCGTACGAGCCGCTCGCTCCGTCGACGCTCGCGACCTGGGGAACGAACAAGCAGCGCGCGGTCTTCGAAGAGGACGGCCGTCGCTCGAGGTCGTCGACGACCGCGGAGGCGACGAAGGGCGTCCCGATGGGCGACGTCTGGGAGATCGGCGTCATCGCGCCGGTGTCGAAGGAGCGGACCGGGTATCCGTCGCAGAAGCCCGAGGCGCTGCTCGAGCGTCTCGTGAGCGCGCTCTCCGATCCCGGCGACGTGGTCCTCGATCCTTATGCCGGCAGCGGGACGACGCTCGCCGTCGCGGCACGCCTCGGCCGTGTGTTCGTCGGGTGCGATGCGAGCGACGTCGCGTTCGGGATCGCGTCGAGCCGTCTCGAGGCGCTCGGGATGAGGTTCGACGAGGTGTCCGCGCCGTCTCTGGTCAAGCGCTCGGCGTGAAAAAGGCCGAACGAGCCCCGGATGAGCCCTGATTGAGCCCCGTTTGAGCTTGTTAACGAAGGCCGGGGCTCTCGAGCCGGCTTGCCCAGGTGAAGCCGGGCCGCGTACGCTCGGACTCTCCTGCGGGCATTGCGCTCGTCGGCCGGCCCGCACCGGAAAACCACGCGCGCATGAA
>JAEXCN010000290.1 GCA_023402175.1 Pseudomonadota bacterium | reverse complement strand
GTCCTGGAGCTTTCCTTCGCCGACCACGGCCGCGGCCTCGAGATGCGAGCGCGGCTGCACGACACGACCGACGACCTGATAGCCGAGCGTCGTCACGAGACGGCCGAGCTCTTCGAGGCTCGACTCGAACTCGAGATCTTCCACGCGAGGGAGATGGACCGCGACGAGAACGGCTTTCGGACGTGCTGCGGGAGTAGCCAAGGCGCGGATCGCTACCACGGTCGGCGCCGCGCGCGAACGTCAGCAGAGCCACGGCCTGCGTCGGTCGCAAAAATCCTCGCTCCGGACTGCGAAATCCCGAGGATTCGTGCGAAACTCCTGCCGTGGCTGGGTCCGAGAAGAAGCCTGAAACCGCCGTCGAAGAAGAGCCGCGTCGCGACGAAGCCGACGAGGAGGTCGGCTCGGCAACGGACGGGGCTGACGACGAGCCCGAGCGTGAGCGGAAGGCGCGCTCGAAGGCGCGTGGCGACGCGCGGCGTGGCGACGAGAGAGAAGCGAAGAAGGAGCCGTCACTGCCGCTCGGTCCCGTCGCTCACCTCGCGTTCGTGCTCGTCGCGGCGATCGGCGTGTACAGCTTCGTCTCGGTCGCCAAAGAGGGCGAGATGCGTCGTCGATGCTCGCCGACGTGCATCCTCCGGCCGAACTACGCCGGCTACGAGAAGAAGGTGCCTTCCTTCACGCTCAAGGACACGCGCGGACACGACGTGTCGCTCGACAGCTATCGCGGCAAGGTCGTTGTCCTGAACTTCTGGACGAAGACGTGCGGTCCCTGCATGGAAGAGATGCCCGAGATCGCCGATCTCGCGCGCATCCTCAAGCCGATGAACGACGTCGCGGTCGTCACCGTGTCGACCGACGAGACCGCGCAGGAAGCGACGGAGGTGCTGAAGGCCGTGCTCAAGGAAGAGCCGCCCTTCCCGATCCTCATGGATCCGGACCTCCAGGTCGTGCGGGACAAGTTCGGCACGAGCCTCTATCCGGAGACGTGGATCATCGACAAGAGTGGCGTCATTCGCGCGCGCTTCGACGGCGCACGCGAGTGGTCGAACGCCACCGTCGTCGAGCTCGTGAACCAGATCCGCGGCGGCGGGTATTGCCCCGTGCAGGCGCGTGACGGGAAGTTCGTCGGCGAGGCGTCGCGAATGTGCGACACGCTCACGGGCGGCTGAGCGCGTTTCGGATCACCGACCGAGCCCGGTCAAAGGCCTCGACGCGTTTCTGATCACGGTCAGATCTCGCCGCTTCTCGCGGGCGTCGGCCTTCGACGCGCGCCGCCCTCTTTCAGTCGCTTCGAGGCAGCTCGCGCCTCGCGCGCGCCGAGTTGCGGCGGCGACGCCTCCACCTCGCGGAGGTACGTCGGCAGATCGACGATCTCGTAGCCTTCACGGTCCGGACGCGACGGGTCGTACCGCCGCGCGTCGAGCCACGCGAGGAGCTTCTTCAGGGTCGAGACCGAAGACCACCGGATGTCGTGGAGAAGGACGACACCTCCCTCGTTGTACGCGAGCTGGCGCACGAGATCGCGGAACATCGTCTGCGCATCGTCGCGCTTCATGTCCTTCGCCTCGATGCTCCACAGGAGCACGTCGAGCCCTCGCGCACGGACGGCCTCCTGGCCGAAGTCGTCGAGCTCGCCGAACGGCGGGCGGAAGAGGATCGGCCGCTTCCCGATCGCGCGCTCGATCGAGGCGGAGCCGCGATCGAGCTGCTCGAGCACCTTCGTATGCGAGATCGCCGTGAGCAGCGCGTGATCGTGCGTGTGGTTGCCGACGAGATGGCCGGCGTCGACGATCTTCTGCAGGACGGCGCGCGTCGCGCGCGCACGCTCGCCCCGACCGTCGAGATACTGCCCGATGACGAAGAACGTCGCTCGGACGTCGTGCTTGGCGAGCAGATCGAGCACCTTCGGCGTCGTCTCCGGAAACGGCCCGTCGTCGAACGTCAACGTGACGAGCTTGCGCTTGTCGCCGGGTTGGCGATGCGGTCCTTCCGCGAGGCGCCATGCCCTCGTCATGTTCGCTTCGGGGTTGAGCCGCGGCCACGGCACGAGGCCCGGGGCGAGCGCCGTCTCGACGTGCGGCGCGAGCGGATGGTCGAACACCGGCTCCGAAGGAGCGGCGGGCGCGGGAGACGCGGACGGCGGTCGTGAACGGCCGTCAGATGGTGGATGGAGCCCCACCCACGATCCCGCGGTGATCGACATCACCGCGACGAGGCCTCGCACGAGCGCGCGCATCGCCGCGATCGTACGAAGGTCGACAGCACCTCGGCCAAGAACTCCGCGACCAGCCTTATCGAAGTCGAGAGCGCTGACTGCGCCTCACGGCAGGATTCCAGGCACGCGAGCGCGTGGAGCCCATCCGTAACGTCGGTGTGCGTCGCCGGCCCAGGACGCAGCAAAGGCATCTCGCACGACGAGCTCGGCGAGCTTTCCTCTCGGAGAGAAGCCCCATCCCGCCTCCTGCGATACGTCGTCCGGATCGGCGTAGACGCGCCAGACGAAGAAGCCCATGAAGAGCGGCTCGTCGAGAAGCGGCGCGATGAGCGCGCGATACGCGTCGGCCTGTGCGTCCTCGTCGATGTGCACGTCCTTCATCGCATCCGGCCACTCCCACGGACGGATCGCCGGATCGGGGCGCGTCGTGTAGCCGATCTCCGTGAACAGCACCGGCTTCTGCCAAGCCGTGGCGAGCGCGTGGACGCGATCGCGCACGCGCGTTCCTCCCTCGAGCAGCTTCTCGAACGGCGCGCCTTCCTTGTCGGCGAGCGGATAGAACGCGTTGATTCCGATGACGTCGAGCTCGCCGAGGACGAGCGTGTCATCGACGTCGTCCCAGTTCGCCGAATAGGTGATCGGCCCGTGGTAGATGGTGCGGAGCTGACGCACGAGCGCGGCGAAGCTCTGCGCACGCACCGTCGTCACCCAGGAGCGAAGCTCGACACCTGCCGAGAAGAGCTCGACGTGCGTCTGCTCGGCGACCTCGGCCCATCCACGGACGAATGCGCCGTAACTCTTCGCCCACGCGTCCCAGCCCTCGTCGGAGCGCGGATCGATCTCGGCGCGCCACCCGCCCGACTCGACCCAGAGGTGCGGGACGAGCATCACCGAAAGGCCGCGCTCGTGCGCCATGACGATCGCGCGTCGGACGTCCTCGCGGTTCGACGCGAACGGCTGCTCGAACGTCGGATCGACCCCGCGCCCGGAGAGATCGAGGACGCGGCCGAACGGGGTGATCGCCACCCAGCGCGCGCCCATCTTCACGCACTCGTCGAGCGTGCGGCCGTATGCGGCGCTGCCGTAGCCGACGCCCGGATGGTAGCCGTTCTCGATCGGGCCGATCGTCATCCCGCGCACGCCGTCTTGCCCTGCCGCGGACCAGCCATCTGCAGCGCGCAGCGGGAAGATGCGCGACGGCGGCTCGGGCTCTGCCATTCCAGTACGCGGAGCAGCGAGGCCGCTCGCGATCGCGAGCAGCACGGCCGAGAGAACACGCTTCACAGATCGATCCCTGCGCCGATGCCGATGCCGAAGCGCATCCAGGCACCGCCGGCGTCGCGAGGAACGGACCGTGTTCCACCGAAGGCTGGCTGCACTTGCCACGTGAGAGGGAACGCGGACAGGCGCACGGTCTTCGTCAGCGCGTAGTCGATCTGGGCGCCGAAGAGGAGCGCAGGCCGGACACCCGGTGATGGATGGCAGCTCGGAACGAAGAGATCGCCGCCCACGTGCTCGACGAAGTAGCCGGCGAGGCCGATGCCGGCGAGACCGACGACGCGCACCTGAGGAGAAACCGGGAACGACGCCGACCCGATCCCGAAGAGCGAGAGCGCGGTCGCGCTCTGCGCGTCACGCAGCTGCGCGCAGCCGGGCGCTTCGTTCGGCTCGCCGGTGCGGTTGCTCCAGGAGTCACCTGAGATCGAGAGCAGACCGCCGGCGGAGATCGACGCTTTGCCTGCGTCCATCAGCTTGTACGTGCCGAGCACCATCAAGCCGGCGCCGGCATTGCCGCCGATCGATCCATGGCGCGGGAGCATCAAGTTGACGGCACCACGGAGCGCGATACGGCCGGGCTCCGGCTCGACGTACGGGTTGTCCGGCGGAGGCGGGCGCGTCTCGCTGCCGCCGCCGCTCGCGCCGATGGATGCGTCGACGATCACCGCACGTCCGTAGCGAGCCTCGACTTGACGCGTGTACGGCGGGCTCGTCGCCGAGCTGACCGTGACCGCGTGCGGTCCTGGCGCAACGGTGATCGACAGCGGGGTACGGCCTTCGACCTCCTTGCCGTCGACCGTCACCTGCGCGCCGCTCGGCGTCGACGAGACCGTGAGCGTACTCGGCCGCTTCTTCAGCGAATCGAGCTGCTGCGTCGCCTCCTCGCGATCCTCCTTCGGCAGGTTCGGCATCGCGAGATACCGCTCCAGCATGTCCGCGGCTTGCTCGGGCTGATCGAGGCGGAGATGACACTTCGCGACGTTCCACAGCTCGAACGCAGGTCCCCCGAGCCGATACGCCTCCTCGAAGTACCGGATCGCGTCGTTGTAACGGCCCTCGCCGTAGGCCTTTGCGCCCTCACGATCGAGCGCGCGGGCACGGGCGAGATCGTCCTTTCCACGGGCTGCCTGGCCACGCGCGTGCGGCTGCGCCGCAGCAGGCCCCGCGGGCACGAGCGCAAGCGCGAGGAAGAAAGAGGATGCGAGAGCGTACGTCCGCACGAGCGCGACGATGTTACCCTGCCCCGCTCCTCGCGTGGGCGTCGAGGATCTCGTTCGTTCGATCTCGCTCGTTCGAAGCCGCCCTTCGACGGCTGGTGCTCACCCGCCTCGTCAGGCGGCGACGATGACGATCTTGGTCACCTCGGGCGGTGCTGCGATACGCGACGGCGGGCCCGTCACGCCGTATCCGCGGTTGACGTAGAGCGTGCTCCCGCCGCGATCGTATCGACCCGCGAGGAACTCCATCAGCGCTGCCGCGGGGCGGAAGCCCGGATTGATCTGCCCGCCGTGGGTGTGGCCGCTGAGCTGAAGCGCGACGCGGCCCTGCGATTCGAGGAAGAACCGCGGCTGGTGCGCGAGGAGGATGCGCGGGAGATCCGGCGAGAGCCCGGCGAGCGCGCGTCCGAGATCGGGGCCCGTGAAGCCGTCCTCGGGCAGCCTGCGGCCCTGCAGATCGTCGACGCCGAGGAGCGCGAATCCACCGCCGTCGTTCGGCCGGATGCGAACGCTCTCGTTGCCGAGGAGGCCCACCTTCGAGCGACGGATCGCGCTCGCGACCTCGCTCGCGCCGGCGTAGTGATCGTGATTGCCGAGGATCGCGTACGCACCGTCGCGCGCATTTGCGCCGACGAGACGCGTGATCAGCGCGCCGATCAGGTCTGCGTCGATGTCGACGAGGTCCCCGGTCGCGACCACCAGGTCCGGCTTTGCGCGCCGGACGAGCTCGAACCCCTCGCCGAGCTCGCGATCGCCGACGAACGCGCCGACGTGGACGTCCGAGACCTGCGCGATGACGTAACCGTCGAGCGCCTTCGGCCATCCGGGGATCGCGATCGGGACCTCCTCGAGCGCAAACGCGTGTCTGCCGCGAACCATCCCCCAGCCGAGCGCCACCGTCGTCGCCGATGCGATCGACACTCCCGCGACCCGCTCGATCGCCTCGCGTCGTGAGATGCGAAGCTCCTTTGCGTCGTCGTCGGCGGGCGGAACGACCGCGTCGAACGCGCGGGCGATCGAGCGCGTGCCCACGAGAAAGAGGCCGAGCGGGACGAGCGTCATGAGGACGACGGCGAGCTCGATCATCGCCACCGCGAGCGCATCGTGTAACAACGCGTTCCCGCGGAACCACCAGCCGAGCATGCGAAGCGATGCAAGGACGATCGAGAGCGCTCCGGCGACGGCGAGCACGGCCTTCCGTCGCCGACGGGCCCCCGGGAACGCGGACATGACCCAGCGCGCGGCGAGGAGATGCGCTCCGGTGCTGACGAGAAGGAAGACGAGGACGCGCAAGCGCCTCGAAGCATAGCCACTCGTCTCCGGCAGGCGAGGTCCGACGGCCAAGCGTCGTCCCAAGCTCAGCCACGAGCTCAGCTGGTCGGGCGGACCCCGCTGACGACGCGCTCGATCTTCCCGTAGTCCCGATCGACGGCGATCTCGCGATAGCCGCGCGCCTCGAGGAGCGCGCGTGTTGCATCGGCTTCGCCCGCTCCGATCTCCATCGCGAGCACACCCTCGCGATCGAGGAACGCGGGCGCGCCCTCGACGATCCTCCGCACGAAATCGAGGCCGTCGGCGCCACCGTCGAGCGCCATGCGAGGCTCGAAGTCGCGCACGTCGGGCATGAGCCCTTCGATCTCGCCGGTCGCGATGTACGGGGGATTCGCCGTGATGACGTCGAAGCGTGCGCCTTCAGGGACGTTCGCGAAGAGGTCGCTCTCGACGAACGCGACGTTGTAGGCGCCGAGGTGATACGCATTCTCGCGCGCGACCGCGAGCGCATCCGGGCTCAGGTCCGTGGCGAGCACGTCCCCCGTCGGTCGCTGGCGCGCCATCGTGATCGCGACGCAGCCGCTGCCCGTACAGAGATCGAGCTGCCGCATCGAGAGCGACACGTGCGTCGTCCGCGCGAGCGCGACGTCGACGAGCGTCTCCGTGTCCGGTCGCGGGATGAGAACGCGCGAGTCGACGTGGAACGTCCTGCCGTAGAACTCGCGTTCGCCGCGGAGGTACGCGATCGGCTCGCGCGAGCGGCGGCGCTTCACGAGGTCGCGAAGGAGCGCGAGCTCCGCGGGATCGAGCGGCCGCATCGCGTCGATGACGACGCGCGTGCGATCGATCCCGAGCGCGTACGCGACGAGAACCTCCGCATCGAGGCGGGGGCTCTCGATCCCGCGCGCGCGGAAGTCGTCGGTCGCCCACTTCACGAGCGAACCGATGGTCCAGGTCTTCTGTGGCTCAGCTTGCAAGCTTCGCGCGCTCCTCGGCGACCACAGCTTCGACCTGCCGGCGGATCGCGTCGAGCTCTTCCTGCGTTCCCGCTTCGAATCGCATCACGAGGATCGGGCCCGTGTTCGACGCGCGAACGAGGCCCCACTTCGGCGGACCGCTCTCGTCCTTCGCTCCGAACGAGATCCGCGCCCCGTCGATGTCGAGGACGTCGTTGCCCGCCGCCTTGAAGCGCTTCGTCACGGCCGAGACGACCTGGAACTTGATCGCGTCGGGGCAGTCGACGCGCAGCTCGGGCGTCGTGAACGTCTTCGGCACGTCGGCAAGCATCGCGCTGAGCGGGCGCGGATCGTTCGAGAGGATCTCGAGCAAGCGGAGCGACGCGTAGATCGCATCGTCGTAGCCAAAGTAGCGATCGGCGAAGAACAGGTGCCCGCTCATCTCGCCTGCGAGGAGCGCGCCGGTCTCCTTCATCTTCGTCTTGATGAGGGAGTGGCCGGTCTTCCAGACGATCGGGTTACCGCCGTGCTTCGCGATGTCGTCGTAGAGCGTCTGCGAGCACTTCACCTCGCCGAGGACCGTAGCTCCCGGACGATCCTTCAGGAGCGCGCGGGAGAAGAGGATCATCAGCTTGTCGCCCCAGATCACCTCGCCGTTCTCGTCGACGGCGCCAAGGCGATCCGCGTCGCCGTCGTACGCGAGGCCCACGCGAGCCTTCGTCGTCCGGACGCGCTCGATGAGCGTCTCGATGTTCTTCAGGACCGTGGGATCGGGATGATGGTTCGGGAAGCGACCATCCATCTCGCAAAAGAGTGGATCGGGAGTGAGACCGACCGCCTTCATCGTCCGGATCGCGAGCGGTCCGCCCGCGCCGTTGCCGGCGTCCACGACGAAGCGGAGGCCCGACGCCTTCGCGAAGTCGAAGCGCTTCTTCATCTCCGCGACGTATGCGTCCTGCACGTCCTGCTTCTCGTGCTTGCCTTCCTTCGTCGGGCCGAAGTCGCCTTTTTCGATCCGCGCCTTCAGCGTCTGGATCTCCGGGCCGAAGAAGCTCGCCTTGCCGCGCATCATCTTGAAGCCGTTCTCGTCGCCGGGGTTGTGGCTCCCGGTGATCATGACGGCACCGTCGGTTCCGAGGTGATGCGCCGCGAAGTACAACATCGGCGTCGGTCCTTCGCCGATCTCGATGACGTGCGCGCCCGCCTCGAGCAGGCCCTTCACGAGGGCAGCGAAGAGGCGCGGCGACGACAGGCGGCAGTCGCGGCCGACCGCCACGCGGAGCGGGCCGCTGCTCGAGCCAGCGCTTTCCTTGCCCTCCGAGAGCATCGCGCCGAGGCCGCGACCGATGCCGTGGGCGATCTCGTCGCTGAGGTCGCGATCGGCGACGCCTCGAATGTCGTATTCGCGGAAGATGTGCCCAGGTACAGCGACGCTCATGCGGCCACAAAACAGCTTTTCTCCGGTCCCTGCAAGCGAACTGAAGCGCCTCGAGGCCTGGCCTCGGTCGTCGCGACCGCGGGGATCATGACAAGCGGCCGGCTCGCGGGCTAAGGTCGCCGGCGTTGGACGCGCCCGCCGCACTTCCTCCGGCTCCGGACCAAGCGCCGTACGTGTACGCGGCGACGGACATCCGGCCGCGCCAGACGAAGGAGATCGAGCTCTGCGAGAAGGCCTCGCACTTCGACTGGCAATACACCGGCGCGTTCGCGCTCGGCTTCGCGGCGAGCATGTACATGAACCTCGACGTGCTCAAGCACAACGGCAGCGCCGCCCTTCGGCTGCTCGGCCCAGGGCTCGTCGGCTTCACCTGGGGAGGGGTCCTCGGCGGCGGCTATCTGTCGCTGCCGAAGTGCGATCCGCTCTGGGCAGAAGGTCCGCCGCCGGAGGGCAACGTCCGCGCGCAGTGGCCGCTCGCGACCACCATCGCGATCATCGCCGGCGTGACGGCGCCCATCATGGATTACACGTTCCTCGGCCCGGTGAAGCCGTTCTGGCCCGTCGGAGAGCGGACCGCTCGCGTGTTCGTCGGCGCCGGAGCGGGCGTCATCGGAGCGTTCTTCCCGTACCTGCTTCCTCCGCGGACGTGGTCGGCAGCGAAGCAGATCGAGCGGATGCGCGTCGAAGGCATGCCGGGCGGCGCGCAACTCTCGTACAGACTCGTGTTCTGAGTCGCGCAGCGACGAGGTCCGCGAGACGGATCGCTTTCGCGGCGAACGCACCGCCAGCGCGGTGTGCTGCGACGAGACGGTCCGTGCGCGAGCGCCGTCGGACACACTCCGCAGCGTCGTGCCGCGCGCAGCGAGGAGCGTGACCTCAGCGCGTTGCGCGGCAACCGATCGGATTTCGGTCGCTTCGTCCGATGCTACCGTGCCGTGTCGTGAGTGACGGGGGGGAACGTCAGGGATCGATCTCGTCTCGTGCTGTCGCGCGAACCGCGCACGGCTCGTCGGCGAACGCGCTCGCGCTCGAGACGCAACCGCCGAACGCGCTCTTGCCATCGGAGCGCGTGTCGAGCGCGCCTCGAACAGCGCTCCGTTCGCTCCGCGTGACGACCGCGCACTCCGTTCCCGGCCGGACACGGCTGCACGTGAAAGGGCTCGAGCGAGCGGCGGTGCTCGCATGTTCGATCGAGCGCGAGCTTCGACGGTTCGACGTCGTCGAGAGCGTCTCGGTCAGCACCCTCACCGGCAGCGTCGTCATCGTGCATCGGGTCGAGCACACAGCCGATCGGATGCGCGTGCTCGTCGAGTCCGTCGCCTCGCGGGCGACCGATGTCGAGACCGATCCCGTCTCGGGCGACGTGGTGCTCGTCGAGGCGGTGGACTGGCACGCCCTCGACGACGAGGAGGTGCTCGCTCGGCTCGGCTCGTCGAGCGCGGGACTCACGGACTCGGAGGCCGAGCTCCGGCTGCAGCGATACGGCGCGAACTCCATGGCGCGGACCGCGCCGCGCTCGCGGCTCCGGATGTTCGCCGATCAGCTGCGGTCGGTGCCGAATGCGCTCCTCTCTGCATCGGCGGTTCTCTCGCTGGCCACGGGCGGAATCGCCGACGCAGTGCTCATCGGCGGCGTCATCCTGGTGAACGCGTGCATCGGTTTCGCGACCGAGCGCAGCGCGGAGAAGACCGTCGATGGCCTCGGCGATGCCGGACGCGGCGACTCGGAGGTGATCCGCGACGGCAAACGCCTGCTCGTGCCGTCGGATCGTCTCGTTCCGGGTGACATCCTCGCTCTCCGCGCAGGACAGGTGAACGCCGATGCGCGCATCCTCGACGCCGAGAGGCTCACGGTCGACGAGTCGATGCTGACCGGCGAGAGCCTTCCGGTGCCGAAGCGTGCCGGAGCGCTCGCGCGCACGGTCCCCGTCGCCGACCGCACGAACCTGCTGTTCCGCGGAACGGTCGTGACGGGCGGCACCGGGCTCGCCATCGTGGTCGCGACCGGTGCGAGCACGGAGATCGGAAAGATCCAGCTCCTCGCCGGCGGCGCCTCCGCACCGGAGACGCCGCTCCAGCGAGAGATGCGCGAGCTCGGCGAGACGACGGTGATGCTCGCGAGCGCCGTCTGCGGCGGCGTCTTCGCGGTCGGGCTCCTGCGTGGATACGGGTTCCTCGAGATGATGAAGATGGCCGCCTCGCTCGTCGTGGCCGCCGTCCCGGAGGGGCTCCCGACGGTCGCGATCACGACGCTCTCGCTCGGTGTCCGGAACATGCTGCGCCAGCGCGTCGTCGTGCGGCGGCTCGAAGCCGTCGAGACGCTCGGCGCGACCGAGGTGGTCTGCCTCGACAAGACAGGGACACTCACGCTGAACCAGATGTCCGTCGCGGCGATCTCTGCGGGAGCGAGCTCGCTGCGGCTCGAGAGCGGCTTCCCGGAGGACGAGGAGCTGACGAGCATCGATCAGGCGGCGCTCGCGCGGCTCATCCAGATCGCTGCACTCTGCAACGAGTCGAAGATCCTGCGCGAAGGCGATGCGTTCCAGTTCGTGGGCTCCGCGACCGAGAACGCGCTTCTCCGCCTCGCGGTCGAAGCGGGGATCGACGTGAGCGAGCTCCGCGAGCAGTTCCCGTGCATGCGGATGGAGCTCCGGACGGAGGACCGCCACTACACGATCTCGGAGCACGTCGAGGCGGGCTCCTCACGCCGCCTCGTCGCCGTGAAGGGCAGCCCGGAGCAAGTCCTGCGGCGAGCGACACATCGGTTCGAAGGCGGACACATCGTCCCGCTGTCGCCCGAGGCACGGCGGCAGCTCGAGCAGCAGAACGAGGCGCTCGCGGGTGAAGCGCTCCGCGTCCTCGCCTTCGCGTTCGCCGAGCTCGACGCAGCCGACGCCGGCGTGACCGACGAGCTTCCTCTCGTCTGGGTCGGCCTCGCAGGCCTGCGTGATCCTCCGCGCCCCGGCGTCGAGCAGGTCATCGCGGAGCTGCGGCGCGCGGGGATCTCCACCCTCATGATGACGGGTGACCAGGCGACGACCGCGCGTGCGATCGGCCACGAGCTCGGCTTCGGAGAAGTCGTCGACGCGAGCCGCCTCGACGATCTCGACGAAGCGTCGCTCCGGCGGCTGCTCGCGACCGGACCTGTGTTTGCGCGCGTGAGCCCATCGGACAAGCTGCGCATCGTCCAGGCGGTCCAGCGCAGCGGTCTCGTGGTCGCGATGGTCGGTGACGGCATCAACGACAGCCCCGCGCTCAAGACCGCCGACATCGGCATCGCGATGGGCGGGCGCGGCACGCCCGTCGCGTGCGAGGCGGCGGACGTCGTGCTGACTGACGACAATCCCGCGAGCATCGTGACGGCGATCCGTCAGGGGCGGGCGATCCGCGGCAACCTTCGCAAGGCCGTTCGCTATCTGCTCGCGACGAACCTGAGCGAGATCTGGGTCATGCTCGGCGCAATGGCGGCGGGCTGGGGACAGCCGCTGAACCCGCTGCAGCTGCTCTGGATCAACCTCGTCACCGACGTCTTCCCCGATCTCGCGCTCGCGCTCGAGCCGCCCGAGCCGCACGTCATGCGCGAGCCGCCCCCTCCGAACGACGAGCGCTTGCTCGACGGCGGTCACCTGAAGCGAACGCTCCTCGAGTCCGTCGTCATCACGTCGGGCGCCCTCGTGACGTATCGCTACGGCCTCGGCAAGTACGGCCAAGGTCCGCGCGCGAGCTCGATGGCGTTCCTCAGCCTCACGTCTGCCCAGCTCCTGCACACGTTCAGCGCGCGCGCCGAGACGCACGGCATCTTCTCGACGAGAGGAACGCGCGCTGGAAGACACGTCTTGGGGACGGTCGGCGCCTCGCTCGGCGCGCAGGCGCTCGCAGCGTTCTGGCCAGGGCTGCGCCGGCTGCTCGGTGGCGCGCCGCTCGGCCTCTTCGACGTCGCTACGGCGGCGGGCGGCGCCGTGGTGCCGCTCCTGCTCAACGAAACACTCAAGATGAAAACGAGGCGGAGAGCCGACGCTCGGCACCGCACGAATGAGAGGGTGAAGTGATGGTGATCCTGCGTTCTCTTCGACAGAGCTTCGTCGTGGGCCTTGCCGCGGGCGTGACCGCTGCGCTGGTGTTGCCGAAGCCGGACCGGCCGGTGCTGCGACCGCTCACCAAAGGCGCGATGAAGTCGGCGATGCGCGCGTTCCGCAAAGGGCAGGAAGGCGTCGCGCACCTCGGCGAAGCGCTCGACGATCTCGTCGCCGAGGTCCGGAGCGAGATCGCGAGCGAGCACGACGCGGACAGGCTCCACATCGACGGAGGATCCACGCGCGCCGAGATGCCACGCACCGGGGAGCTTGCGTGATGGTCACGCCGATCGAGGTTCGCCACGTGAGCACGGGACGGCTCCGCCTCGGTCTCGCGGGCGAGAACAAACGTCGAGGCTCGCTGGCCCAGCTCGCCCAGGCGCTCGGGGCCCATCCGAAGGTCTCGCACGTGTCACTCAGTCCGATGACCGGGACGCTCCTCGTGCTGCACGACGGCAGCGCGCAGGAGCTCCTCGCGTTCGCCGAGCGGCAGGGCTGCCCCGTCGTGAAAGTGCCGTCATTCTCCGGACGCGAGCAGCTCGGTCCGCCGTCGCAGCGCCTCGCAGACGCGCTCGCCACGGGAATCAAGTCGCTCGACGGCGGGATGATGACGGTCTCGGGCGGCCGGCTCGATCTGCCATCGCTCGCCGTCGCAGGGCTGTTCGGCGCCGCGATCTTGCGCGCAGGCGGAGGCGAGATACTTCCGAGCGCGGTCAGCCTCGCATCGATCGCGTTCGGCCTCCTCGGCGCGAAGCGACGAGACGTCGAGAGCGCCGACGGGTCGGCCCAGCGCGTCCGCGAGCACGACGCTCTGCCGGAGGCGCGGCGAGGAGCGATGACCCAGCGATGACCCAGCGATGACCGAACGTCGGCAGTGACGCCTTACTTTTCACGATCGGCACAGCTGAGCTGCGCCTTCGTCGCCGGGACGCCGAACAATGCTTGCTTCCTAGAGCCCCGCACGGCATCGAAGCGTGCTGGAGGTAAACGCAATCATGTCGGTTCTCGTTGGAAAGAAGGCCCCCGATTTCACCGCTGACGCCGTGTACGGCAATGGAGAGATGAAGCAGCTTCAGCTCTCGGCGCACACGAAGGGGAAGTACGCGGTCGTCTTCTTCTACCCGCTCGACTTCACGTTCGTGTGCCCGTCCGAGCTGATCGCCTTCAATCATCGCCTCGCCGAGTTCGAGAAGCGGAACGTGGCCGTCATCGGCGTGTCGATCGATTCGGCGTTCTCGCACAACGCCTGGCGCAACACGCCGGTCGACAAGGGCGGCATCGGCCCCGTCGGGTACCCGCTCGTCGCCGACGTGAAGCACGAGATCGTCAAGTCGTACGACGTCGAGACGGACGGCGGCGTCGCGCTCCGCGGCTCGTTCCTCATCGACAAGAACGGCGTCGTCCGCCACCAGGTGGTCAACGACCTGCCGCTCGGCCGCAACATCGACGAGATGCTGCGCATGGTCGACGCGCTCCAGTTCACCGAGGAGCACGGAGAGGTCTGCCCCGCGGGCTGGAACAAGGGCAAGAACGGAATGAAGGCCAACCCGGCCGGCGTCGCCGAGTACCTCGCCTCGCACGCGAAGGACCTCTGATCCCACAAGGGGGGAGTCGCGATGCGCACCGGGCCTTCGAAACGGGCCCGGGCGCTCGCGGCGCTCGCGGCGCACTGTAACCGCGCGTTCGCAGCCGCAACGCCAACCGCCGTGGACTGGAGGCGGTGGTCTCCAAGGAAAATACGGCTTTCGGCGAGGGAAATACGGCCTTCATCGGGTACGTACCTTGCGCGTGGAGGGATTCGTCCTTCCGCATGGTGCGCGCTGCTCTCGTCACGTCGATCGTCGCCTGCGCGCTCCTTGCTCCGGGGGCAGCCGATGCCGCAGGCGCGGTGCTTCCTTCGAACGCGAAGCCCGACCCCTCGTTCGTCGACATGCGGATCGCCGTGGCGATCACGCCGACCGGCAGCACCCGCTGGAGCGAGATCACGGTCCCTGCCGCCACGCCCGTCATGTGGCTCGTCCCCGTTCGGCCCGGTGCGGCGATCGATTGGGCGCCTCGTCGATGGCTGGATGCGCTCGACGATGCGACCGCGGTCCGAGTCCTTCCGCCCAGCTCCCCCTCCGCTTGCCCCTCGCGGAGCACACCGGAGACGACGCCGCCGTGGACGACGCCTGGGCCGACCCAACCTGCGGCGGCGCTCGCAGTCCATGCGACGGCCGAAAGCGCACGCGCCTACGTGACGGAGCGCGGCTATCGCCTGAGTCCTTTGCTGACGAGCAGGATCTCGGACCTGTACACGCGCGGATGGAACCTCGTCGCCGTGGAGATGGCTTCATCGTCCTCGTCCTCGGTACTCTCGACGCGGACGCTTCGCGTGAGCGACGACGGCGGAGCGATCCTGCCGCTCGCGCTCACGGGCAGCAGCAGCACGCGCGTGACGGTGTTCGCGATCGGAGAGGGCGTCGCCGCGGTGCCTGGGGCACGCGAGATCGATACGGCCGCGCTCCGCTGGGGAACGGACGGCAGCACGTTCGCAGAATGGCGGCGAGCGCTCGTCGCCGGCGGCGAGACCTGGCTACGCGAATCGTCGTCGCACTTCGCCATCTTCGAGGGGACACCGGTCGCTGGTGAAAGCCCTCTCGCGTCGGTGGTTGCGGGATATTTCGACGGTACGTCCTGTACGTCGTCGGCGGCGCGGGATCTGAGCGCGCGTGAAACGAGCCTGGATACCACGTGCGCCCCGGGTGCTGCTGCACGTGTCCCTGGCGGAGGCGCGTGCGTTCCTTCGAGCGGCGGGCTCGATCCGGCGGCGCTCTCCTGCAACAGAGACATCGATCTCGCGCTCGCGCTCTCGGGCCTCGTCCCGGCGAAAGCCGTCGTCACGCGCCTCGTCGGCTCGATCCCGGCGGACACGTTCGGACGAGACCTGCTCGTCGATCTCGACGCCGGAGCAAAGCAGAAGCCGCCGGTGATTCGCGCTGGCGCGTCCGACGAATGCCCCGGCGATGACTCCCCGTCCCCGCCACTCCGCCCGCGTCCCTCGGCCTCGAGCAGCAGCTCCGGCTCCGGCGGAGAAGAGGCCTACGTCCCCGCCAGCGACGGCTGCGGCGGGAGCGCGGTCGCCACCAGCACGACGTACGAGGAAGAGGCGGTGGACGAGTCGTCGGAGAGCTGCAGCGGGGACGGGTCCCCCAGCTGGGACGACAGCGACGACTCGGACGACAGCAGCTCTGGAGACTCGTGCTCGAGCGACGATTCGTCTTCGTCGGACGGATGCTCTCGCCGCTCGTCGAGCTCCTCCAGCGGCGGCGACAGCGACGGCTGGGACACCGACGACGACGACGACGGCTGGGACACCGACGACGACATGAGCCCTCGAGGCAAGGAGCTCCGGCCCACGTCGAAGACGCCGAAGAAGCCGAAGCCGCACGCCAAGGCCACGAAGAAGAAGTCGAGCCCGGTCTCGCGTTATGCGCTCCTCGCCGTAGCGCTGCTCCTTCCGCTTCGCCGGAGGCAGCGGGATTCGGAGCGCCAATGAGCATCGCTTCACGTCACCATTTCCATCCCGTCTGCTCGGGGGCTTCGACATGAGCTGGACTTCACGCTTGTTGGTCCTCACCTTCCCGCTCGCTGCCGTCGCATGCGCGGCGAGCCCCGCGTCGACTCCTCGCATCCGGGTCGCGCGCGATCTCGGCTGCACCGCCGAGCAGACGAACGTCGCTCGCATCGGGGAGCACCGCTGGCAGGTCACCGGGTGCGGCCGCACGGCGACGTACGTGTGCACGTATCCCGTGCGCGACTGCTGGCGAGAGGGCGAGATCCATCCCGCTGAGAGCGAACCCGTGAGCTCGGCTCCGTGAGCTCGGCTCCGTGAGCTCGGCTCCGTGAGCCGATCACGTCATCCAGCGGCCCGAGCGCAACGTCTGCGGCGGCGGCGGCGGGCGCATCTGCGGTGGGATCGGCGGGCCCTTGCGCGCGACCGCCTCGATGCCGGCCTGCGTGCAGACGAAGCCCGAGGGCGAGTCGATCGCGCCGAGCGTCTCCTCGAGCACACGTTGTCCGTCGCCGTCGGGAGTGTCCGAGAGCCACACGGGCGCGACCACGGCCATGGTGGAGAGGAACGCGCGCAGGTCCGTCACCACGGCGGGCATGATCTGGTAGCGGAAGCACTCGATCCCCATCCCAGCGGCGCGTAGCTGCGTCGTGACCTCGCCGGACGTCGGCATCTCGGGGAACGCGCCACAGCTGTGCCCGAAGAGCCGCGTCCAGACCTTGTCGACGACCGCGATGAGCTCCGCATGGCCGGGCCACGCGAGCGTCGTGAGCAGCAGCTGGCCGCCGGGACGGAGAATGCGCGCCATCTCCTTGATGGCCCGGGCCCGATCGGGGAACCAGTGATAGGCGCTGTTGCAGACGACGAGATCGAACGTGCCATCCGGCAGATCGAGCGCCTCGGCGTCGCCAACCTGGAACGTCGCAGCGACGCCTGCCGCGGCCGCCTTGCGACGCGCCACCTCGAGCATCCCGGCGGACAGGTCGACGCCCACCAGCTTGCGACAGGGCCCGAGCACGCGCGCGAGCTCGAGCAGGTTGATCCCCGTCCCGCAGCCGACGTCCAGGATCGCGGGAAGCGGCGCCACGTTGGCGAAGGGCAGGAGCGCGGAGAGCGCCTGCAAGTAGATCGCGCCTGCGGTCTGGTCGTAGTGCTGCGCGGAGCGGTCGTAGGCCTCGCCGAGCGCTTCCTTCTTCTCCATTGCGTATCCCCAACAGCGGGCCCCCCACGCGATGTTCCCCTCCGCCCTCCGTGCGATCGAGACGGTCGAACGATCGCGTAACGACGCGCGCCGTCGAAGATGCCGCGCCGTCATCGCGAGGCAGCGGCGCCGAGGCGTAGCGGTGGGAGATCGTCGACGCGTTCCGTCTTCGGAGAGAGCGCGCTCGCTAGAAGAAGCCTCCGAACCCGCAACCGAACCCGCAACCGAACCCGAAAGAGGAGCTGAACGAGCTCACTTGCTGCGAGCTCCACCCGAAGCCGATGCCGAACGGCGTCATGAAGCCGCCCGCTTGCGCTGCGCTGGCCGAAAACGCCTGCGTGAAGCCGAACCCGCCGAAGCCGAGGCCGCCCAAGCCGAGACCGCCGAAGCCCAGGCCGCCGAAGCCCAGGCCGCCGAGACCGCCGAAGCCGAGACCGCCGAAGCCCAGGCCGCCGAAGCCGAGACCGCCGAAGCCGAGACCGCCCAGGCCGCCGAAGCCGCCGAAGCCGCCCAAGCCGCCCAGGCCTCCGAACCCACCGAACTGCTCCGCGAAGAGCCCTGCCGTGCTCTTGTCGGTGTCCTCGGCCAAGCTCACGCCGTCCGAGAGCTCGTCGCTGCTGTCGTCGGCCTTGATCTCGTCATCGGTCGAGTCGTCTGTCGGGACGTCACCGGTTGGGTAGAGACAACTCTCGGACAGAGCCGCGAGCGCGAGGACGACGAGCGACGTTGAAGGGCGGCTGACGCTGAACATGTCCGATGACCTCCGCGCGAGCCCCTCTGCACGCGGAGCACCACGGTCAAGGAGCTCGACGTTCATCCGAGCGACGCGCGCGCGGCCCGAGCCGATCCCTCTGCTACGTCGGCATTTGCCAACGGACGAGGACGAACGACGGCCGGCCTCGGCTTGCTTGCGCCCTGCACGAAAATCCGGTGCATGAATGCTCCGATCGTCGCGAAGTTGGGTTGTCGTCGATGGCTCACGCGGTTCACACCTTCGTCACCGAAGAGGCTTGCGTGGTCGTCGTAACCGTCATCTCTTCCGCGATCGACGCATGGCTCGATCGAGTAGCTCGTCCACCATGCGGTGGCCGAGGTGACGAAAGCATCCGCTAGATGCAACTCGTGCGCGCACGCTCGGCAGCCGAGCCGAGACGGCGATGTAGAAGACCTCGGAACGGCCCGAGACGATCCTCGCCGCGCAGACTCAACCGAGCTTCAGGAAGCGCGCGAGGACCTTCTTCTCGCCCCAGCCGGGAAAAAAGGCGACCACGGCGGGCTCGCCGATGCTGACGACCTTCATCACTTCGCCGCGCCCGAAGCGCTCGTGCACGACCTTGCTGCCGCGCCGGAGCTCGGCGCCCTCTGCTGGGGCATCGCTCGCGTCGTACTCGACGAACCGCTCGCCCGGCTCGCGCGACGGAGCCCCCGGACGATGACGGCTGCTCGGCGGCGAAGCGCCCCTCCAAGCGGCAGGCCCAGGCCCCCACTCGCTCGGGACCACGTCTTGATTGTGGTCGTCACTGCGCTGCGCGCGCGCAGCTTCGTTCGGATGGCGCCAGGGCGACGGCGACGAAGACGGTCGCGAGCGCCACGACGTCGGCGCTGCCATCGAGGAGTCGCGATCGATCCACCGCCCCGAGGCTCCGGCCGCGCGCGCGGCGGCCGTCTCGAGGTGCTCGACGGCCTCGGGCGGAAGATCGCCGACGAAGCGGCTCGGTACGCCGAGCCTCGTCGTCCCGAAGATCTGACGCTGCTTCGTGTGCGTCACGATCAGGTGGTGGCGCGCGCGGGTGATCGCGACGTAGGCGAGCCGGCGCTCCTCCTCCATTTCTTCCGGCGAGCGCGGCTCCTGGTTCCGGTACGGGAACATGTCCTCCTCCATCCCGGTGAGGAGGACGAGCTCGAACTCGAGGCCCTTCGCGCCGTGGATGGTCATGAGCGTGACCTTCTCGACGTCGCCGAGGTTGTCGGTGTCGCTCACGAGCGAGACGCGCTCGAGGAAGCCGTCGAGCGTCGGCGCCTCGCCGCGCGCCTCCGCCTCGATCTCGTAGTCGCTCATCGAGCCCTCGAGCTCGGCGAGGTTCTCGAGTCGACCTTCGGCCTCGGCCGTGTCCTCGTCTTCGAGCGCCTTCTTGTATCCGCTCTTCGCGAGGAGGATCCGGAGGACCTCCGCTGCGGGCCGGTCCTTCGCCTCGGTCGTCAACAGGTTGATCAGCTCGCGGAACTGCCCGAGCCGCTTCTTCGCGGCCGAACCGAGGTCCTCGGCGAAATCGTCGAGCCTGCCGAGCGCCTCGAACAACGAGAGCCGCTGCGTGCTGGCGTACGCCGAGAGGCGCTCGATCGTCGTGTGGCCGATCCCACGCGACGGCGTGTTGATGATGCGGAGGAGATCGACGTCGCTCCGCGGATTGACGAGCACGCGGAGATACGCGAGCGCGTCCTTGATCTCGGCGCGGTCGTAGAACTTCGTGCCGCCGACGATCTGGTACGGCACGTTGACGGCCCGGAGCGCTTCTTCGAGCACGCGTGACTGCGCGTGCACGCGATAGAAGACGGCCACCTCCTTCGGGCTGATCCCCGCATCGCGCGCATCGCGGATGGCGCGCACGACGCACGCGGCCTCGTCACGCT
>JAEXCN010000001.1 GCA_023402175.1 Pseudomonadota bacterium | reverse complement strand
GCGCCGGTGCGTCGGCGCTCGCGGCCGGAGCGCTGGCGGCCGGAGCCTCCGCGGTCGCGCTCGGTGCCATCTCGGTCGTCACGGGGGCCGCCGGCGGTTCGTTTCCAGGCACGACGGGCATCTCGCTCGTCGCTCCTGCGCCTCCGGTCACGATGGCGGGGCTCGGTCGCGTCATCGCGCTGACGAGGCCGTACATGCCGCCGGACACGCCGAGGAGCGCCGCGATCGCCGCCGGAACGAGCCATTTCGGGTGCGTGCTCGGAGCGGTCGTCGAGGTCGTCGTCACGAGGACCGGGTTCGTCGTCGCCGTCACGGGAGCGCCGTCGAGCCCAAGCGCGGGCGCAGGTGGCGGCATCGATCCGCCCTTGCGCTCGTCGGCGAGCGCGTCGATGGCGGCGACGAGCTCCACGGCGGTCTGCATGCGATCCTCGGGCTGTCGTGTGAGCAGCCGCGCGACGAGCGCACGCGCGCCGGCATCCGCGATGCCGGACATGTCCGGCGGACCGACGGCGAGGATCCGCTCGCGCAAGATCGAGAGCGCGTTGCCCGCGAAGGGACACTTGCCCGTGAGCATCTCGAGGAAGACGACGCCGATCGCATAGAGATCGGCGCGCGCATCGACCGTGTCCCCGACAGCCTGCTCCGGGGCCATGTACTCCGGCGTTCCGAAGACGGTACCGACGCGCGTGAGGACCTTCCCGCTTCCTCCGCCGGCGGCTGCCAGAGCGGCCGGATCGACCTTCGCGATGCCGAAGTCGAGGACCTTCACGAAATCCGGATCGCCGTCGCGATCGACGAGCATCACGTTCTCGGGCTTGATGTCGCGATGGACGATGCCCTTCAGATGGGCAGCGGACACGCCGGACGCGATGCCCCGCAAGATCCGGAGCGCGCGATGGAGCGGGATCGGTCCCTTTGCGATCTCGTCGCGCAGGCTCGTCCCGCGCAGCAGCTCGAGCACGAGGTAACAAGCGCCGTCGGGCAGCCGACCGAAGTCGGTCGCGCCGGCGACGTTCGGATGATCGACGTGCGCCGCGGCCATGGCCTCGCGCTCGAAGCGCGCGACGACCTCGGGCATGCTGCACATCTCCGCGTGGAGGACCTTGACGGCGACCTCCTTCCGCATGAGCACGTGCTCGGCCGCGTAGACGACCCCCATTCCGCCTTCACCGAGCACACGCGCGATGCGATAGCGGTCGGCGACCATCGTTCCCGCCGGGATGCGGGCGTCCTCGTTCTCCCCGGCCGGGGGCGGGATCGTCGCGGCGCTCCCGAGATCGGGGGAGCGCTTGCCGCCGGCCGCAGCATCGGCGACAGCCACGGGTGTGGCGGGCTTGGTCACGCCGATGGCCATCGACCATTCATTCTACCGGGCTATCGACAGAACGCCTCGTTCTCGCGGGCGACCTCATCGTCGAGCTCGTTCAAGTGGCCGACATGATTGGAATGTCTCCGGCCGCCGGACCTGCTCCGCCCGCCGCGTCGAGCTTGCGCGATGGGCCGCACTCTGCGAGGCATGGGGCAATGGCGAACCCGGCTCCGGCGTCTGGCCCGAATGGCCAGAACAACCATGCGCGCGATCTCGTCGACCTCGTTCTCGTCGAGGCGGTCGGATCGAGCGTCACGCCGTTCGTTCCGCTCCCGTTCGTGGACGAGTATCTGTTCGCGCGGCTGCTTCGCCGCATCACGCGGAAGGTGATCGAGCGAGCGAAGCTGCCCGTCGACGAGCCCGTCGTGCACGCGGTCGTCGACGCGTATCTGCGCGCCGGCGACTCGGGCCTGCACGAGAAGTTCTTCACGGCGGCAGCGCGCTTCGTCATCCGGAAGCTCGCGGTCGTGCTCGACGTGAAGAAGAGCCACGATGTCTTCGGCGAGGCGATCGCGTTTGCGCTCGCGCTCGACGTCGTCGTCCAGCTCGGAGCGCTGAGCTCGGGAACGGCGTCGAAGGTCGGAGCCGCCATCCATCGCTCGACGCAGACCGTCGGTTCGGCAGCGCTCGAGGTCATCACCCGGGCTGGCCGTGAGGCGTTCAAGGCGAGCGAGGGAGCCGAGCAGAGCTCGCGGTTCGCGCGGGTCGCCGGAGCGATCGGCAAGCGGGTGGACGAGACGAGCGCGCACCTCGACCGGCTGATGCGTCACGAGCTGCAGTCCTTCGCACCGCGCTTCGTCGCGCGCGGGTGACGGTCACGGACTCCGGGGTGGCGACGATACGTCAGCTCGTTCTGCCCAGGGCCGACATGCGATAATACAACTACATGCATGCTGCATGGTGGATGCTCGGCGCTCTCGCGGTGCTTGCGATCGGGTACCGCTACTACTCGGCGTTCATCGCCGCGCGCGTCCTCTCTCTCGACGATGCGCGGGTGACGCCGGCCCACCGTCTCGAGGACGGCCAGAACTTCCACCCGACGAACCGCCTCGTCCTCTTCGGCCATCACTTCGCCGCGATCTCCGGGGCGGGGCCTCTCATCGGGCCGGTCCTCGCCGCGCAGTTCGGCTTCTTCCCGGGATATCTGTGGATCCTCTTCGGCGTCGTCCTCGGCGGCGCGGTGCACGACTTCGTCATCCTCGTCGCCAGCACGAGACGCAATGGTCGTTCGCTCGCCGAAATCGCTCGCGAAGAGCTCGGACCGACGCTCGGTCTCGTCACCGCGGTCGCGATCCTGTTCATCGTCGTGATCGCGCTGGCGGGCCTCGGCAACGTCGTCGTCATGGCGCTCGCGGAGAGCGCGTGGGGCGTCTTCACCGTGGGCGCATCGATCCCGATCGCGCTGCTCATGGGCCTCTACATCCACAACGTGCGCGGAGGATCCGCGAAGGGGATCCGCGAGGCCACCGTCGTCGGACTATTCCTGCTCCTCCTCGCGCTCGTCCTCGGCAAACACGTCGGCGACTCGTCGCTCGCGATGCATCTGAAGCTCTCGAAGACGACGCTCACGCTTGCGATGGCGGCGTACGGATTCGTCGCGAGCATTCTCCCCGTGTGGATGCTGCTCTGCCCGCGCGACTACCTGTCGAGCTACATGAAGATCGGCACCATCGCGCTGCTTGTTATCGGCGTCATCGTCGTGAACCCGCGGATCCAGATGCCGGGCGTGACCGAATACGTCCACGGTGGCGGCCCGATCGTGAAGGGGCCGCTCTTTCCGTTCGTGTTCATCACGATCGCCTGCGGCGCGATCAGCGGCTTCCACGCGCTCATCGCGAGCGGCACGACGCCGAAGATGATCGACAAGGAGCGGGACTGCCGATCGATCGGGTACGGAGCGATGCTGCTCGAGGGCCTCGTCGGCATCACGGCCCTCATCGCCGCCTGCGCGATGCCGCAGGAGGACTACGTCGCGATCAACACGAACCCCCAGCTCGCTGTCGTGGCGTCCGAGGCGACGAAAGGGGAAGGGCTCGCACGGAACGGCGATGACCTCGCGCGGCTGGATCCCGTGCTCACGCCGCACGATCGCGAGCTCCTCGGGCTCGGCGCGGGGCAGCCCGCATCGACGCTCGCTGGCAAGAAGGTCGTCCTCGCGAACGCACTCGCGCTGTCGAACCGCTCGCTCGCCGCGCTCGGCTACAACGTCGACCCCGAGGCTGCACGGGCGACGATGCTCGAGGACGCGGACTTCGCGCGGCTCGGGGTGAAGGTGAAGGAGCTACCGGCGCTGCAGCGTCAGGCCGACGAGGTCGTCGCCGCCCGGACCGGAGGCGGCGTGTCGCTCGCGGTCGGCATGGCGCGCGTCTTCAGCGGGTTCCCCGGGATGGGGACGCTGCTCGCGTACTGGTACCACTTCGCGATCATGTTCGAGGCGCTGTTCATCCTCACGACGATCGACACGGGGACGCGCATCGGACGCTTCTTGATGCAGGAGTTCATCGGGCGCGTCTCTCCCGAGCTCGGAAAGTCGACGAGCCGCACCGGCGCGCTCGTGGCCACGAGCCTCATCGTCGGCGGCTGGGCGTACTTCATCCTCACGGGCAGCATCCAGACGATCTGGCCGATGTTCGGGATCGCGAACCAGCTCCTCGCGTGCACGGCGCTTTGCATCGGGACGACGATCCTGCTCCGCGAGGCGAAGAAGAAGACCTACGCGCTCATCACGCTCGCCCCGCTCGTGTTCGTCGGGACGACGACGCTCGCAGGCGGCGTGCAGAGCATCCAGCACATCTTCCTCCCGATGCTCGACAAGCCCGCTACGCACACGACCGGTATCGTCAACGTGATCGTGACTTCGCTGCTGCTCGTCTGCATCGTGCTCGTCATCGCAGGCAGCATGGTCCGCTGGTGGGGCCTCGCTCGTGCTCCGCGCCAGGCGGACGAGGCGAGGCTCGCGTCGTGACCTCTGGTCTCGCGCGAGCGCTCACGACGCGCTGAGCCGCCACAGCTTCCTCTCGAGGAACGCACGCTCGACAGCGTTCTCTGTCCGCGCGATGGCGAGGGCATACGAAGCGCTCGCCTCGGCCCTGCGCCCCATCCGCGCCAGCAGATCTGCGCGGACGGCATGGAGCAAGTGGTAGTCGTCGAGCGCGAGGTCCGTGAGGGTCACGAGCGCTGCTTCGGGGCCCCGAACCTCTGCGAGCGCGACCGCTCGATTCAGCATCACGACGGGGCTCGGCGCGATCGCGACGAGGTGATCATAGAGTTGCAGGATCTGCTTCCAGTCCGTCGCAGCGGCATCCGCTGCATCGGAATGGACCGCATTGATCGCCGCTTGCAGCTGATACGGGCCCGGCCGGTTTTTCAGGATGCACGCTTGCACCAGGCGTTGGCCTTCGGCGATGAAGTCGCGATTCCACCGTGATCGATCCTGCTCCGGGAGCGGGACGAGATCGCCATCGGGCGTCGTGCGTGCGGCTCGGCGGGATTCGAGCAGCAACAGCAACGCGAGGAGGCCGTCGACCTCGGGTTCGTCCGGCATCAACCTCGCGAGCCAACGCGCGAGGCGAATCGCGTCGCGGCACAGGTCTTCCCGGACGAGCCGTTCGCCCGCGGTCGCCGCATAGCCCTCGTTGTAGACGAGATAGATGACCGCCAGGACCGCGCCGAGGCGCGTCGAACGTTCGGCTTTGTCGGGGACGCGATAGGGGATCCCGGCTTCGCGAATCTTCGCTTTCGCTCGCACCAGGCGCTGCGCCATCGCGCTCTCCTCGGCGAGGAACGCCCGGGCGATCTCGGCCGTCGAGAGGCCGCCGACCAAGCGGAGAGTCAGCGCGACCTGCGAGGGTCGAGCGAGCGCGGGATGACAGCACGTGAAGATCAGCCGGAGTTGATCATCGATCATCGCTGCCTCGTCGCCGTCCTCGGAGAAGGGCAGGGGCTCCTCCGAATGGAGTGCAGCCGCGGCTTCCCGATCGGTGTGCTTCGTCCGCCTGCGCACGCGATCGAGCGCGCGACGCCGCGCGGTCGTCAGGATCCACGCCGCAGGGCTCGGCGGGAGCCCCGAAAGAGGCCAGTGCTCGAGCGCAGCGATGAACGCGTCAGCGACGGCGTCCTCCGCGAGCTCGATGTCGCCGAACGTACGGGCGAGGACTGCGATCGCTCGCCCGTATTCCGACCGGAAGACATCGGCGATCTCGTCGCGGCTGCACGAGGGTGCGTGCTTCAACCGTCTCCTTGGAAGGGGCGGACCTCGATCGGCAAGGTCGTCGCTCGGGCGAGCCTCGTCGCCCAACCCAATGCTTCGTCCAGGTCGGCGGCACGAATCACGACGAACCCACCGATGAATTCCTTCGACTCGGTGAACGGCCCGTCCGAGAGGAACGTCTCCTCACCGCGGACGCGAACGACGGTGGCCGAGCTCGGAGGTGTGAGGCCGCCGTTCCACACCCAGACACCCTTCGCCTTCGCATCGGCGATCAGCGCGTGGACGTCGTGCATGATGCGTGTGAGGACGTCCGGAGCAGGCTGACTGCCCTGGGGCTGGTAGATGTTCAGCTGGTACTGTTTCATCACGTCACCTCGTTTCCATCCCGCGGAGCATCACGCCAGTACGGCGCGCGAGCGACGAGAGTCGCCACCGCTGCGTCGTGGGCCGAGCTTCCGCGCGTCCTGGGCAGCCTGCGGGGCGCCCGGATCAGGCGATCGGGTGAGACGTGGTTCGAGACGACGATGCTGCTCATCGGTGTCCTTTCGTAGGGGAGCGGCCCCTAAACGAAGTCCGAAACGGCAGATCGACATGCCTCTATGTTTTTTCGTCAGACCACCGAGACGATGGACCGACGGCGCGCGCGTGCGTGCACAAACGCGCGCTCGCGGCCTACGCCTTTCAGGCGCGGCCGCGGCCTGAGCGGCCGGCGGAAGGTGCGGCGCGCTCAGGACTTCGGACGATGCATCAGGCCTTCTTGGCCTCGGGCTTCTTCGCGTCGGGCGCCGTCGCGCTGTAGCCCTCGGGATGGATCGGGAACGCCGGCGTACCGAGACGGCGGCGCTCGCGCTTGTTGCGCTTGCCGGAGGTGGTCTGCTTGCGCTTGCGGATGCGCTCGAACTGCTGGGTGGACGAAACCATCTCGGAGATCCTCGGTTGAAGCCGGTCTCGTCCCAGGGACGGGCGAACCGGGCCGCGCACCATGGCGAAAGAAGCGCGGTCTGTCAAGGCGCCGCGGTGCTCCGCGGCACGAGCTCGCGTCGATCGCCAATCACCGAGCATCGAGCACGACGGCATTTCCAAATGCGCGAAGCGACGCGGCCTCGAGGGCAGCGTCGCTTCGCGAGAGACGTCGAGCGCGTCCTGGGGCGCGCGTCGCCGATATCAGTTGTGACGGATCGTGATGTTCGCCGTGTAGCTCGGCTCTGCGAACGGCGCGACCTTCGCCTTCATGAGCGCGCCCTTGATGCACGCCTCGGCAGGCTTGCCTACAGCGGCGCCGCTGACGTTCACGTTCTGAACGGTGCCGGCCGACGAGAAGACGACCGCTGCGCGCGAGACCGGATCATCGGGACCGAGGCACGCGCGCGCGCCCGGGAGGACCGCGCCGATCGCGCCGGTGACGGCGCCCTGAGAAGGCTTCGTCGGAACGTTGCCGGTGGCCGTGTTGCCGGCCGTCGCGGCCGCCGGCGTCTTCGGAGTGCCGTCGTCGCCGACCTCCTTCTTCATCGCCGCTCCGAGATCACCCGCCGGGCCAGATGCGGCCGCAGCGAGATCCTTCTCCGTCATCTTCGCCGGGCCTTCGGGCTTCGCGGGTGCGGGCGCCGCCTCGTGCTTCGCAGCCGCTCCGCCCTTCGCAGCGACCTTCGGGGCCATCGCGATCTTGCCGTGCTGCGCCGGGGCAAGCTCGTTCGGATCCGCGGACGGCTCGGGCGTGGCCTCCGCCACCGGCTCGGCCTCGACCTTCGCCGGCGGGGGCTCTGCCTGCGCGACCGTCGCCGCGGGCTGCGTCGCCATCGCGGTCGTCGCGGAGGCGGTCTCGCCCGCCTTGCGCGACTTCACCAAGAAAAGACCGCCGGCGGCCGCCGCGCTCAGCGCGACGACACCACCGATGACGAGCGCGACGACGGCGCCGCCCTTCTTCTTCTGCGCGCCGGTCGAGACGGCAGGCGCCGCCATCGGCGCTGCGAGCCCGACGGGCGGAGCCGACGGCGTGAGCGCCTGGGACGACATGCTCGCGGGCGGGATCGACCCGGGCATCGGCGGGACCGACGGAGCGGGCTGCGCCGGGAGCCCCTGCGCGCCGAGCGGCGCCGTCTGAGGAGGCTGGCTGATGCGACCGCTCGCGGCCGGGGCGCTCATCGGGCTCGCGCTCATTGGGGGACGCTGCGAGTGCGCCGGCTCCTCGTCGAACAGGCCCTGGCTCGCGAGCGGCGTGCTCTGCGCGCGGACCGCCGCCGAAGGATCGGCCTGCGAGGCTGCCGCGAGATCGACGATGCCCGAATCGTCCTTTTTCGCTTCCACCGCGCGCTGGACGCCGCTCGGAGCGGGAGCAACGGACGGAGGCGGCGGTGTGAGGCCCTGGGCCATCTTGGCCAGGTCCTGAAGGCTACGGCGATCGCGCTCTCGGTCGGCAGGCATCGTCATCGGTCTTCCCTCGCGAGTCGGGGGGTGATGTGAAGCTGATCCAGCTCCCCCAGCGGTCCGCGAGTTATGACTGTCCTCCGCGGATTGTCCAAGGGGTGCTTCCAATAAATTTTCATTGCTGATGTATGCAGCGGATGCGCCACGCTCCCCACGGCGAAGGCGGTCCATCACCGACGCGGCGCGGCCATCCCAGTCTTCCTGGGTTTTTTCGACGGCGGGCCACTCTCGCAGCGCCACGTCGAGGTCCAGCGAACCCTTCTTGGTGCCTCGCGTCTCACTCACGTCCCATCTCCCTCGGGATCGAAGCCCCGGGTGTGCATGAACTCCTTGAGCTTGCGCCGCGCCTCGTGGATGCGCCACGCGATCGTGCCTTCGGGGGCCCCGAGGATCTGGGCGACGTCCTCGTGCGATCGACCATCGATGCAGACGAGGATGAGCGTCGTCCGGAGCGTGGCACTCAACTGGTCGATGCCCGCGGTCAGGGCCTCGTAGACCTCTCGCCGCTGGGCGGTACCCGCCGGATCGCCCGTCTCCGGCCGCCGGTCGACGAGCACGCCGTCGAGGCGCGGATCGTCGGTGTCGTGCGTCGTCCGCGCGGTCTTCCGCGAGCGGATGCGGTTCAAGGAGAGGTTGATCGTGATTCGATAGAACCACGTGTACGGCTCGCTCCGGCCGTCGAAGCGCGCGAGCGCCTGATAGGCCCGGATGAACGTCTCCTGGGTGACATCCTCCGCCTCGGCGCGATCGCGCAGCATGTGGATCGCGAGGCGGTGGATGCGCTGCTGGTGCCGACGGACGAGCTGTCCGAAGGCCTCGGTGTCGCCGTCGTTCTTGGCGCGGTCGACGAGGTCGCGGTCCGTGGGTTTCATCGTCTGACGCGAGCGCTTCGGCGGTGGCGGCCCGGTCACCGACCGCACGTGCGAGTGCGGCTGCGAAACGGGAGGAGCCTCCGGGCGACTCGGTTCACTGCTCGAGCCACCATCGCCACCCGAGAGAGAAAGGAGGCCGAAGAAAGAGCCGGCCTCCTCGTCCGCCGAGGCGACGCCGCCCAGAGCCAGGGCGGCAAGCGACGATACCGTGTCCACGGGGTATCTGACAAAAGGACAATGGGGTTGCTTGGGTGGGGGCCGGCGATACGCTGGGAACGGAACGACGGCCGTTCCGATGTCGCCCGGCCCCCCGCGCCGCGGCTCCCTCGTCATCGTGCCAAACGAGCCAAACGAGCCAAACGGGCCAAACGGACCAACGGAAATGGGCGTTGCGGCATCGGATGAGAAGCCTCCGGCCGAGCTGGACAGGCGCTGGGGAATATCTATGGTCCGCGCGAGCTTATGGCCCGTGGCGAGATCCCCGACCCCTCCACTCCAGCCGGGACCGCACCGGTGCCAGCCCCCATGACCGAACGCGCAGCGATCACTCAGGATGTCCGACGTGCTCTCGCCGCCGAGGAAGGGGGCCGTCGGTGGGTCCGCCGCGTCGTGGTGCTCGGCATCGTCGGCGTCTTGATCGGGGGCGGTCTCGCCTATCGGGCGAAGCATCGACCGGTGCCTCCGGCGAGGTACCTGACCGCGCAGCCCTCGACGGGCGAGGTCGCCGAGAAGGTGCAGGCGACCGGCGCCGTGCAGCCGGTGCTGCAGGTGAACGTCGGCTCGCAGGTGAACGGCCGCATTGCGAAGGTGTACGTCGACTTCAACTCGGTCGTGAAGAAGGGCGACGTCCTCGCCGAGATCGATCCGGTGCAATACGGCGCGCAGGTGAGCCAGGTCTCGGCGCAGATCCTCGCGCAGAAGGCCCAGGTCGAGAGCGCGAAGGCGAACGCCTCCGCCGCGAAGGTCGCCTTCGAGCGGACGCAGCGCCTGTTCCAGCAAGGCCTCGCGAGCAAGGGCGAGCTCGACACGGCGCAGGGGCAATACGAGGTCACGAAGGCGCAGGCCTCCGCGGCCGAGGCGCAGATCGGCGCCATTCAGGCGCAGCTCCAGCAGTCGCAGACCAACGTCGGCTGGACGAAGATCTACTCGCCGGTCGATGGCGTCGTCGTCACGCGCAGCATCGATCCCGGAGCGACCGTCGTCGCGAGCTTCCAGGCCCCCGTTCTCTTCGTCATCGCGCAGGACCTCCGGAAGATGCGCGTGATGGCGGATGTCGACGAGGCCGACGTCGGCAAGCTCAAAGAAGGAATGGAGGCCGAGGCCGTCGTCGACGCGTTCCCCGGTGAGTCCTTCCGGGGCTCGGTCGAGCAGGTCCGCTACAGCCCGAACAACGTCCAGGGCGTCGTCACGTACTCCGCGGTCGTCGAGGTCGAGAACCCCGACGAGAAGCTCCGTCCCGGCATGACGGCGACGGTCACGATCAAGACGAAGGAAGCGAAGAGCACGCTCCGCGTCCCGAACGCCGCGCTCCGCTACAAGCCGACGCCGCCGATGGGGCCGAACGGAAAGCCGATCGCGCAGCCCCCGGACCCGCCGCTCGTGAAGGGTACCGGCCGCGTCCACGTCCTCGTCAGCGACAAGCCCGGCGACGAGAAGACGGAGGCGCGCATCGTGAACATCGGCGTGACCGACGGGATCAACACCGAGATCACGGGCGGCCTCGCGCCCGACGCGAAGCTGGTCACGGACGAGATCGACGACCCGGACAAGAAGAAGAAAGGCAAAGTCTTCTGAGCAGGCCCGAGCCTGCCGGCTCGCTCGAACGGAATCCCGCCAATCCAGCTTCTCGTTCTCGATCTGGCTCTCTCGTCTGGCCGAAGCCTGAAGCCCGAAGCCTGAAGCCCGAAGCCTGAAGCCACCATGGACGACGTCCTCATCGCCTGCCGCAACCTGTCGAAGGACTACGAGTCCGGCGCCGGCGTCGTCCGCGCTCTCCGCGAGATCAATCTCGAGATCCAGCAGGGCGAGTTCGTCGCGATCGTCGGGACGAGCGGCTCGGGCAAGAGCACGCTCATGAACATCCTCGGTTGCCTCGACCGGCCCACGCGCGGAGCCTACGAGCTCGCCGGGTTCGACATCGGCGGTCGATCGAGCGATGCGCGCGCGATCCTGCGCAACCGACTCATCGGGTTCATCTTCCAGGGCTTCAACCTGCTCCCGCGCACGACCGCGCTCGAGAACGTCGAGCTGCCGCTCGTCTATCGCGGAGTGTCTGCGCGGACGCGGCGGAAGCTCGCGCTCGATGCGCTCGGCGCCGTCGGTCTCGCGGGACGTGTGCACCATACACCGAATCAGCTCTCCGGCGGCCAGCAGCAGCGCGTCGCGATCGCGCGCGCGCTCGTCACGGGGCCGCCGATGCTCCTCGCCGACGAGCCGACGGGCAATCTCGACACGCGGACGAGCCTCGAGGTGCTCGCGCTGCTGCAGAAGCTCAATCGCGAGCGCGGGATCACGATCGTGCTCGTCACGCACGAGCACGACATCGCCGCGTGTGCCTCGCGGGTCATCACGTTCCGCGACGGGCGCGTCGTCAGTGACGTCCGCGAGCAGCCGGTCAATGCTTCAGCGGAGCTCGAGAAGCTCCCGCCGGCCGAGCCGAGCGTCGCGGGCTCGGACAGCGATGCCGACGATCCGCTCGCGGCGCAGCGGCGTCGCCTCGGCGGTCCCGTTCCGCGTGGCGTCTACGCGATGATGGCGCTCGGCGGCGTGCTCGGACTCGTCCTCGGCAACGTGTACTGCCGGGCGATCCTCGACATCCGCTCGACGGCGATCCCGATGGGGTTCGCGTTCTTCCTCGAGGCCGTGCTCGCCGTCTCGTACGCGCGGAAGCACATGGGCCGAGCGCTGACGAGCGATCAGCGGGTGCGCGTGTCGCTCGGATACACGCTCGGCGTCGCCGCGCTCCTCGCGCCGCTGACGGCGCTCGGCTGGATGCCGTGGAGCGACCCGCTGCTCGACCGACTCGAAGGCCTCTCCGGTGCCCAGCTCGTCGGCACCGTGGCGCTCGTCGTCTTCGGCATCGCCACCGTCGCGCTCGCTCGCTACCTCGTCCTCGCACTGCTCGCGCCGATCCTGGCGCCGCCTCCGGCGACGAAAAAGATCGCATGACGCTGCTTCTCGGCGCCATCCGCCTCGCGCTCTCGGCGATCGTTCGCAACAAGATGCGCGCGGCGCTGACGGTGCTCGGGATCCTGATCGGCGTCACCGCGGTCGTGATGGTGACGGCGCTCGCGGGCGGAGCATCGGCGAGCGTCGGCGATCAGATCGACAGCTTCGCGTCGAACGCGCTCTACATCAATCCGGAGAACGTGCAGCAGTCGGGCGTTCGCTCGAAGACGACCGGGCGCCTCACCGAAGGTGATGGGCGGGCGATCGCTCGCGAGGCCGTGAGCGTCACGCACGTCGCGCCGTGGCTCTCGACCACGGGCCAGGTCGTCTACGGCGATCGCAACGTGGCGACGCTCCTCGTCGGGACGACGACCTCGTACTTCCCGATCCGCCGGTTCAAGATCGCGAAAGGCGAGCTCTGGACGGAGAGCGACGAGACGATCAAGACGAAGGTCTGCGTCATCGGGCAGACGGTCGCCGAGAAGCTGTTCGGCAATCTCGATCCCGTCGGCCGCACGATTCGCATCGGACGGTATCCGTTCCGCATCATCGGCACGCTCGAGCCGAAGGGGAATTCGCCGTTCGGCGAAGACCAGGACGACCGCATCCTCATGCCGATCGGCAGCTTCCGCGGGCGCGTGATGCGAACGGCTCCCGGACGCGTCGACATGCTGATGGCGAGCGCGAGCTCGGAGGAGACGACGTCTCGCGCGCAGGCGCAGGTCACGAGCATCCTCCGCCAGCGCCACCGCATTCCGGACGGCCGCGAGTCCGACTTCTCCGTGAACACGCAGTCCGAGCTCCGCGACGCGCAGCGTGCGATCGCGGATGTGCTCTCTGCGCTCTTGTTGTCCGTCGCCGCCGTGAGCCTCGTCGTCGGGGGAATCGGCGTCATGAACATCATGCTCGTCAGCGTTGCCGAGCGGACGCGCGAGATCGGCATCCGTCTCTCCATCGGCGCGCGCGAGCGTGACATCCTCGTCCAATTCCTCGTCGAAGCGATCGTGCTCTCGCTCACGGGCGGCATCCTCGGCATCGTCGTCGGCTCGGCGGCGACGATCGGACTCGGCCGCGCGCTCGGCTGGAACGCCGTGCCGACCGCGAGCGCGATCGGAGTCGCTGCCGCGACGAGCGCGTTCATCGGCGTCGTCTTCGGCTTCCTCCCGGCGCGCCGCGCGGCATCGCTCGATCCGATCGAAGCCTTGAGGACGGAGTGATGCTCGCTGCGTTCGTCACCGGCGTCCGGCTGGCCGTCTCTTCGATCGCGCGCAGCACCCTTCGTGCGTCGCTGACGATCCTCGGCATCCTCATCGGCGTGGCCGCGGTCGTCACGGTGACCGCGCTCGGCGCGGGCGCCCGCGATCAGGTCTCGGACCAGATCCAGAACATGGGATCGAACGTGATCCTCGTCGCGCCGCAGAGCGCAGCCGCTTCCGGCGCGAGGGGCGCCCTCGGCTCGGGCGCGCGTCTGACCGAGGACGACGGGCGCGCGATCGTCCGCGAGGCCGTGAGCGTCACCGCGGCCGCGCCTGCGCTCCGTACGCGCGCGCAGATCGTGGCGGGTGACAAGAACTGGTCGGCGCAGGTCATCGGTTCGACACGCTCCTTCTTCCCGGTGCGCAACTGGCACGTTTCGCGCGGGACGGAGTGGGACGAGCACGACGAAGCGACGAAGTCGAAGGTCTGCATCCTTGGCACGACCGTCGCGACGAGGCTCTTCGACAACGAGGACCCCATCGGCCGATCGATCCGCATCGGCAGGCACTCGTTCCGCGTGGTCGGCGTGCTCGAGTCGAAAGGTGAGGCGCCGTTCGGAGGCGATCAGGACAACATGGTGCTCATGCCCATCGGCTCGATGCGTGGTCGGGTCATGCGCACTGCGCCGGGCTTCGCAGGCGTCCTCATGATCTCCGCGAAGAGCGCCGAGACCACCCAGCGTGCGGTCGCGCAGATCGACTCGATCCTGCGCCAGCGGCATCGCATCGAGGAAGGGCGCGAGCCGGACTTCTGGATCCGCACGCAGCAGGAGTTCCAGCAGATGCAGACGGCGATCTACTCGCTCCTAACGGTGCTGCTCGTCATGATCGCGGGCGTGAGCCTCGTCGTCGGCGGCATCGGCGTGATGAACATCATGCTCGTGAGCGTCACCGAGCGGACACGCGAGATCGGCATTCGCATGGCGATCGGCGCGCGCGCGGCCGACATCATGACCCAGTTCCTCGTGGAGGCGGTCGTCCTCGCGCTGATCGGCGGGCTTGCCGGTGCGCTCGCAGGCATCGGCATCATCAGCTTCCTCGGCGAGACGCTCGGCTGGCCGATGAAGCTCGACCCCGTCGCGCTCACCGTCGCGATCGTGACGAGCGCGATGACGGGCATCGCGTTCGGCTTCTTCCCCGCGCGCCGCGCCGCGACGCTCGATCCGATCGTGGCCCTCCGCCACGAGTGAGCCCTGCTCTCGCGACTGCGAGAGCGATCAGATCAAGTACACCTCGGCCGACTGCACCTCGAGCAGCTCGATCGTCCGGTACGCGCCGAGCTCGGCGAGCGCGAGGACGAAGCGCGCGGCGAGGCTTCCTTCAGAGGTGGCATTCTCCGGCGCGTTTTTCGCCGCGCGAACGCCGTCGGCAGGAGCACGCGCCGGAAGCACCTTCGGAAGAAGCACCTCGACGTCGTATCCGTGAAGGTCCTCGGGCGAGGGGATCGCCCGCTTGTAATTTGCGAACCGCGCCTCGAGGCGTGCGATGCGGCTGTCGTCTTCGTCGAAGGCGAACTCGAACGACCAGAGCGGCTGTTCGCACGGGAGCGACGACACCTCGAGGAAGACGCGCATCACGTCGGCCACGACGAGCGGACGGAGCTCGGCGAGCCTCTCGCGGAGGCGCCGGTGGAGCGCGTCGACGTCGAACCGCGGAGCCTGGCCCATGGGCGGGGCCCTCAGTACCAGAGTCGGCGTCCGGCCGAGAGACGCGTCGTCATCGAGTCGATCGTCGCGCGTAGCTTGCGAAAAAAAAAGGTCGCTGCGCGGCGCCTCAATCCCGCACGGTGCGCGCAAGCACGTTCCGGGCCCGCTTGGCCAGGCTCCGTATCCACGCGACGATGAGGGCTACGTACGCGACGAGGAGCACAGCCGAGGCTGTGGAAAACGAGGCGCCGCCAGTGGACGTAGAGCCTGCCTTCTCCGACGACGCGGCGAACCACGGCCGCGCGGTTCGTCCGTGGAAGAGGATCGCCTCGCCGAGCACGGGCGCGGTGAGGTGCCCGTGCGAAGGGATCCACGACGGAAGACCGAACGTGAGCGCGCTCCGGCGAATCGTCGCGTAGCGTTCGGCGTCGCCGAAGAGCCGTGTCGGTCCGAGCGCCAGGGCCGTCGCCGCCATGCCGACGCCGAAGATGATCGGCCCGGAATCGACGTCCGCACCTCGCGCGCGATCGCCCGGCCACTCACGGAACCCTCCGAATCCGAGCACATCGTCGCGCATGTGCTCGCGGTATCGCGCGTATTGCGCACGCGCCACGTCGGGCGCGACCTGCGCAAGGTAGAGCGTCGTCCAGCTCGTCGCGCATCCGCGCGGCGTCGTCGCGTAGTCGAGCTCGGGTGACACCGACGAGTGGAAGAGACCGGTGCTCGGGTCGGTGTGCTTCTTCATCGTCGAGAGGAATCCCTCGAGCGGGGCATCGAGGAGGTGTGTGCCGTGCGTCTCGTCGTAGATCCGGAACGCGAGCAATGTGACCGCCTGATCGGCCGGCCACATCTCGGAGCCGGGATACGAGGGCGCATGATGAAGCGGGGAGGCGAGGCTCCTTGCTCGCAGATGGGCGACGATCCGTGACAGGAGCGCGTCGTCGGGATCCGCCATGCACGCGGCGGTGTCGCGTCGATCGGAGCACGCGACGAGCCGTCGAACCCCGAGGATCACGGCGAGGTGACTGAAGTAGAGGTTGTGATCGTCGAGCTTCACCGACGCATCGATCGGTCGAGCGTTCGCGAGCTCGGACGGCGCGACGAGCGGGTTCTTCGCGCGGCGAACGACCTCGTCGAGCAAGGAGATGACCTCCTCGTCGCGCGCGGGCTCCGCCACGTGGACGTTCATCAGCCCGGCGGCGAAGTGAGAGAGAGCGACGACCGCGAATTCTCCGACGAAGACGTCCTTCGTGCCGTATCCGTCGAACGATTGGCGCAAGTGCCGCCGCGTGTACTCGAACTCGCGGCTGCTGCTGGGAGCCTCTTGCCACTCGCGCCCCGTGTCGATCCGAACGGCGCTCACGAGCCCCGGGAGCGGCAGCGCGAGCACGATCGTGAACGCCGCCCGAAGCGCGAGCCCCGCGTGTTGCATGCGTTCTACTTAGGGCTCGCGCGCTGTCGTAGCCACTATCTGTAGCGAGCTCAGTCGCCCCACACCTGCGCGGCCCACGCGCCCTTACCGCTGCCGACGCCGACGAGCAGCGAGACCTCGTCGCTCGCGTCGAAGCATACGGCGCCTTCCTCGGGGACCGCGGGGCCGGGTGACTCGGCGACGATGTCTCCGGCCGTATCGCGGAGCACCACGACCACGTCTTTCACC
>JAEXCN010000543.1 GCA_023402175.1 Pseudomonadota bacterium | reverse complement strand
CTCCTGACGGGCTACGCCGCCGTTCGCGGATTGAACAATACGACGGACGTCGCCTTCCGTGACGGCATCTTCCATTGCGAGCAGCGTTGGCCGAGGGAGCGCTACTCGATCGCGATGAGCGACGTCGCTCGTTTCGAGGGCTTCGGCCCGGAGCACTACAAGGATGTCGCGCACGTCGTCGTGCGCCTTACGAACGGCACATCGGAGCGCCTGCCGATCATCGTCGCCGAAGCGGCGCCGATCGCCGGCTACGCGCTCGCGCGTGCGGTCGCCGATGCGCTCGATACCATGCTCGACGAGGCGAGGCGCCGGGCGGGCGGTTACCGCTTCACGGCGAGCTTCGAGGAGGCGCAGGCGGTCGAGCGCGCCAACGAGCCCGACGAAAGAACGCACGCCGTCCGCCGCGGTCGATGAATACGCGACGGCAGTAGCCCCGCGTGAACGAAGGATGGGGCCACCAGCTGGCCCGCGGGCCAGGCCCGATCTGGCCCGGGCCAGGGGCGTGCACCGGCATCTACGCGAGATTGCTTGTAGGGGACCTTGGCCCGCGCCGTGCTGAGGGCGGCGGCATGAGCGAAGGACTCAATCTGGTCACGTTGTTTGGAAACCTCGGCGCCGATCCGGAGCTGAAAATGAGCGCGAAGGGACCGGTGCTCAAGATGCGGCTGGCCACCGAGGCGTCCTGGAAGAACAAGGAGACGAACGCGAAGGAGAAGAGGACGGAGTGGCACCGGCTGACGATGTTCGGAAGCCGTGCGGAGTCGCTCGCGAAGTACCTGCACAAGGGCTCGCGCATCATGATCACCGGCCATCTCGAGACGAACAGCTACGAGAAGGAGGGACAGAAGCACTACAGCACGGAGATCATCGTCGACGAGCTTCGGTTCGGTGGCGGGCCGGCGAACGGCGCGTATCTGCCCGCGCCGAAGGACGCGGGCCTCGGCGCGGCGGAATTGCCGTTCTGACGGTCGTCGGCGGGCCCCCGCGTACGACGCGCGCGGTCGCGCGCGGGGGCGCTGCGCCGATGAGCCCCCGCTTGAGGAGGCTCTTTCCGAGGCTGCAGAAGTAGAGGTAACCCCGGAGATCGCCGAACCGCTCGACGACGCGCAGGAGCGGCGCTCCAGGCGCGACGTGGAGAAGAGCGGTCAGCCCGCGTTCGACGCCGACGTCTCCCGACGGGAACACGTCGAGTCGACCGAGCCCGCGCAGCAGCACGAGGCCGGCGCTCCACGGACCGATGCCGGGGAGCGCCATCAGCGCTTGCAGTGCTTCCGGCGTGCTCGCTGTCGTGAGCATGTCTTCCGTCAGCTCGCCCGAGGCCACGGTCCGCGCCGCGCCGCGGAGCGACTCGGCCTTGCGCGCGCTGAGGCCGCAGCTCTTCAACCTCGAAAGACGAGCATCCGCGATCGTCTCCGCGAGCGGAAACGCATGGAACGTCCGTTCGCCGTGTTCGATGCGGGCTCCGAAACGTTCGACGATCCGTCGCGTGACGGCGACGCCTGCATCGAGGCTGACTTGCTGGAAAGGGATGACGTTCGCGAAGGCCTCGAACAGCGTAGAATACCGAGGCGGGCGCATCCCACGAAGCGCCATCGCGGTCGGGCGGAGCGCGGGCTCGTCTTCGGCGAGGCGCTGCATCGGCGCGGGATCGATGTCGAGACCGAGGATCGTTCGGAGCGTCTCCAGGAGTCCGCCGCGGACGGCTTTGGCTTCGTCACCGTGGCGCACCGACAGTCGGAGATCAGGACGATCGAGCGTCCCGCGGTTCTCCACTTCGACGAGCACGGGACCGCTCGAGGATGGAAGGACGCGGAGGTAGCGTCCGTCGTCCCAGACGTCGACGAGGTTCGATGGCCTGCGCTGGAGCACGCGCACCGTGGCTTCGAGGTGAAACGGCGATCGGGTGGCGAGCGAATGCGGATCCTGTTCGTCGCCGGGATAGGTGACGTGTTCGTCTTCCACCTTTGCGAACGGCGTCAGCTTGTGCGGGTTGGCTCTTCCGGCGCCGACGATGTGCTCGACGGTCGCGCCGCGTGCTGCAAGGGCGTCGGCGACGAGCGAACGATGGCAACGCCAGGGCACCGCCTCCGCGCACATGATCGCGACCGTGTCCCTTGCGGCCAGCGCACGGAGCTCTTCGAGTCCTTCCTCGAAGCTCGGCGTCTGCATGTAGTCGGCGTAGCCGCGGAAGCTCGCGTTCCGCCAGCCCATGTTCGTCGAGTCCTTGCGTGCGTGGCGGAGCCCACCGAGCGCGGCGAGATGCACGTAGCCGATACCGCGCGAACGGAGCGCCCCGCCGAGCACGTCCACGTTGAACTGCGGGTTGTGGCGCGAGCGCGGCACTGTGCGGATGTCGACCAGCATCGACACCCCGTACGTCCGCAAAAGAGCGGTGAGCTCATCCAGCGATCGGGTCGAGTGGCCGATCGTGTAGACCCGAGCTCCTCTCCAGCTGTGCTCGCCGTTCATCGCGATGCGTTGATCTGCAGCACGCGACGCGCCAGCGACGCTGCCACGTGATGTCGTGGCAGCGAGGAAGCGAGGAAGCGCGGCCGCGGCGCGCCGTCAGCGCTGCGGCGGCGTCTGCGACGCCCGCCAGACGTCCGTCGGAAGACCGGCAAAGCCCCAGTCCTCCTCGGCGATCTCCTGGATGACGACGTGCGTGTGCTCGGGCCGTTTCCCGAGCACACGTCCGAGAGATTCGGTGATGTCGCGGATGAGGGCGGCCTTCTGTTCGCGGGTGGCGCCGCGGGTGATCTGGACGTTCACGTAGGGCATGGCGGCCTCACCTTACTCCAAGCGGCAGCGCGATGGGCCGGAGCGGCGCCGCGTCCGCTCCGCGGAGCTTCAGCGATGCGCCGATGAAGGCGAACTCGTACACGTGATCGCGCGCGAGCTCTTCGAGGTACGCGAGCTCGATGATCGGCGCGCCCTGCTGCGCCAGCAGGTATGTGTGCAGCGGGACGTAGTTGCCTTCGACCTCGGACGGGAAGGCTTCGAAGCTCAAATTGTCCGCGCCGACGATCATCGCGCCGCCCTCCTCGACGAGGAACTTGGCTGCCTCCATGCCGAGACCCGGAGGGTTCGCCATGTAGCGCGCCGAGTCCTCGTATACGCGCATGCGTCCCGTACGGATCAGCGCGACATCACCCTTCTGGAGCTTGACGCTCTCTCTTGCGAGCGCGTCGACGAGATCCTGACGCGTGATGCGATAGGCGTCGGGCAGCATGTCCGTCCCCTTGGCCCCGGCGACGTCGATCAGCACGCCGCGCGCGATGATCGGCGGGAGCTTCTCCGCGCCGGTGACGTCCCAGCCGCGATCACCGAGGTGGTCCTTCTCGCTGAAGCCGTTGTAGATCTTGCCATCGAGGCCGAAGTGGTTGAGCGCGTCGATATGCGTCCCGGTGTGTGTGTACATCGAGATGGCCGCACCGCTGTAGCTGACGTGCTCGTTCTTCTCGCTCCCCACCTTCATCGGGTCGGCGACGACGGTTCCGTGGGGCGTGTGCGTCATCCACATCTGGTAGATGGGGTCACCTGCTGCCTGCCAGCTCGGCATACCGATGAAGTACTCGACGGAGAGATCGTACGCAGAGCCGCCGCGGACGCGGGAGAGGATCGCCGCGCGCGAATCGTTGGTCATCAGATTCAGGCGTCCGATCTCGTCCTTCGGTCCCCAGGGGCTGACGCCGACGCTCGGGCGAGCGGCCACCCGGCTGGCTAGCGCGGTCGAGACGGCGATGGCGGCGACAGCGACCGCGCTGAGAGCGATGTTTCGTTTCATGGTCGACTCCTCGTGGATTGCTCCGCGAATGATTGACGGCGACCGAGCACGCGAGAACGCCTCGAATGGTGCGTTCTCCTTTCACTCACGGTGAAGAATGGAAAAGCTCACAGCACTTCGCATCTTCCGCCGCGTCGTCGAGCGAAAGAGCTTCTCGCGCGCGGCGCGTGATCTGCGGATCTCGAACGCGGCGGTCAGCAAGAACGTGCGCGAGCTCGAGGCGGAGCTCGGCGCGCCGCTCATCCAGCGAACGACGAGACGCCTCAACACCACTCCTGCGGGTGAGGCGTACTACGCGCGCGTGGTCGCGATCCTCGACGAGCTCGCCGACGCGGATCGTGCCGTGACGGAGACGAGCTCGACGGCGCGTGGCGTTCTCCGCGTCGCAACGCCGATGTCGCTCGGCCTGAAGAAGGTCATGCCGGCGGTGTCGAGCTTCCTCGTGAAGCACGCGGAGGTGCGCATCGAGCTCGAGATGAACGATCGCCATGTGGACATCATTCGCGAGGGGTTCGACCTCGCGATCCGCGGTACCGGCGCGCTCGCGGACTCGAGCCTCGTCGCCCGGCGCCTCGCGTCGATCGAAAGGGTCGTCGTCGCGTCGCCCGCGTACCTGGCGCGCGCGGGGGCTCCGGCGACGCCAGCGGATCTCCGCGCGCACCGCTGCCTCGTCTACAGCTCGTCGAGCAGCGCAGGTCGCTGGGCGCTAGTGAAGGGATCGACACATCGGGCGATCGAGATCGACGGCCCGCTACGGGTGAACAGCAGCCTGGCGTTGGTGCAGGCCGCACTCTGCGGCGTCGGTCTTGCGCTCGTCCCGGTGTGGACCGTCGAGAGCGAGCTCAGCGATGCTCGTCTCACGCGCGTGCTGCGCCAGTGGAGCGGTGAACCGCAAGCGCTCCACGCGGTCTATCCGCGTCACCACGAGATCTCGCGAACGCTTCGCTTGTTCGTCGATCACCTCGTGAACGCGCTCGGCTCCTGATTCTTGCTCAGAACGACGAGCCGGGTTGCTCGAGAAACGCGCTCTCTTCGGCGCTCGATGTGCGGCCGAGGATGGCGTTCCGATGCGGGAATCGACCGAAGCGCTCGACGATCTCGGCGTGCCGGCGCGCGTACTCGAGGCCGTTCTGGATGTAGTCCCGGAGCTCGGGCGGGGCCTCGTCACGGAGCCCTTCGAACTTCGCGACGCACTCGCGCTGCGCGGCGACGTCCTCGGCGTGCATCAGCGGCATGTAGAGGAACGTCCGCTCGATGATCCCGAGCGCTCGTTCGTCGCCTCGTGCCATCGCCTCGCGCGCGCAGCTGCACGCCCGGGCGTCCTGGGCAAACGCACGGGGCGTGCCCCTGTAGACGTTCCGCGAGAACTGATCGAGCACGATGACGAGCGCGAGTCGCTCGCGCGCAGTGCCTCGCCAAGTGTCGAGGTCCCCTCGCGAAGCGAGCTCGAGGGTCGCGCCGAAGCGCGATTCGATCTCGCGGTCGAAGGCGTCGTTCTTCGTGTACCACTTCGTCGCGTTCGCGAGCGGCGAGCCGCCTGGCGGCCCTAGCCAGAATGTGAGCACGTCTTCCGGTCCGATGCTGCTGCCGCCATCGCGCCCTTCGCGATTCGTCATCCGATCTCTCCCGTCCGACGCGCCTCGCGGCGCGACCGGGTTTCAGGCCTTACTGAGGAGATCGTCGAACGCGCGATCGAACTCGTCGTCCGCGCCGACGGCCACCTGCCGCATGTTCTGCTTCGGCTCCGCCTTTGCGAGGCGGCGGACGCGTTCCTGCACGTCGCGGTAGTTCGGATCGCGCCGCATCGCCTTCTGGTAGTACGAGAGCGCGTCCTTGTTCATCTTCTTCGCTTCGTACGCCGCGCCGATCTCGTAGCAGAGCACCGTCTCCTGGGACGGGTCCTTGATCGACGCGTTGAGGCCCTGAAGGAACGCCTCGATGGCCTCGTTGATGTTTCCGCGCTCGATCTGGATCATGCCGATCATCGAGCGGCAGACGCACTCGCGCTTGGGATCGAGCGCGGCGATGTCGAACTCGCGGATCGCGTCGTCGAGGAGGAGCATCTCCTTGTAGGCGATGCCCAGGTTGTAGTGCGAGTCGGAGTCCTCGACGCTGATCTGCTTCGCGACGCCTTCTTTGAACTTCGCGAAGACCTCTTCGACGTCGACCTGCTGATCGTCGCCGGCGTGGCCCTCGGCAGCCTGGATGTTCGCGTAGTCGAGGCTCTCGAGAGCATCGAGCGACGAGCCGAGATCGAACGCGCGCTCTTCCTCGCGCGGCTTCTCGCGCGCGCCGCTACCACGCTGCGCTTCCTGCGCGTCGACCTCGGCGATGCGCTCGCGGAGGAGCGGGTTGTTCGGGTGCCTCCCGAGCTGCTCGATGAGGATTGCGCGAGCGTCGTCGAAGAGGCCGCGCGAGCAGAAGAACTCCGCCTCCTCGAGCGCGTCCTCGAGCTCGTTGCTCGCGACGGCGCCGATCGAGGGCGGCCTGCCGGACGAGCGTCCGGGGGCAACCGACGGCGAGCGGCCGAAGGCCGGAGGAGGCGCGAGATCGCCGTCGTCGGCGCCCGGCTGATACGACGAATGCGCGGACGGACCCGCATGCGCCGGCTCGTCGACGATGTCCGCGTACGGATCGTGCTCGTGCGAGTCGGGCTCGAGCGGGAAGCTCGGGAGCTGCTCGCCCGCGCCTTCCACCTCGCCGTAGCCGTGCGGCGCCTGCGATGCGCGCCCGACGTGGATCTGACGGTCGTCGGCGTATTGCGACGACACGTCGGCCGGTCCCATCTCCTCGAGGTCGTAGGAGGGGAGTCGCGGATCGTGCGCGCCTTCCTCGGCGTCCGCGTATTCGCCCTCGTGCTGCGCGTCGCCGGCCTCGTTCTCGTCTACGATCTCGTAGCCGAGCTCCTGCAGCATCTCGATCGCGCGGGCGTTCGACGGATCGAATGCGAGGACGTCCTGGAGCGCGCGCGCCGCGGAGTCGCCGTCGAGGGCGTCGACGTAGAGGCTCGCGATGACGAGCATCTCCTGGACGGCCTCGTCGGTCTGACCCGACTCGATGAGCACGTCGCGATAGACCTCACGGAGATCCATCGATCGCGGATCGATCTCGAGCCCTTCGCGCAGCGTCTCGAGTGCCTTCGCATAGAGGCGCACGCGCCGGAACGCGTTTGCATCGGCGAGCACCTTGGCGATGTGCTCGGCAACATCGCCTTCGGAAGCGGGCGGGAGCTCCTCCTGTTCGTGGGGCAGCCCCGTGGCCATGTCACCGCCGTCGGCAGTGACGTACTCCTGAGCGCCTTCGACGTAGCTCTCCTGATACTGCTCGCCGTACGCGTGCCCGCCGTACGCGTTCGGAGCTTCGGCGGCTTGCTCTTCGGCGTATTCGCCGTCCTCGCCGACGTACGCTTCGCTCTCCTCGCCGTAGCTGACCTCGGCGTACGAGCCCGCGTCCGCGTCTCCTTCGACTTCCTCGACGACCGCGTCCTCGTCGTCGAGCTCTTCGACCTCGTCCTCGTACGCGGCGTATTCCTCGGCCTCGTCGACGGCGGGCTGCGGAGCGGGCTGCTGGAACGCGTTCGTCGCCGGACGCTGGAGCGGCTGCGTGTTCGGTCGCGCGCCGAAGGATTGCGCCGACGGAGGCGAAGGCTGATAGGCCGACGGCTGCTGCTGCTGGCCCCACACCGCGGGAGGCTGCTGCGGGTAGCGCGGCGTCTCTTCGTGCTTCGGCGGAGACGATTCCATCGCGGCCGAGCCGTATGGCGGGACGGCCTGGACCGAGCCCGTTCCGGCCTGCTGCGCAGCGAGACGGCGGACGCCCTCGTCATGCGGCGCGACGCGGAGAAGGCGCTCGAGGATCTCGCGGAAGAGATCCGTCTTGCCCGTGTCTCGCGCGACACGAGCCATCTCCTTCTGGACCTCGATCGCCTTTGCGCCCTGGCCGATCGCGTTGAACGCGCGAGCGAGGAGCGAGAGCGTGTCGAAGTCGCGCGGGTTCGCTTGGAAGCAGATCTGCAGCTTCGCGAGCGCCTGCATGCCGTCTTGCGGCTGCCCGCGGGACAGGTACAGCTCGGCACAGATCTTCGCTTGCTCGGCGTCGGGCTTGTGATGGAGGAGCCGCTCGAGCACCTTGATCGCGTCGTCGCGACGCCCGATGCCTGCGAGCTGCGATGCGGCAGTCTTGAACTCGTAGACCGCGCCCTCGACGTCCTTCACGCGTGAGAGCGCTTCGGCGAGGCGCAGGTGCGGCAGCGGGTTCGTGGGATCGAGCTCGACGATCTTCCGGAAGACCTCGATCGCTTCTTGATCCTTCTGCTGCCGCTGCAGGCGCGTCGCGACCTCGTCGAGGGCGGCGAGCGCGTCGCTCGTCAGACCGAGCTGCTGATAGAGCTCCGCGAGCTTCGGCGCGATGTGCCCGTAGCGCTCTTCGAGCTGCGGGACGTGCTTCGCGATGATCTCGCGAATCTGCTTGTAGACGGCGATGGCCTTGAGCGCGAAGCCCTGGTGCGAATAGAGCTTGCCGACCGACTCGTACGTGTTGATCGCGTCGGCGTGGAGACCTTGCTTGGCCTGGAGGTCGCCGATCTTGAGCAGTGTCCGAGCATCGTTCGGATCTGCATCGACCAGCTTCCTGAGCTCCGCGACCGCCTTGTCGTATTTCTTCTTCTCGACGTACTTCTGGGCGGCCTCGAGCACCTTGTCGCGATTAATCGCCACGTCGACGAGGGCTCCTCGCGCGGATGCGCCGAGAGGATCGGCGGACCGCTGCGTGCTTTGGTGAAGAGGGGTTACGGAGTTCCAAGCGGCTTGTCGGAGCCGAACACGCACGCGTGCGAGACAGGGGCGTGAGACGCATCCGGCTGAGGACTGAGAATAGCGTTACTTCTGACAGGTTGCCTACTTGCGCGTGCAAGGCCGATTCGGACAGTCTCCGCGGGCGGCGGGCAGCACCCCGCGGCGCCCCGGGCAGGAGCGGCGGCCCGGTGAGAACCGGCGTTCTCGGCGCGTCGAGCATCTCGGACCTCCTTCTTGGCGCCTTTCGAGCCCGCTGCCTCGTCTCCGAAGCGGCTCGGCTCGTCCGACTTCGCCTGCGAGACCGCGGAGGTGCGGCCTCCCGGACGGGCAACGGCCCAGCTGGAAGCGCGAAGCGTATGCGGCTACGGTGGCGCGATGCCCACGCACTCTGCCCTCTACAAAGCTCCCTTCGGTCCTGGCGGCGCGAGCGAAGTGGATGTGCAGCTCTCGGAGAAGCTCCTCGCGGTCGCGCTCTCGAAGGGCGCCGACTACGCCGACCTCTTCTTCGAGTACCGGGCCGCCGGAGGCCTCGTCTACGACGAGGGCATCCTCAAGAGCGCGTCGCGCGGCGTCTCGATGGGGCTAGGCGTCCGAGCTCAGCAGGGTGACGCGACGGGCTATGCGTACACGGAGCGCCTCGACTGGGATGCGATGAAGCGTGCCGCAGAGACGGCGGCGTCGATCGCCTCGGGCGGCGGCTCTCCGCGGCCGGAGCCCATTCAGCTCCGCCCGCTCGCGAGCCGTTACGAGCTCGACAAGGTGACCCTCGACGTCCCCGGGATGGAAAAGAGGAAGGTGCTCGAACGCGCAGCGGCCGCGGCGCATGCGTACGACCCGCGCGTCGTGAAGGTCGAGTGCTCCTTCGCCGAGGAAATTCGCGAGATCCTCGTCGTGACGAGCGATGGCCGCCTCGCGCGCGACGTGCAACCGCTCATGCGCTTCGGCATCCGCGTCATCGTCGAGCACGAAGGCAAACGCCAAGAGGGATCTTCCGGCGGCGGCGGCCGGACCACGCTCGGCTACTTCGCCGGCAAGTCGCCCGAGTGGCATGCTCGCCAGGCCGCGCAGCAGGCGATCACGATGCTCGACGCGCAGGAAGCGCCGGCGGGACAGATGGAGGTCGTCCTCGCTCCGGGCGACAGCGGCATCCTCCTCCACGAAGCGGTGGGCCACGGCCTCGAAGCGGACTTCAATCGCAAGGGAACGAGCAACTACTCCGGCCAGGTCGGAAACCTCGTCGCGAGCGAGCTCTGCACCGTCGTCGACGACGCGACGCTCCTCCAGTCACGTGGATCCATCAACGTCGACGACGAAGGCTACGAGCCGCAATCGAGCACCCTCATCGAGAAGGGAAGGCTGGTCGGCTACATGCACGACCGGCTCAGCGCGAAGCACTATGGGCTCGGGCCGAGCGGCAACGGTCGACGCGAGAGCTTTGCGTGCGCGCCGATGCCCCGCATGACGAACACGATCCTCGTCGCTGGTCCCCACGATCCGGACGAGATCCTCAAGAGCGTCAAGCGCGGCGTCTTCGCGAAGAAGTTCGGCGGCGGCCAGGTCGACATCTCGAACGGTGACTTCGTCTTCTCGCTGACCGAGAGCTACCTCGTCGAGGACGGGAAGATCACCGCGCCGCTCAAGGGCGTGAACCTGATCGGCAACGGCCCGGACGTCCTCCGCAAGGTCGCCATGCTCGGTAACGACGTCGAGACGTCGGACGGCATCTGGACGTGCGGCAAGGACGGTCAGAGCGTTCCGGTCGGCGTCGGGTGCCCGACGATCAAGATCAGCTCGATCACGGTTGGCGGCACGAAGGTCTGAGATCGTCCTCGGTCCTTCCCGGTAAGGGATCGATCTTTCGCGGGCGGGAACGTGATAATTCCCGTCCGTGTCCGCCTTCGTCGTGGTGATCGGTCACGGGCCGGACCTCGAGGCAGAGGAGGGTGCAGCCACGCTCCTCCGAACGCTCGGCGCCGACGTCCGCACGCTCGATCTCTGGGAAGAGGGGAGCGCGCTCTTCGAGGACGACGGCGCACGGGCGCGCGTCATCGTGATCGAGGCGGGCGAACGTCCGGACCTTGCCGTCGCTGCCCTCCGCGCCGTGCGGAAGACGGAACAGCTCGCGGCGACGCCTGCGATCATCGCCGTCTCACCCCGACAGATCGCGCGGGTCGATCCCGGCAGCGGCTTCGACGACTTCATCGTGATGCCGTGTGCTCCCGTCGAGCTCTACGCGCGCATCCGCCAGATCGAGTGGAAGCGGAGCGAGTTCTCCACCGAAGAACGCGTCAAGGTCGGGCAGCTCGTCATCGACCGCGCGGCGCACGAGGTGCTCGTCGACGGGCGCGGCGTCGTGCTGACGGCGAAGGAGTTCGCGCTCCTTTCGTTCCTCGCACAGAACCGCGGCCGGGTCTTCTCGCGCGACACGCTCCTTGCGCGTGTGTGGGGCGCACGGTACGAAGGCGGCCCGCGAACGGTCGACATCCACGTTCGGCGCTTGCGGATGAAGCTCGGTGAGGCGCTGCCCCTCGAGACGCTGCGTGGCGCCGGGTACAAGCTGCGCACACCGACGGAACGATGAAGCGGACGACGAGACAGAAGGCGGCACGCGAGCTCGATCGATCACGGACGCGAGCGACCGCGACGAGGCCGGCGCGCCTCGCGATCAGCATCGGATGTCCTTCCGGTGTCGGTCCCGAGGTGTCGATCGCCGCGGCGGCGCAGTCCCGTGCGCATGTCCTCCTCGTAGGTGATCTCGGCGCCCTCCGCGCAGCGGCGCGCATCCGCGACGTCGATCCGAGCCGGCTCCAGCGCGTCGACGATCCTGCCGACGCGTTCGAGCGCCGAGCGCGCGGCGTCCTCTACGTCTACGAGCCGACGAAGCCGCTCGCCGCGGGCGATCGCGTTCCAGGACGGCCGAGCCGTGCGGGCGGAGCGGCGCAGCTCGCATGGATCGACGCTGCTACCGATCTCGTGAGCAGCGGCATCGCCGACGCGCTCGTCACCGGTCCTGTCTCCAAAGACGCGATTGCGCGCTCGGGGAAGAAGGGCGCGCGCGATTTCCGTGGGCACACCGAGCACCTCGCCGAGCGGCTTCACGCGCCCGAGGTGACGATGGCGTTCTGGACCGATCGCTTGACGACTTCGCTCGTGACGACGCACCTCCCGCTCACGGCAGTTCCGAAGGCCATCACCGCCGACGAAGTCGCGCGCGCCGTCTACTGGACCGCCCGCTTCGTCGCGCAGCTCGAGGCCCCCGTGGGGACAAGACAAACGCGTCTCGCCGTTGCCGCGCTGAACCCGCACGCGGGCGAAGGCGGCCTCCTCGGAAGCGAGGAGACGCGCGTCATCGCTCCGGGGATCGTCCG
>JAEXCN010000530.1 GCA_023402175.1 Pseudomonadota bacterium | reverse complement strand
ACGTTCGGTAGGCCGCAGACGATGCTCTTGAAGACGTCCTCGTTCCCCTCCGGCTCGTCCGGATAGACGTCGAGCGCTGCGCCGCCGAGCTTTCCGCTCTTGACGGCTTCGGCGAGGGCGTCGACGTCGACGACCGTTCCGCGGCTCAAGTTGAGCAAGCAGGCGCCGTCCTTCATCGACGCGATCTCCTTCGCGCCGATCATGCCGCGCGTCTGCGGGGTCTCCGGGACGTGCAGCGTGACGAAGTCGCTCTGCGCGAGGAGCGTCTCCAGCGATTCGACGGCCTTGTTGTTGCCCATCGGGAGGGTCGCGCGGATGTCGAACGAGATGACGCGCATGCCCATCGCCTCGGCGAGGACGCCGACCTGCGAGCCGATGTGGCCGTAACCGACGATGCCGAGCGTACGCCCGCGGACCTCGTGAGCGCCCTTCGCGATCTTGCGCCACCTGCCCTCGTGCACCTCGCGCGAACGGTCGCCGAGCTGTCGAGACAGCATGATGACCTCGCAGATGACGAGCTCGGCCACGCTGCGCGTATTGCTGAACGGCGCGTTGAACACCGGGATGCCGCAACGCTTCGCGGCGTGCAGGTCGATCTGGTTCGTGCCGATGCAGAACGCTCCGACCGAGAGCAGTCGCTTGCCGGCTTCGAGCGCCTTCGCGGTCACGCGCGTCTTGCTGCGGATGCCGAGCAGATGAACGCCGTCGGCGAGTCGCTCGACGAGCTCCTCTTCCTTCAGCGCGCGCGGCACCGCCTCCACCTGGAAGCCTTCCGCGCCGAAGATCTCGTGTGCGGAGGCATGCACGTTCTCGAGCAGGAGGACCTTGATGCTCTCCTTGGGGAACGACGTCGGGGGATCACTCGTGGGCGCCATGGAGCCACGGAACATAGCGAAACGCTGGCCTCGCGTCAGCTCTGCAGGCGCGACATCGGCGCCGCGCTTCCGGCTCCGTTCGCGCGGATCGCTCTGCCGCAATCACGACCGCTTCAGATCCGCCCGCGTGTGCGCGGCTCGCCGAGGTCGCGTTCGATCGTCGCCTTGATCTCGTCCCAGTCGTGCTCGTCCGCGCGCTCGACGGTCAGCATGTCTTCGTGGAGCTGGTCGCGCCGCTCGACGAGCTCCTTGACCCGCGCGGCGTGCTTCGCCTTCGGATCGACCACGTAGCCGCCGTCGCGGAGCTCCACCTTCAGATCGGCGAGCTTGCGATCGAGCTCGTCGATCTCGCGCTGGAGGCGTGCGCGCAAGTCGAGTTGCTCGCGCCGGACCGTCGTGAAGATGTCGTCCTTCTCGCCGAGCACGTGTTTCTCGACCTCGGCCGGACCGGAACGGAGCTCGGTCTCGGCCGCTTCTCTTCGCTGCGTCTCCGCCGTCTTCTTGCACGCTCCGGTGCAGACGGTGGCGATCGTCGCAACGAGCCCGAGCGCGAAGCACGCGCGATTCGACCTCATGACTACTCTCCCGCGGCGACCCGTAATCCGATCGAGTCGCATGCGCACGGCGTGCCAGTGCGTTGCGTTCGGAGCCTCGCGTCACGTGATTCGTCGGGCGGCGCGGATGCCCATGCGACTCGACGACGGGTCGGCATCGTGACCACGCGCCCTCGCAGCGCGCGACATGTGTTCGAGCGGTTTGTAGTGCTCGATCGAAGGGACGCGAAAGTCTCCGGAGCCGAGCAGGCGCGCGAACAATTCCCGCGCCCGCGCCGACGGATCGAGCAGCCAGCGCGTGAGCGAGCTGCGCGCCGAGGCAGACAGCTCGTTCGATCCCACGAGCGCGTCGTTCGGGATCGGGCCGAACGTGGCGAGCACCTCGATGGGCCGCACGTTGCGGCTCTCGTCATCCATCCATGGTCCGCGGACGACGCGGCCGGTGGCTTCGACGTGGCAGTAGGTCGCTCCGACGTCTGCTTCTCCGTTCACGATCGCGTCGACGACGGCCGGATGCGAATGGGTGAAGAGCTCGCGCGAGAAGTACCGAAGGACGTCGATCCCCTGCGCTGCGAGGTGCATCCGCGGAACGAGATAGCCGGCGGCGCTGTCGCGCTGGACCCAGACGGCGCGCCTACCGCGAAGATCGCCGATCGTCCTCGGCCCTCCGCGCCGGACGATGAGCGCCGCGTGATAGCTCGTCGTGCCGTTCCGCGCAGGGATCGCGAGCACCGTCGCGAGCCGGCGCGCACCGAGGTCGATCGTCGGAAGTGGCGGAAGCCATGCGAGGCCGATCTCGCTTCGCTCGAGACCTCCGGCGAGCTCGCGGTAGCTCCTCGCGATCGTGGGCTCGAAGCGCACCCCGGTCGCATCCGAGACGAGCCCGCAGAGCTCCTCGAATGCGCCGCGCCCAGCGTCCTCCAGCTCCCGAGCCTGGACGATCCCGAAGCCCCAGACGGTCACCCGTCCAGAGTAAGCCGCAACCCGGTCGTGCCGATCGCGAAAAGTCAGAGGCCGGCTACGAGAGGGAAGGTTCGGGCGCGGATGCCGTAAGACCCCGCGTCCGATGACGCCGCTGGTACCCACGCTCGCTGCGAATCCGATTGCACCGGCGATCGCGCTGGTGCACGGACTGCCGCCCGAGATGCTGGCGGCAGCGATCGGCGCGCTCGTCGGCGCTGCTCTGTTCGGTGTCGTCGTCGGCGCCGTCGCCATCTCGCGTCGGAGATCGCGCCCCGACGTGCTTGCCACGCCGGCCGTCGTCTTCGTTCCGCCGTACCCGGTCCTCGCGGCCGCCGCTCCATCGCGGCCGGGGTTCGTTCCGTCGAGCGCGCTCTCGGCGCGCGCTCTCTCGAAGCTGGGCTACGCGGTCGACCGCTTCGACGGCGCCGAGGAGCCTGACGCAATCCCATGCGAGCTCGCGCCCGCGCTTTCGTCCGCGTCGGATGTCGAGACGGGGCCGGCGTCGGCCGTCACGATCACCGTCGCAGCCGAGCTGACGAGCTCGAGCCGGCTTGCGGCGGTGCCGATCGCCGATCTCGACCTCGATGACGCACCCACCGAGCTCTGCGAGCCGTCGTTCGACGTCGCGCAGCCCCATATCTGAACGAAGTCGACCGCTCGAAACCGGAGCACCCTTGACGCACCGGGCAAGCGGCGAAACGTTGTGACTCGCCGTGTGCCCTCGCTGCCGCCAGAACGCTCCGCTCGTCTACCGAGGTGTCAGCGCCTATTGCACCGCTTGCGGCGCTCCGCGCATGCCGCTCACGAACACGTCCGTGACGCTCGCCGGGCAGCCTTCGAAGGTCGGCGGCACCGTCGCGCGTGTCTTCGGCTGGCTCGTGCTCGCCCTCGGGTGGGTGCTCGCGCTTGCGCTCGCGGGCCTCTTCCTCACGCTCGCCTGGCCGTGGGTCGCCGCGCTGACGGCAGGGCCGATCGCGCTCGTCGCCTCGTTGATCGCGTATGCGCTCCTCCGTAGCGGTCGCGCGCTCGAGAAGTCGGGCGGCGATGCGGAAGCGGCGACGAAGAACCAGGCCATCTTCGCGCTCGCGAACACGCGTAACGGCGTCCTGAAGGCCTGGGACGTCGCACAGATGCTCCACGTGACGCCGAAGGAGGCCGACGACGTCCTCACGAAGCTCGCCAAGGAGTATCCCGATCACGTGACCGTCGACCTCGACGACGACGGCAACATCCTCTACCGCTTCCCTGCGATCCACTGGGGAGGCCTTCCGAACATGGCTCCGAACGCGCCGCACGTTCGCGTGGAGGCCCCTCCGCCGACGCGCGTGGCGGCCGACGGTGGGCACCGCGTCGAGACCCGCGAGCCGCTCGAGGACGAAGCGCTCGAGCCGGCCTCTCCCGCCGCGCACAAGGCGCGCTGATCTTCGGCGCGATCGACGTCGTGCGCGCGCGGGTCGTGACCGTGCTCAGTCGGTGAGCTTGTCGACCTTGCGGAGCTCGGGGAAGAGGAACGCCCACGCGATGACGACGAGGCATGTCCCGATCCCGCCGACGAGGACGGCGAGCTCCGGTCCGAGCCACGCCGCCGTGACACCGGATTCGAACTCACCGAGCTCGTTCGATGCGCCGATGAAGACCTGATTCACCGCGCTCACACGCCCGCGCATCGCATCCGGAGTTCGGACCTGGACGAGCGTGGAGCGGACCACCACGCTGAACATGTCGAACGAGCCGAGCGCGAGCAGCGCTGCCAGCGAGATCGCGAACGAGCGCGAGAGCCCGAACACGATCGTCGCGATCCCGAACAGGAGGACGCATGCGAGCATCGTGATGCCCGCGCGGCGCCGGAGCGGAAACCAGGCGAGCGAGAGCGCGGTCGTCGCTGCGCCGATCGCCGGCGCGCTCCTCAGGAGGCCGAGCCCCCAGGGCCCGACGTGGAGGAGGTCACGGGCGAAGATCGGGAGGAGCGCTACCGCACCGCCGAGGAGGACCGCGAAAAGATCGAGCGAGATTGCGCCGAGGATCGGCTTGTTCGTCCAGACGTAGCGAATGCCTGCGAGCAGCTCGCCCCAGGTGGCGCGGCCGGTGGGGCGCGGCGTCGCGCCTCTCGGATCGCGACCCATCGCGATGACGCTCACGAACGCGATGAACGCCATCACCGAGCATACCGAGTACACGACGCTTGCTCGTCCGGTCGCCGCGTAGATCACGCCGCCGAGTGACGGCCCCGCGATCATCGCGAGCTGCCAGCACGACGAGCCGAACGCGATGGCGCGTTCGAGCTGCACCTTGTCGACGAGACTCGGCAGGAGCGCTTGACCCGCGGATCCGCTGAAGGCGCGGATCGCGCCGAGCACCACGAGCACGCTGTAGATCGGCAGGAGGCTCTTCGATCCGGTATGCGAGAGGACGGCAAGCGTCGCGGCGGAGAGGCTCACGCCGAAATGACAGACCATCAGGATCCGCCGCCGGTCGTGTCGATCGGCGGCGTGTCCACCCGGGAGCGCCAGGAGGAACCCGGGCAGGAAGATCGCGAGACCGGAGAATCCGAGCGCGAGCGCCTGATTGGTGATCTCGTAGACCTGCCAGCCGACGGCGACGCTGAGCATCTGCGTCGCGACGATCAGCGAGATGCGGGAGACCAGGTACAGCGTGTAACGCCGGTTCGCGAGGAGCGTGCGAACGCCGGCCCCCGCGATTGCGCCACCTGCAGACACGTCGGTTCTTTTAGGGGAATGCGGCGGCGATGACGAGCACCACCCGAAGACGAGCGCGTCAGCCTCCTCGCGCTGCGTGCGCGCGGTGCGGCGCCCTCGTGCTCGAGCTTGCTTCGTTTTTGGGCCTCGAGACCGGTCATTTCGCCAGCGTTGCGCGGGTCCCGGAGGTCGTGCGCTGAGCTTCTTGTGGCGGTCTCATGACCGATTCCTGACGAAGCGCCTCGTAAGGTAAGTGCATGAAGAAGCGAGGGTATGGCTGGCTCGTGACGGCTCCCTTCTGGGGAGTGCACGTCGCGGCCGTCGTCGGCGTCGCGATGCTCGGCTGGTCCTGGAAGGGCTTTGCTCTCGCCATGGCGCTCTACTTCATCCGGATGTTCGGCGTCACCGGCGCCTACCACCGGTACTTCTCGCATCGGACGTACCGAACGAGCCGCTGGTTCCAGTTCGTGCTGGCCTGGCTCGCGCAGTCGAGCCTCCAGAAGGGCGCGCTCTGGTGGGCCGCGCATCATCGCGACCACCACAAGTACTCGGACACCGTGAAGGACCCGCATTCCTTCCGCGAGGCGGGCTTCTGGTACTCGCACATCGGCTGGATCCTCTCGCGCGACACCGAGGACACCGACATGAAGCGGGTCAGCGATCTCGCGCGTTATCCGGAGCTCGTCTGGCTGAACGAGTACCACTTCGTACCCGGCGTGCTGCTCGGGATCGGCCTCTGGCTCGTCGGCGGCTGGCACGCGCTCGTCTGGGGGCTCTTCGTCTCGACGACGCTCCTCTGGCACGGCACGTTCTCGATCAACTCGCTCGCGCACTGGTGGGGCCGTCGCCGCTACACGACGACGGACGACAGCAAGAACAGCTTCTTGCTCGCGCTCATCACGATGGGCGAGGGCTGGCACAACAACCACCACTACTACCAGCGCTCGACGCGTCAGGGCTTCTTCTGGTGGGAGATCGATTGCACCTATTACATCCTCCGCGCGCTCTCGGCGGTCGGTCTCGTCTGGGACCTCCACTCGCCGCCGAAGGCCGTGCTCGAAGGGAACATCGATGCCGGTCGTCCGCGCGCGGCTCGCGGCGACGCGGTCGTGCCGGAGCCGGCGCCCACGGCCGAAGCTGCCGCCGAGTAACTCGTCACACCACGTACTTCGAGCATCGACGCTCGAGCCGCTCTCACCGAGAGTCGCTCGAGCGTTTGCTTTTGTCCGTCACCGCGGCGGGTCGACGGCCACGAGCCGTGTCGCCCTCAGTCGTCTCGGCTCGGCTTCTTCCGCGCGGCCTTCTTCGCGCCGACCTTCTTCTTGTTGGTGAGGCGCTTGGCCTTCTGCGCCTTGCTCACCTTGGTCGGCTTCCGCTTCTTCGGAACGACCATCGCCTCGAGGACGAGGTCCTTCAGCTTGGTGCGTGCATCGGCGAGGTTCTTTGCCTGATCACGCGTCTTCTCGCTCTTGATGAGCACGCGGCCTTCCGCGTCGAGCTGGTTCTTCGCGAGGACGCGCAGCCGGTCCTTCACCGAGTCCGGCAGTGCGACGGTGCTCTCGAAGTCGAACGAGAGCTCGATCTTCGAGGCGACCTTGTTGACGTTCTGCCCTCCCGGACCGGAGGACTTCACCGCCGTCCATTCGAGATCGCTTCCGGGGAGAGTGACCTTGGCGTTGATGACCAGCGGGCTGCTCATGGATGTGACGATCGTCGTCGCACGTCTCGCGCCTGTTTCGCAAGACATTGCGAGCGCGATGGCGGGCGATCAGGGACGGTGCGCATCGGCGGCGACCACGAGGCGCGCGGCGCCCGCAACGCCGAAGGGCAACAGCACGAGACCGACGCCGGGGACGAGCAGGACGAGCGCGGCCGCAGCCCCGAAGCCGAGCACGGCGGAGAAGTGATCGCGAATGAAGCCGATACGCGAGCGCACACCCGCGCCGCGAAGGCCGAGCGGGTAGTCGAGGAAGTCGTAAGCGACGGCGAGACCCGTGACGAGGAACTTGAGCGGAACGGTCACGACGCTCGCTGGCGGAAACACGAACGTGACGAGCGTGAGCAGGGCCAGGATGGGCACGCTGACGATGAGCGCGGTCAGCGCCACGCGCAGCGAGCGGAGCGCCGACGCGATGAGCGGCTGTTCAGGCCACTGCGGCCCGCCGAGCGCGGCCTCTTGCCGGCGCGCGATCGCGTCGAGCGCGAAGCCCGAGAGCGGCTGCGCGAGCGAGATCGCGACGAGGAAGGAGAAGACGATCCCGACGATCCAGAGCACGACACGGAGCAGCCAGACCCCTGCGAGCGTCCATGCCCCGTCGCCGGGGTCCCAGAGCGCATGTTCGGCGAGGCTCGATCCGCCCCAGACGGCCAGAGCGGCGAGGCCGAAGAAGAGGACCGAGGCGGCCACCGCGGGGACGAGCGCCCAGCCCCACATCGACGGGCGGCCCACGATGAAGCCGAGCCCGCCGAACAGCGCGCTCACTCCGTCGAAGAAACCGAGGCGCTTCTTCGACGTCTTTTGCTGGGGCGGAGCGGTCCACGGCCGAGCCGTCATGTCGTCGGGAAAAGCCTAACCACGGAGCCGGGATTGAGAAGGCGCGCATCACCGGGCGTTCGCCGTTAGCATGCGGCCGTGCTCAATCGTTCGCACGCGTGTGTAGCGACGGTCGCGCTCGGGCTGGCCCTGACGCTCTTCGGTTGTCGCCCGAGCGGGGGCGCCGCCAGCGACGCGCGCATCACGATGAACGGCGCGAGCGCGGAGATCGCGTTCGGCGCGAGAAAAGCCGAGCTGCCTCCCGGCGACGTCGCGAGCGACCTGCCGTCGGTCACGCAGGACGACGCTGGGCGGCGCCTCGCGTACAAGACGACCACGGGGATGGCGCGCATCCTCTACGTGATCGGTGACGGGCTCTTCGTCGGTCCGCTGGTCGCGTTCCCCGCTGATTTTCGTGCGGTGCCGGAGACCGATTATGCGCTCGGTCCGCTCTTCGAAGCTGCCGGCGCACGGCGAGGCGACCTCGTGCGCGAGATTCGGCGCGAGAAGGGAGACAGCGGCGCCGTGCGGCTCCTCGTCGACGCTGCGTACGTCGACGACCCCGCGTGGGACGAAGCGCGCAAGCAGCTCCCCGCCGCGAGCGAAGCAGCGCTGCGTGATGGCCTCGCGAGTGGCCTGGAGCCGGGCAAGCCGGCGATCCTGCTGCGCCGGGCCGTGAGCCTGGTCGATCTGCGTGCGCCTGCGAACGCGAAGCTCGTGGCCACTCGTGCGAAGGAGCTCGCCGCCGGGGCGCAGGAGCCGCGAGCGGTCGCGGCGCTCCTCCGCGCGGTGATCGCCGACGACAAGGACAAGGCTGCCGAGATTGGATGTGAGGTCCTCGCGAAGAATCCTCCGGCCGCGGGCGACGACGGCCGCGACGCGCTCGTCGAAGCGGCGATGCTCGCCATCGCGGCGGCCGACACGACGTGTTCCGATCCGAAGCTCGTCGAATCGTTGCTGACCGACGCCTGCGCCCCCTACTTCCGCTGTACCGAAGCCGGACCGGTCTCGTGGAGCGACGCCTCGAAGCAGGACGAGCCGCTGTGCACGAAGGCGCAGCTCGCGAAGGTCGTCAGCGCGGAGATCGCTCGCCCTCCGCGCGACGTGCTCGACGGCTCCACGAGGCCGGCGCTCTTCGCCTACGCGTCGCTCGCGAGCAAGGACAAGGTCACGGCGGCGTTCGCGATGGCGCATGCGCGGCGGCGCTACGCGCTCACGCAGGCCGCCGAGCCGGCGTGTGACGGCGGGCTGTCGCCGGGGACGCCGTGTCATTGCGACGAGGCGACGGTCCGGCTGTATGCCTGCAAACAGCCGCAGGCGAGCCAGATCCACGTCGGCGTGTGCCGGTTCGACGTCGACGACAAGCAGAAGAAGATCCAGAACGTCGTCGCGACGCCGCCGCCCTGATCGCTGCGTCAGCTCGTCTTGCTCGCGCGCTTCGCCGTCGCCTTCTTCTTCGGTGACGGCGCGGGGAGAGTCGCCGGTTCCGATGCTGGCGTCGGAGACTCCGGAGCGCGCGAGGGGATGAACGACGCCGCTCGCGCTGCGAAGCTCCCTGCCGGCGCCGCTACGCTCCGGCCTTGCGTCTTCTTCGCTTCGAGCTCCTCGAGCGTCTTGGGCCAGTCGCCGCGCATGAGACGCGAGAGCGATCGATCGGCGAGGAGCTTGCCATCGGTCTGACACGTCGGACAGTAGTTCGACTCGTTGTCCGCGTATCGGATGCGCTGGACGGGCTTGCCGCAACGGGGACACGGCTTGCCGTATTTGCCGTGCACCGCCATCTCCGGACGGAATGCCGTGACGCCCTCCGGGAACTCGCCTGCCTCCTTGCGAAGGCGTTCGGTCCATTCTTCGAGGACGACGTGGATCGATGCGTGGAGGTGCCGGATCTCCTCGTCGGTCAGCCGTGAAGTGAGCTTCACCGGCGACATCTGTGCATGATGCAAGATTTCGTCGGAGTACGCGTTGCCGATCCCGCTGAAGAGATGCGGATCGGTCAAGGCGCGCTTCAGCGTGTGGTTCTCGCTTCGGAGGCGAGCCGCAAACGCCGCGACGTTCGAGCCGAGGACCTCCATTCCGCCTGGATCGAGCGCGCGGAGGCCGGCCTCGCGCACGACATGGATGCTCGCGCGCTTCTTCGAGCTCGCCTCGGTGAGGATCAACGTTCCGGTGTCGAAGTCGAACGCCGCGAGCCCGACCTTGCCTGGGATGGGCGCGCCCGCAGGCTTCCACCTGAAGCGCCCTGCGACCATCAAGTGGATGACGAGGTAGAGCTTCCCTTCGCTCTTCTCGCCGAACGCGAGGACGATCCGCTTCCCGAGCCGCGAGACCGCCCCGACCTTCTTCCCGGAGAGCGCGGCCAGCGGCGGATCGGCGGTTCGCAGCACGAAGGGGCTCGCGAGGCGAACGCGCTCGAGCGCGTGCCCCACCGTGCGCGCGGCGATGTGCTCGACATAGACGTCGACGTCGGGAAGCTCCGGCATCTGCCTGCACACTCTATCCGGTGCGGCGGCGTGACACGAGCACGAGCGAGTGCGCCTTCGAATCGCCGCGTCGCTGGCGAGACGCCCTCGCTTCTGACTAAGGTCGAGACGTGACGGACGTTCGCATTCGAGACATGACCACCGCCGACCTACCCGCGGTCGGGATCCTTGCAGGCCGCCTCGTGCGGGCGCACCACGACTACGATCCGCAGCGCTTCATGAAGCCGGTGGATCCCGAGCGCGGCTATGTTCGGTGGTTCGCGAGCCAGCTCGACGCGGAGGACACGATCCTGCTCGTCGCCGCCGACGACGCGGGCGTGGTCGGGTACGTCTACGCGCGGATGGAGCCGCGCAGCTACAACGAGCTCCTGGATGCCTGCACCAAGCTGCATGACATCTACGTCGACGAGCGGGGACGCCGCCGCGGCGTCGGTGAGGCGCTCCTTCGCGAGACGTTCCGCCGGGCGAAGGAGAAGGGCGCTCCACGCGTCGTCCTCCTGACGGCTTCGCAGAACGAGAGCGCCCACCGTCTCTTCCAGCGGGTCGGCTTCCGCACGACGATGCTCGAGATGACGCGCGAGCTCGACGCGGAGGTCAGTCCGTCGCGAACGTGACCTCGAACGCGGTCGCTTCGACGAGCTTGCTCCCATTCGAGACGTGCCGCTTCGGCCGCGCGACCGCGTCCATCACCGCGATGAGCTCCGCATACGGCATGTCGTTCGCCGCGTGGACGACGGCGCGATCGAAGCGCCGGTCGTTCGCCTCACGGTGAGCGCCGCTGGCCTTCCATTCCTCCGCGAGCGTGGAGGCGAGCTCGGGGAATGCGACCGAGCCGGCTTTGTTCGTCTCGCGCGGGACCTCCGTCGTGCGGACGACCGTGCGTCCCTGCTTCCACGCGAGCACGAATTTCGACGGATCGGCGGTCTCGACGTGCAGCCGTGCTTCTTCCTTGCAGTCAGCACCGCACGGCGGCTCGGTCGACGATCCGGGGACCTGCGCATCTGCAGCCAATCGCTGTGAATGCACCCAGACGGCCGTGATGAGGAGGAACGAGATCGTCACCATGAGGAGATCGATCATCGGGATCATGTTGATCTCGGAGTCGAGCGATCTCCGTCCGCCCTTGCCACCTTCGACGTTCACGCCTGCCATCGGGACCTCCTCCAGCGCGGAAGGTCCGACCACGCGCGGCGACGAAAGTTCCCATCTCCGGTGCATCCCAGCTCGGGCGGAAAAATGCGACGAGCCCGCGGGTGCACGCCACCGCGGGCTCGTTCGATCGGTGAGGGGAAGCGGAGCGCCTCCCTACGCACCTGGCAGGACGCTCGCGTAGGAGCGCTGTATTTCGCAGCTCGCGACGAGCGCTACTTGCCGTTGGGCATCATCGGCATGCACATCATCATCGGCATGCCGCCACACATCATCATCGTGGGCGCGCCCATCGCCATCATGGCGTTCATCGCCTCGCAGCGCTCCTTCATGCGCGGCATCATCGAAGGATCCATCGGCATCATCTTCATCATCATGCCGTCCTTCGTCATCTCGCAGGACATCCGGCACATCATCGGCATCATCCCGCCGCCCATCATGGGCATCATCATGGGCATCATCATGCCGTTCATCGGCATCATGCCGTTCATCATCGGCATCATGCCGCCCATCATGCCACTGCCCATCATCGGCATCATGCCGCCCATCATCGGCATCATCCCGTTCATCGGCATGGTGCCCATCGGCATGGTGCCCATCGGCATGCTGTTCATCGGCATCCCCATCATCGAGCCGCTCATCATCGGCATGGCGTTCATCGATTCCTCCTCCATCGCTTCTTTGAAGTGATTCGGCCCCTGCTGCATCGAGCCTTTCGGCGTGCGCGCTTTCACGCTGAGGAAGCTAGTCGTCTGCCGACGAACGGTACAAAGCAGAAGGCCCGTCGGACGGTCGTTTCCTCTGCCGTAACGGACGCACGTCCAGCCCTTGTTTTTAGGGCTTTTGCGCAAAGATCACGCCGGCGGATCCCAGAGGCGATCGAGCCAGTGCAGCGCCTCGATCGTCCCTGCCTCACGCAGCCACGGCTGATCGTGAGGTCCGGGGATCACCCGCAGCGTACATGCGATCTTCTTTGCATCGAGCGCGGCAACGAGCGCCTCGCTCGATGTGCGCCAGTGATCGAGCGTGCTCGTGAGGGCGAGCATCGGCTTGCCCGGTGAGCGTGCGACCTTCTCCGCGTAGCCAGCTGCGGCCCATGTGCCGATCGAGGTCTGGAGGCCAGCCCACGCGCCGAAGACGTGCGGGAGGCGCACCAGCATCTCGAGCGAGACGTATCCGCCGAGCGATACGCCGCACAGATACGTCCGCGCGGCGTCGCCGAAGACGAGCGCCTCCTTCCGGCATCGCGGAAGGAGCGAGCGTTCGATCCAGCGTGCGTACTCGTCGAGGTCGGCCGGACCCTTCGGGTTCGGCATGAACGGGCACGCCATCGCGAAGCCGCGGAACGGACGCGCAGCGAGCTCCGCATTCACTTCGGCGAGGCGGGGCTCAGTCCACTCGCCGCGCTTGCTCGTCCGCTCGATGGGCGCGCGCTTCAGCCGCTGCCAGGCGCTGCCGAGTCCGTACTTCTCGATCCACGCATACGCGCCGAGCTTCTCGTTCGTCGTCTCGCCGAGGCCGTGCAGGAAGACGACGAGCGGGAGCGGGCTGTCAGGGTTCTGGAACCGCGGCGTGAGCAGTGTGAAGCGGCGACCGCCCTCGGTCGCGTCGAGCAATTTCAGATTCCGGAGGTCCGCCTCGGGGTCGTAGGCGCTCGTCGTCGGCGCGCCCTCCGCGCGTGCGTCTCCCGACCGGCTCACGAGCGCCGCGGCCATCCCGGCGATGAAGCTTCGGCGCGTGCTCATCGAGCGTCTCCATACACCCGCGCGCGCAGATCGAGCGCCCACTTGCGCAATGATCTCAGGCGCATCGAATCCCCGTGGCCGTCGTGGCCTCTTCTTTGTCTGCGAGAGCGCAGCGGATTTCGAGCCCGCCCGTACTTCAGCGGGAACGGGCGACGATGCGGCCCGTGTCGCGCGAGACGCCGACCTCGCCGAAGAGACGCGAAAAGAGGTTGCGCATGGGGCATGGAGGCATCAATACACGGAGCCCTCGTCGGGGGATGTAGGTGGGGGCCTGCGTTTCTCGGGAGAGCACCGCCTCCTTCTCACTCGTCGTCCCCAAGGAGACAGCCCCTCATGCGCAAAGGCGTCTTTGTCCTCGCTCCTGTAGCCCTCGTCGCCGCGATCGTCGTCGCATGTGGCGGCAAAGAACGGACTTCCGGATTCATCGACACGAACCTGCCCGGCGACGGCGGGTTCGAAGCGAGCCAGGCCTTCACGCCGGGCGAGACGCCGTGCGCCGGCCTCGAGTGCAAGGTCGTCGAGTGCAACGGCGGGGCGTCGACCACGCTGCGCGGCAAGGTCTATGACCCCGCAGGATCGAACCCCCTCTACAACGTGATGGTCTACATCCCGGGCGGCGAGGATCCGGAGAACCTGCCTCCGATGAAGGACTCGACGGAGGAGCCGGACGGCATCGCGTGCGAGACCTGCGCGAGCGTCATCGTGAACCCGCTCCGCAGCGCGCTCACGGACGGCAAGGGCGAGTTCGTGCTCGAGAACGTCCCCGTCGACAAGGACGTCCCGATCGTCATCCAGGTCGGCAAGTGGCGTCGCCTCCTCCACGTCGACGTGACGAAGCAGTGCGAGGAGAACGTCATCAAGGACAAGACCCTCAAGCTCCCGAAGAACAGCGACGAAGGCAACATGCCCCAGATCGCGGTCACGAGCGGAAGCTACGACGCGCTCGAGTGCCTGCTCCGCGGTATCGGCATCGACGACAAGGAGTTCGTCATGGGCCACGATCCCGGCGGTCACGTCCACGTCTTCAAGGGGGCGGGCGGCGGAATGGGCACGCCGGCGCAGGACTTCTGGAACGACGCCGCGCAGCTCCGCAAATACGACATGGTCCTGCTCTCGTGCGAGGCGGACACGCACGTCGAGAACAAGGGCGGTAACTCGGCTGGCGCGCGCGCCTCGATGTACGAGTACTTGAACGCCGGCGGTAAGGTCTTCGCGACGCACTACCACGACATCTGGTTCAAGGGCTCGCCCGCCGACGAGTTCAAGAACCTCGCCAAGTGGGCCGAGAGCGCGAGCTCGTCGTCCTCCAGCTACGACATCAACCAGACGTTCCCGAAGGGCGAGAGGCTCGCGGAGTGGCTACACGAGATCGGCGCGTCGTCGTCGCTCGGAAAGATCGATCTCGAGGACGAGGCTATCCGCGCGACCGGCGTCAACGAGCCGGCCCTCGCGTGGATCTCGGCGCCGAACGGCAACCCCGTCTACATGACCGTCAACACGCCGATCTCGAATCCGGACGGCACGCCGACGGAGCCTGAGGACCAGTGTGGCCGCGCGGTCATCACGGGCCTCCACGTCGTCGATCCGTCGAAGGCCGCTCCGAAGAGCATCGGCGCCTGCGCGATCGGCCCGGGCGGTCTCAACGCGCAGCAGAAGGCGGTCGAGTTCCTCTTCTTCGACCTCTCCGCATGCGTCACCGACGACAAGGTCGAGCCGCAGCCCCCGAAGTAACGCTCACCAAGCGTGATCGACGAATGCCGCGCCGCCACTCGCACGAGTGGGCGCGGCATTCGCGTTTCTTGCGGTCGGAATGCGGCGCGAGTGCGCCGAGAGGGGGCTACTTCTTCTGCGTGTCGACGTTGGAGCGCAGCGTCACCTGACGATAGACGAGCATTCCCGCGGCACAGACGAGACCGAGGCCGGCGTAGATCGACCAGATGAGCAGCGGGTTCCGCGGGCCCTCCTTCGGGAGGTACTCCTTGATCAGCGGCCCCGAGACCTGACCACCGATCCACGCGCCGATCGCGCTCGGGACGAACGCGAGGCCCATGTACATGCCGGCCTTGCCCTTCGGGGCGAAGCTGCCGATGAAGTCGTAGAAGCGCGGGCTGAACGTCATCTCGGCGATGGCGAAGATCGCTCCCGAGAGACACGCGCCGGCGATCGACGGCAGTAGGCCCATCGTCGCCATCGAGAGCGAGCCGATGAGGACGCCGAGGATCATCGTCGTGACCGGCTGGAAGCGCTTCATGATGTTGGTCACGATCCCCTGGCCGATCGCGATCGTGGCCGGGTTGATCAGCGTGATGATCTCGAGCGGAGCGTTCTTGTCGATGTGCCGCGTCATGTACTGCGGGAACGTCATGTAGAACTGCTCGATCATGAAGTAGTAGCCGGCGAAGATGAGGAGGAACGCCGTGAACCGCAGGTTCTTGAGCGCATCCCAGTAGCCGCGAAGCACGTCGCGGAAAGCTGGTCCCTTCTCGGTCTTCCCCGGTCCGTCGTCCGGCTCCTTGTAGAGGAACGTCGCGATGCCGAGCGACGTCAGGCTCGCGATGACCGACGTCGTCGCGACGTAGCGGATGCCGACGAGCCAGCGGACGAAATACGCGATCGTCTTTCCGACGACGCTGCCGCCGTTGACCATCCGATAGAAGACAGCGAAGCCGTCGGTCTGCCTTCCGGGCGGGCTCGTCCGGACGACGGTGCCCGTGATGACGGGCTTCATGAAGCCGCCCGACACGGCGGCGAGCATCAGCGCAGCGATGACGAAGCCCTTCTGCGGGACGAGGAGGATCGTCGCATACGCCGTTGCGTAGCCCGCGAACGCGATCATGAGCGAACGCTTGAACGAGATCCGGTCGGCTATCGCCCCGCAAGGGATCGGCGCGAGCGACCCCACGAAACGGAAGTTGCCGAGCGTCATGCCGACCTCGATGTCGCTCATGCCGACGACCGTGTTCAGATAGAGCGCCAGGCCGATGTAGAAGCCGTAGTGCGCCATGCGCTCGAAGAGCTCGATCGCGTTGGCGTAGTAGAACGTCGGCGGGAACTTCTCCGGCGGCTGCGGCTTCGCCTCGTCGCGGTGGGCCGTCTGTTCGGTCGCGTTCTGGCTCATCGGGCGTGTTCTCGATCCCCATGAGTACATGGGGGCGCTTTCGTCGACCCCATGAGTCCATGGGGCGTGTTCTCGAATCCCCACGAGTCCATGGGGTCTTCGACTCCTAGCCGGATCTCGATGCGCTCGGAAGGACGCTCTCGCGGTCGTGCTCGAGCGGCGTCAGTCGCGCGACTCGTACGTCTTCATCGCGGGCAGCTCGAGGATCGTGAGAAACCCGCCCTTTCCGCAGCCCGTGTCGATGACGACGACGTTCTCGCCGACCCACATGTCGAGGGGATCTTCCGGCGTGAAGCTCGAGAGCTCCGGAGGCAGGTTCTCGGTGGCCGTGTGCCCGCAGACGACGCGCTTGCCGCGGTAACCCTGGAAGAAGCGCATCGTGCGCACCCAGAGGAGCTGCGTCGGGTTCTCGGTCTCCGAAGGGTGCAGCCACTTGCCGTTTTTCTCGACGAGCCCGGCGTGCACGTAGATCGCGTGATCGTCCTCGTAGTAGTACGGCAGCGCGTTCATCCAATCGACGATCTCGTCGGGGAGGAACTCGCCGTTCTGCATCGCGAGCAGCTCCTCGCGCGACGGGAGCTCGTTCTCCTTGATCGGCTGATTGCGGAACGAGCGGAGCGTGGCGAGGCAGCCGTTCGCGAGCGGGATGACGAACTCGGGCCATCCGCCGGACGCGACGCGCAGCCAGCCGTCCTCGTGGTTGCCACGCAGGCAGACGACCTTGCCCGGGAAGCGGCGCGGCAGCTCGTGGCGGACGAACGCGACGACCTTGGCGCTGTCGGCGCCGCGATCGATGTAGTCGCCCATGAGGACCAGCGTGTCCTTTTCGTCGAGGGTCGGGAGCTTGCCGAACGCCTTTTCGAGAGCCGCGAGGTCGCCGTGGATGTCACCGACCGCGAAGGTGCGGTTCGCCATGGGAAGCGAGGATACTCGCGACGCGCAGCGCTCGAAAGCGGCATCACGGCTCGGGCAGCACGATGTGCCTGGTCGAGGAATGAGCGCGACCGGCAGAGGGGGCCGCGGGGCCGTGCTTCGCGATCGGCGCAGAGTTGCGCCTAGAATGTGCGGCCATGACCGTCGCCGAGAAGACCACGCTCGCCGAGTGGCTCGCGCAAGGACCGTTCGCGCTCACGATGTCGTCGGGGTTCTTCTCGTTCTACGCCCATACCGGCTTCCTCACTGCGCTCGAGGACGCGGGCCTTCTCCCCGCTCGCCTCTCCGGATCGAGCGCGGGTGCGCTCGTCGGGGCGGCATGGGCGGCTGGCGTCGACGCACCTGTGCTCGCGGCCGAGCTCGAGCGCCTCGAGCGACGCGACTTCTGGGATCCGGGCATCGGCGCGGGCCTCCTCCGCGGACGCCTCTTCCGCGAGCGACTCGAGTCGCTCCTCGCCGTTCGCACCTTCGAGCGCTCTCGCGTCCCTGCGGCGGTGTCCGTGTTCGACGTCCTGACGCGGAGCACGCGCGTGCTCGACAGAGGTGAGATCGCGCCGGCGATCTGCGCGTCCTGCGCAGTGCCGCTGCTGTTCCAGCCCGTGCGCATCGGTGGGCGTCCGTACTTCGACGGCGGGATCCTCGATCGGCCCGGGCTCGCGGGCATGCCGGCGACCGAGCCGCGCGTCCTCTTCCATCACATCGCGTCGCGGTCGCCGTGGCGGACGAGGAACGATCTCCCGTCACGACCGGGCATGCTGACGTTCGTCCTCGAGGGCCTTCCGCGATCGGGCCCGTTCCGACTCGACGAAGGGCGACGCGCGTATCGCATCGCGCGCGAGGCGACGAAACGCGCGCTCGAACGCCCGGTGACCGAGAGCGTGCTGCGCTTCGCCGCCTGACGTCGCGATCAGCCCTTCAGCGCGGCGAGCGCGACCTTCGCGAAGTGACCCCACGACGGCGCGGCCTCGAAGTTGACGAGCCGCCGACCGAGCTCGCGGAGGTTCTTGTTGTCGCTGAACCATGCGGGCGTCGGCCGGATCCGGAAGGGCGCGCTCACGACCGACTTCTCCGGATGATCGAAGAGCCACGTGTTGTGGACGACGCCCGTGCCCGACTGGATGTCCTCCGGCGTGTGCCCGGGATAGGCGCCCCACGTCGGCGCGACGAGCCCGTAGATCACGCCCGGCCAGACGTTGACGCCGATGGCCCCGTAGCGGAGCGCGTCGATCGCGCGCGTGAGCTCCGCCTCGTGCGCTTCTTCCGTCGCCGGATGCACGAGGATGGTGCACGAGAGCGTGCCCCAGCACGATTCGTTGGCGAGCTTCACCGCGCGATCGAGGAAGTCCGGGACGGACGCCCCGCCCGGGCCCGGCACGTCGAGCTGCACTTCGGCGACCACTCCGCAGAACGCCTCGTTCCGGAGCGCGTAGTCCTCGCTCGGACCGACGTCGGGGATGACGGTCCAGGGAACGACCTCGTCGGCGGCATCCGGCGGGGTCGCGCCCACGACCTCGGCGCGCGGGTACTCCGCGAGGAACCGGGCGTAACGATCGCGCGCGCCCGGATAATACGCTTTCCGCGGCGGCGTATTGCGGAGCTCCTCGTGGAGCGCGTCGAGGAACGCGTCCTTCTGTAGCCACTCCCTCGCGACGACGACGACCTTGCCGGCGTTGCAGTTGAAGCTCGCGTTGTGCGTGATCATCGCCGCGACATGTCGCGCCTGGAAGCGGATGTCCGCGTCCGACCACGGGCCGGGGACGATGATGACCGGCGTGACGCACCCGAGCTCCGCGGTGAACGGCTTGTCGTTGGCGCGCTCGCCCCGAGCTTTCCGCGCGGCGCGCTCGTCGGGCGACGCGCCACCCCAGACGATCGCGTCGTAGGTTCGATCCGATCCGGTCACGTGCAGCGCTCCGATCTTCGGATGCCTCGCGGCGTGTGCGCCGACATCGGCCCCGCCGTAGACGATCGCGAGCCAGCCGCCGTCGACGAGCGGCGCGAGCGCAGCGGCGATCACCGGACCGATCGCTTCGTTCACCGGGTTCATCTTGAGGAGGACGACCTCGTCGTCGACGAACAGCTTGTAAAGTACATCCATGGCGGGGATCGACGAGACGTTCCCGCCACCGAGGACGAGGCAGACGCGCCCGTCGCGCGCTGCGCCGTTTTCCTTCTCGCGGTAGATCGCGCCCTGCGACGCGGGCTTGCCTTTCTCGATCCACACGTCCGCATGGATGCCGGCAAACATCAGGCGCTCCATCAGCGTGGCTGGAAACACGCGCGCGACCGTACGACCGTCGGCGCCGGTACGCGTTGCCACGGGGCGAGGGTGGCCACCGCTTCGCAGCGCCTCGGCGAGCAGCCGCGCATTCCGGATCACCGGCATCGGACCGCCGAGCCACTCTTCACCCGCACGGACATCGTCGGGCTCGAGGCCCTTGATGCGCGCGCCGATCGCGGCCCACTTCTCGGCGACCTGAGCCGTGGCGGCGATGCAGCGATCGAGCAGAGCAGCGCGCTCGTCGAGCGAGACCGCGCGCCAGGTGTTCCTCTTCTCGTAGAGAGCGTCGATCGCGGCATCGACGTCCGCGAGTGACGTCGGCGGGACCGGATCCGGCGGAGCAGCGAAAGGCATGCGAGAGATATAACCTGACCGCGAGATCGTGCTCGACGTCGGCGCTCGGGATGTCGACGGTCACTTCCACATCCGCGGGTCGAAGCTGAATGGCTCCGTGCTCAGGATCTTCAGATCCCGAGCTTCCGCGTGGGCCGGGTTGACGAGCACGTTCGGCTCCTGAGGCACGATTGCCGAAGGCACGACGAGCGCGACCGATCGACCGGCGCGTGCCCACTCGGAGCCGAGGTCTTTCAGTGCGTCGGGCGCGGGGAGCTTCCGCCAGTCCGCCGGCAGCATCTTCGGGTCGAGCGTTCCGTACGAGGCCGCATCGGGGAGCTCGGCCTCGATCGCGACGAGGTCGTCCGGCATCGTCAGCGGTTCGACGTGGACGAACAGCTCGAGCGTCGCGAGCGAGAGCGTCGACGAGCAATACGCGATGCCGACGCCCTTGTGATTCCAGCGGCCGCCGGCGAGCCGGGCGCCCTCGCCGGAGAACGCCGTCTTCGTATGTTTCGCCCGACAGATGCGCCAGAGCCGCATCGCGATCAGGAGAAGACGCCGTGCTCGATCCGCACGAGCACGTCGTCGACTGCGCGAGCTCCGATCTCGGTGTCGAGAAGCGAGAGCGGGGACTCCCCGCCGAGTGCGCGATTCGGCGCCCGCAGCCACTGCCGCGCCTTCTCACGCGAGCCGAGCACCTCCGTCGCGTGCGCGAGCGTCCCGGCGAGTCGCACCACCCGCTCGGACTCAGCAGGATCGAGCACGCGCAGGGTCTTGCGACGCGCGAGGGTCCGCCGCGCGAGCCCGAGGGACTGCGCCGTCTCGTCGACGGACAGATCCATCTCGCGTGCGACGTTTTCGATGCTCCGGTACGGAAGACCTTTGCGGACGAGCGGCAGCATCTCGAGCCCAGAGCGGACCTCCGTCCTGAGCCCAAGCATCGTCGCTACCGCCTGCGTCTTCGGCATCGTGCCTCTTGGCATAGCATGCTTCGCCAATTGGCAACGTGCAAGCCGGGCCTCAGAGCACCCCTGCGGCCGCCTTGTCGAGCCATCCGTCGATCGCCTGCGTGATCTTCGTGTTCCCGTCCTGCGCGTAGCTCGCGAGCCGCTCCTCGCAGCTCGGGACCGCGGCCAGGAAGTCGGTCACCGTCTTCGGATCGTCGAGCGTCTTCGCGTAGCGGCCGTAGCCTTCGAGCTCGAGATAGCGCGCGTTCAGGACCTGCTCGAACTGGCGTGCGAGGGGAACAGCGAGCATCGGCTTGTGGAGGTAGACGGCCTCGCCCATCAGCGTGAAGCCGCCGCCGGCGATGACCGCACGGCACGAGGCGAGGTCGTCGATGAACTTGTCCTCGCTGAAGGGCTGGTAGCGGAGATTGCCCTCGACGACTTCGCTCTCGAGACCGCGACGCATGCCGTAGATCCGGCACTCGAGGCCGCTCTTCTGGAGCGTGTCGGCGAAGGCGTCGTTGCCTTCACCCGTCGTGTAGACGAGGAGGTGCTCGCCCTTGCGCCGCTTCGCCGCGAGGATCTCGGGCCGGAGGATCGGCGGAAAGAGGCGCGTCCTGTCCTTGCGGATCTCGGGGTGGAAGAACGTCGTGATGAAGTACTCGTCGCAGAAGGGGAGCTTGCTCTTGATGAACGCCTTCGTGAGCTGGAACTCCGCCTGGTGCCCGGCGATCACCTCGGACGGCATCGTGCAGCGATTGATGATCTGCATGTTGTCGACCGACAGCACCGGGAGGCGATGCGTCTTGCCGTAGAGGTACGCCCACGACTCGAAGTCGCTGATTACGGCCTGCGGGCGGAAGCTCGTGAGGAGCTCGAAATATGCCGCGATGTTCTTCGGGAGACCGGTGGCGCCGGTGGTGACGTTCGACCAGAGCGTCTTCATCGGGCGGACGCGGTTCTCCTCGTAGATCATGTGGAGACCGTGGATCCGGTTCACGCCCTCGAAGCGCTTCGAGAGGAAGTCGACGGCGCGCCCCGACGCCATGATCTCGACGTCGTGCTCCTGAGCGATGAGATGCTCGAGGATGACGCGCGACCGCATCGCGTGCCCCATGCCTTCGCCGACGACGCCGTAGAGGATCTTCATCGCTGAGCTCCCATCAACCCTGCTCCGCAGCATACGCCCGCGCGCCGCTATCATGTAGACGTACGTCCGCCCCGCCCATGCAGACTCGCCGCGTCTACAGCGAGACGCTCCCTCATGCCGACCTCGTCCGTCCGCGAACGATCGCGCTGCTGTCGCGCTACCGCCTCGAGGTCGTGCTCGCCGTTCGCCCATGGGACGTCGCCGGGCTCCCCGCCGTCGCGCGGACGCTCCGCGATGCGGGCGTTCCGCTTTCGATCTGGCCGATGCTCTCCGACGAGGAAGGTCGCTGGGCGAGCGTGCACAACGCAGCGCCGTTCCAGCAGCTGACGCGCTCGGCCTGCGATGTCCTCGAGCGCGCGGGGGTTCCGCCTCGCGATGTGCTCTTCGATCTCGAGCCGCCATTCGCGCAGGCTCGATCTCTCGCAGCCGTCGCCGCTCGCTCACGGAACGAGGAGGGGCTCGCGCGGCTCGCGACGGGACTCGGCCGTCGGCCAGCGTCCGCGTTCGAGGCGGCGTCGCAGCTGCTCGCGCGCACCGTGGACGAGATCCACGCGCGCGGCATCACGACGTCGATGGCCGTCTGGCCACTCGTCGCGCTCGATCCGCCGCGCGCGAGAGGATGGCAGTCGCTCCTCGGGACTCCGGTCGATGCGCTCGGGACCGGCCACGTCAGCGTGATGATGTACACATCGATCCTCGAAGGCTGGTCACGCGGAACGCTGCGCAGGCGCGATACGACAGCGCTCCTCGCGGCCGCGACCGCTCGCACGATGCGTCGCTGGGGAACGCGAGCAGGGATCTCGCTCGGATGTGTCGGAACCGGCGCCTTCGAGGACGAGCCCGTCTACCGCACGCCGTCCGAGCTTGCCGAAGACGTCGCCGTTGCACGCGCGTCGGGCTGCACGCAGCTCACGCTCTTCGATCTCGGGGGTGTCCTCGCGCGCGAGCCGGCGGAGGCCTGGCTCGATGCGTTCGTCCACGGCGGCGAGGCGGTCCTCGGGCACACGAGCAAGCGTGTCCGCGCAGTCCGCACGCTCGCGCGCGCCGCAACGTGGGCGCTCGGATGGCCGCGTCAGGGGCAGTGAGCGCTCTGGTACTCGATCCCGTCTTCGGTCCGAAGCGCGAGGAGGATCGTTCCGTCGTCGGCGACGGTGAAGTCCCGGAACGACTCCTCCGGCGTGGCGCTCGTCGGGACCGATAGACGACCGATCGCGCGTCCGTCGCTCGGATCGAGGCATGCGATGTGGACCATCTCCGGGTTTCCGCCGAGCACGCCGACGTAGATCGTCCCGCGACGATCGGTGTCGAGCAGCATGATCTGACGCGCGGGTCTCGCGAAGGTCACCGCGCGAGCAAAGCGAAGCGAGCCGAGGCGGCGATCGAACGCGTTCACGTCCACGCGAGCAGCAGCCGGCGAGAGCACGGCCATCAGGAGGAGCGTTCCATCCTTGCTCGGGCGTCCGGTGAGCTCCGCAGGGTCTTCCGCGCTTCCGTCCGTCGCACCAATCCGCGTGAGCACGCCGTGCTCTTTCTCGACGTAGACGTCCTTGCCGTCGACGAACACGCCCGTGACGAGCCCCGGCTCGCCGACACGATCGGGAGGCAGTGGAAGCGCGCCGATCGCGCGACCGTTCTTGTCGACGAGTCGCACCGTCTTGTCGACGAGGCGATCGAGGAGCACGACGGTGCCGTCCTTCGCGACCGTGAGGTCCTGCGTGGTGGGCGTCGTCTCGAACGTCCCGCGAACCTTCCCCGATGCGTCGTAGCGCACGACACGACCGTTGACCTGATCGAGCACGAACAGCTCGTCGCCCGAGCGAGCGAAGCTCATCGGACCTTCGGGGTTGCCTTCATGAGGACGCGATCGGCCAAGCTCGCCCCGGCCCGATCCCCAACGTGCCGCGATGACGGCGCCTGCATCTTCGCTCGCGGCGTTCGCCATCTGACCGGTGGTCACGCTGCTCGCGGTCGGCGCCACGACGGCCGCGGCGCTCGCGATCCGAGGCGTCTCGCCGGCGGCGCTGGCGGCCTGAGGCGCAGGGGCCGCAGGTTTCGGCGAGCGTGAGAGCGCGACCCACGCCACCGCCGCGAGGACGACAGCGCCGACCATGATCGCGAGGAGCCTGGTGCGCGTCTTCACCACGTCGTGCCTCGCGAGCGTAGCGCGAAGAGACGCGACCTGGATCGTGACGCGACGCGAGCGTGATTTGGCAGAGTGTGGGACGAGGGGCGAACAAAGAGCGCCGGTCGCCGAAAAGTTCCACTCGGCATGTGTCCTTTCGAAGCCGCGGCGCACTCGGCCGATCTGGTTCGCGGCTTGCTCGATGCGCATGTCATGCGTTCGCTGCTCGTTGCCATCATCGCAGGTCTCACGCTCGCCGTCGCTGCAGGCTGTGGGCCTACGAGCGAGTCGACCACCGACGGGAGCAGCACGGGCGACACGATGGGGGCGGAGCTCGATCCGAGCGACGACTCGGAGGGCGACGTCGGCGACGTCGGGCTTCTCGACGACGCACCAATCGTCGCCGCGGACGACTCCGTGCCCGGCCTGCCCGACGCCTCGAAGACGATGGCAGCGGCGACGAAGGCACGCACGACCGGGAACGTGAACCTGCGAAAGACGGCGAGCACGAGCGCGGCGATCCTCGCGGTGATCCCGGACGGCACCACGGTCGGACTCGTCTCCGCGACGCCGACGAGCGGTTTCTACAACGTCACGTACAACGGAATCACGGGCTACGCCCACTCGGCCTACCTCACGCCGCTCGGCGCAGACGATCCGAGCGGCAGCACGTCGGGCACCGTCGACGTCGACGGTCCGGCGTCGCCGGCGAACGCGATCGCGCGCGCGAAGTCGGCGGTGGGCTTCTCGTACTGGTGGGGCGGCGGCGCGTGGCTCGAGTCGGGACCGTCGTCGAGCACACGTGGATCGTGCACGGGGAACTGCCCGTCGTGCTCGCACTCGGGTCGTTACGGTGCCGACTGCTCCGGGCTCGTCGCGAAGGCGTGGCAGTTCGGGACGAAGAGCCTCTCGGTGAGCTCGCATCCGTACAGCACGGCCGACTTCGCCTCCGATGCTTCGGGGCGATGGTCGACGGTCTCGCGCGGCTCGCTCCGCGCCGCCGACGCCCTCGTCTATCGGAGCGGCAGCGCGGGGCATATCGCCATGTACGAGAAGGGCGACGGCTGGGGCGCGCCGACGGTCTACGAGTGCCGGAGCTGTGCCTATGGATGCGTGCATAATGCACGCACGTTCTCCAGGTACAAGGGCATCCGCCGCTCCGGCTTCTGAGCGGCGGGTCGCG
>JAEXCN010000496.1 GCA_023402175.1 Pseudomonadota bacterium | reverse complement strand
GCGGCGACCGGCACCGCACCGGCGACCACGGCGGACGTGAGCTCGGCGCGCGCCTCGAGTGCAAACGTGAAGTGGAGACGCTCGCGCGCGTCGGCGGCGGGACGCCTGCGAGAAGCAACGCTGTCCGGGCCCGACCGGACCGTCGCGGGCGGCGGGGCCGCGGGCGTGCGCATCGATGTGGCTTCTGGCGGGGGAGGCTCAGGCTCGGGCGCGCGTGTCGCCGCTTCGACGTCGTCCTCGGGCGTCGAAGCGCCTACGCGCGCCTGCGGATCGATCGCGAGCGCAACGATCACCGCGAGGCCCCGCGCGACGGAGGCGCAATCGGGGCCGACGATCTCACGGGTCGACGGCGGCGTGCCGTCTGGCATCGTGATCGCGAGCGTGCCGGCGAAATCGGCGCCTCGCGGCCCGAGGCGGACCTGGAAGCTTCGAAGGCCGGCGCCGGAGTCGACCGCCGTCCACTTCGTGGTGTAGCGCCGCACGCTCGCGACGAACGCCTCTTCGCGAGGGCACGCGCCTTCCGCCGTGTACGTGATCGCGATGCGCTCGGCCGACGACGAGTCGGCGCGCGCCGGCGCGGTGAACGCGCCGAAGCTCGACCCGCACGCAACGAGAGCCAGGAGGCCTCGAACCGGTGTCCACGGCCTCGGAGACCCCGGCATGCCCCTGCGAGTCAACGATGCGGGCTCCACGTGGTCAAGCCCGTTTCTGTCCGCGACCCAAGCGCCGACCGACGAACCCGCGCGCGGCAGGCTCGAGCGCCGACCCCAGCCGGAACGGCAGCGCGCCTTCCCGGCGGGTCAGAGCTCGATTTGCGTGCCCAGCTCCACGACGCGGTTTGGCGGGATCTGGAAGAACGCATTCGCCGGGCGCGCGTTGCGGCTCATGAACGTGAAGAGCATCTTGCGCCAGCGCGCGAGGTTTCGCTTGTTCGTGATGATGAGCGTCTCGCGGCCGAGGAAGAAGCTCGTGTCGTTCTTGTTCGTGACGAGGCCCTTCAGCGCACAGTGCTCGAGCACCTCGAGCACGTTCGGCGTCTGCATGAAGCCGTAGCTCGCCGACACCTGCCAGAAGCCGTTCCCGAGCTCGTTGATCTCCTTGATGCGCTCGGAGCGAGGGACCTCGGGGATGTGCTGCGTCGCGATCGAGAGCAGGATCACCTGCTCGTGGAGCATCTTGTTGTGCTTGAAGTGGTGCAGCAGGACGGGCGGCGCGCCCTTCGGGTTCGACGTCATGAAGACGGCCGTGCCCGAGACGCGCGGCGGCTTCAGCGTCTGCAGATCATCCATGAACATCTCGAGCGGCAACGTCTGCGCGACGAACGCCTGTCCGAGGAGCGCGCGGCCGCGGCGCCACGTCGTCATGACGGTGAACACCGTCGCGCCGATCGCGAGCGGCACCCACCCGCCGTGCATCAGCTTGACGAGGTTCGCCGAGAAGAACGAGAGGTCGACGGCGAGGAAGAGGCCGACCAGCGGGCCCGCCGTCAGCAGGCTCCACTTCCATCGATTGCGCGCGACGGAGAAGAACAGGATCGACGTGATGCTCATCGTCCCGGTGACGGCGATGCCGTACGCCGCGGCGAGCTTCGACGAAGACCCGAAGCCGAGGACGAGGGCGATGCAGGCGACGGCGAGGCCCCAGTTCACCTCGGGCACGTAGATCTGCCCTTCGCTCGTCCCGGACGTGTGGACGATCTTCACGCGGGGGAAGAACCCGAGCTGTACCGCCGCGCGGGCGAGCGAGAAGGACCCGGAGATCAGCGCCTGCGAGGCGATGACCGCGGCGACCGTCGCGATCATGGCGAGCGGGAAACGCAGCCAGCCGTCGACGAGACCGAAGAACGTATGCCCGACGGCGCCCTTTTCGAGGAGCAGCGCGCCCTGACCGAAGTAGTTGAGGAGCAGCGCCGGGAAGACCGCGCAGTACCAGGCCACGCGGATGGGGCCTTTGCCGAAGTGGCCCATGTCCGCGTACAGCGCCTCGCCGCCGGTGAAGCAGAGGACGACGGAGCCGAGCACGAGGAATCCGTGGCCCTTGTGATGCTGCATGAACTCGACGGCGTAGGCCGGGTTCACCGCCGCGAGGACGTCGGGCCGCTTGATGACCCAGCGGAAACCGATGATCGCGATCGTCGCGAACCACATGAGCATCGCGGGGCCGAAGATCGCACCGACGCCGCCGGTCCCGCGCTTCTGGATCATGAAGAGGCCGAGGATGATCCCGCACGAGAGCGGCACGATGAACGGCTCGAACGCGTCGGTCGCCTCCTTCAGGCCTTCGACGGCGCTCAGCACGGAGACGGCCGGCGTGATGATGCCCTCCCCGCTCAGGAGCGAGGCACCACAGAGGCCGAGCAGGACGAGCAACATCCCCGAGCGTGTGCGCTCTGCACGCTTCGGATCGAGCAGCGCGATGAGGGCGAACGTTCCACCTTCGCCCTCGTTGTCCGCGCGCATGACGAACGTGAGGTACTTGATGACGACGACGAGCGTGAGCGCCCAGAAGAAGAGCGAGAGGATGCCGAGGACGTTGTGCTCGGTGACGGCCGTCCCGTGAGGAGGCGAAAAGCACTCCTTCATTGCGTACAGCGGCGACGTCCCGATGTCGCCGTAGACGACGCCGAGTGCACCGAGAGACAGCTTGGCGAGGTCGGCGGGCGACCTCGGTCCTCTTGGGGAATGCGCGCTCATCGGGCGGGCTCACCGTTCGTATCGCGGGTCGTGGCGTATCGCAATGCCACTTGCTATGTCATCCGGCGTGTCCGACGACGTCGACAGCCCGACGACGGCCTTCGAGGGGGCGTCGAAAACTCGGCCGAACGAGCCCAAGAGCACTGTTCGTGCCGCGCTCGTCGTGGCGGCCCTTGCCGCAGGATTCGCGCTGATCCCGCGGCTGTCGAAGGGGTGTGACGGGTCCGCTCTCGACGAGGACGCTCCAAATTTCACCGCGCGCGTGGTCGCGAACGCCGAGAACCTCGGCGGTGACGCGGGAGCTCCGCCGCCGACGACACTCGAGCTGAGCAGCCTGCGCGGGCGGCCGGTCGTGCTCGATTTCTGGGCGACGTGGTGCGGGCCGTGCCAGGCGGAGGCGCCGATCGTGAATGCGATCGCGCAGCGGTACAAGGACAAGGGCCTTGCCGTCGTGGGCGTCAACACGAGCGACGAAGCCGGTCTCGCGGAGCGGTTCGTCCGGAAGAAGGGCCTCGGCTTCCCGATCGTCTACGACGAGAACAACACCATCGCGAAGCAGTACAACGTCTCGAACCTGCCGACGCTCGTCGTCGTATCGAAGACGGGGAAGATCGTCGCCATCCGTCACGGCGTGACGAGCGACAGCGCGCTCGACGAGATCGTCCGCCGGCATCTCTGAGGCCTCACGCGCGAGAAGCGAGGCGGCTCAGGACGCCTGCGTCGGACCTTCGCCGCTGCCGCTCTTCCCGCGCATCGGAAGGAAGAAGCGCGCGCCCGTGAGATCGTTCACGCCGCAATAGAGATCCGTATCGAACGTCTCCTTGAGCGTCTTCCACGTCATCACGTCGGCGACGCTGCCCGCCGCGACGACGCGTCCGCGCTTCATCAGCACCACGCGATCGGCGAACTGCGCGGCGACGTTCAAGTCGTGCATCACGACGAGGCACGCCATCCCGCGCTGCTTCACCTCGGTCGCGAGCAGCTCGTAGAGATCGAGCTGATGACGCACGTCGAGGAAGGCGCCCGGCTCGTCGAGGAGGAGGACCTTTGGCTCCTGCGCGAGCGCGCGCGCGACCGCGACTCGCTTCTGCTCGCCGCCCGAGAGCGCATGTGCGGGGCGCGACGCGAGCGCACGGAGCTCGCAACGTTCGAGCGCGTCCTCGATGATGCGCTCGTCCTCTTCGGTCGTCTGCATCCAGCTTCCTTGATGTGGTGCGCGTCCCATCGCGACGACGTCGCGCACGGAGAAGCTGCCGGCGATCTGTTGCGTCTGCTCGACGACGGCGAGCACACGCGCGACCTCCGTCCGCGACCGCCCCGCGAGCGGCTCGCCGAGGAGTCGAACCTCTCCCGACCACGGCGCCAGAAGCCCCGACGCCACGCGCACGAGCGTCGTCTTCCCGGCTCCGTTCGGTCCGAGGACGCAGACGATCTCGCCGGCCGCGACATGCATGTTCACGTCGCGGAGCTCGGCAGGGCTCTCCTCCCCTCTGCGCGCGCCACCTCCGCGCAAACGAGGGAGGGCCGCGGCGTAGCCCGCGGTAACCTCATGAAGACCAAGCGAAACTTTCACGAGTTAAACGTTTCCGGACGGTTTCGACGATACTTCTCGACGCTGCGCGTTGGTGTATCTTGGATCCCAGGAGCTCCCGTGGAAAACAAGGCCCAAGAGAACGCGACGGACGAACGGCCGCGGCGCGTCATCAAGCGGTACTCGAACCGGAAGCTGTACGACACGAAGGACAGCCGGTACGTGACGCTCCTTCAGATCGCGGAGATGGTCCGCGGCGGTGAGGAAGTCCAGATCATCGACAACAACACGAAGGAAGACCTCACCGAGGTCACCCTCGCGCAGATCATCTACGAGGAGCAGAAGCAGAAGGCCTCGTCGAGCCGCAACGTTCCGCTGCAGACGTTGAAGGACCTCATCCACCAGCGAACCGAGAAGGTGCTGTCCGACCTCCGCGAGGGTCCGATCGGCCGGCTGATTCCGGGAAGCGGCAAGACCGAGCCGCCGGGGGCCAAGACGACGCTCGCCGAGACACCGATGGCAAAGGCCGCCGCCGCCGAGGAGCGCGAGAACGGCGCGCCGTCTCCGCCGCCGTCGTCCTCGGGAAAGCCCAGCCTCGTCGAGCAGGCGAAAGAGACGTGGGAGGACTGGCAGACGAAGATCGACGAACGCGTGAAGGCGGTCGTCCCGAACCTTCTGCCGTGGCAGCAGCTCCAGCACGAGATCAAGCGACTGAACGCCCGTATCGAAGAGCTCGAGGAGAAGCTCAAGTCCCTGGGCAACAAAGATCAGTCCTGAGCGTCACGCGGGCGGGCAGGCGCGCGCGATCGCCAAGTTGGCGAAATCTGGTCCAGCTCGTACCTGCCACGTCCACGGCAGAGCGCCGATTTGGCGCGCGATCGGCCGCCGGCGGGGGCAAGGCTCGACAAAGCGGCAATCCTCCTAGCCGAGGTAGATCGCTGGAATAGCGGACTTACCATGGGGGTTACCGCCCAGAGAGAGAAAGGCGTAACCACCCACGATGAGCCTTCTTCCGTCGCCCGAAACCAAGCAGCGTTCCGACACCTTCGCGGAGGAGGCGGTGGGGCATCTCGACGCCCTCTACGCCGTCGCGTGCAAGCTGACGCGTAATCCTTCGGAGGCGGAGGACCTCGTCCAGGACACCCTGCTCAAGGCGATGCGGGCGCGGGATCAGTTCCACGCGGGAACGAACCTGAAGGCGTGGCTGTTCCGCATCCTGACCAACACGTTCATCAACAAGTACCGTCGTGGCGGGCTCGAGCGCTCCGTTTTGGAGGGACCGGATGCCGACCCGCTGGTCGATGGTTGGGTGAGTGCGTCGACGATGCGTCAGCTGCGCGATCCGGAGCAGGCGGCGCTCATGCCCATCGTCGAGGGCGAAGTGCAGCGCGCGCTCGATGCGCTGCCGACGGAGTTCAAGATCGCCGTCATCCTCTGCGACGTCGAGGAGTTCAGCTACGAGGAGATCGCGCAGATCATGGGCTGCCCGATCGGCACGGTGATGAGCCGCCTTCATCGTGGGCGCAAGCTCTTGCAGCGTTCTTTGTACAATCACGCACTGGCACTCGGTATCGTGAAGGGTGAACCGGTGAGCGAGAAGCGTGATGAGCAGCCCGCGGACCTCGCGGCTTACCGGGCCAGAAGGAGGGCCTCCGCTTGATTGGTGCAGTGATTCCTCCAGTGGATCGAGAAGCTTCGCGTTGCGGCTCCATTGCTCGTCTCCTCGGCGCTCACGCCGACGGACAGCTCGACGCTGCCAAGACCCTCGAAGTCGACGACCACCTTGGTCAGTGTGAGACGTGCCGCGAGCGCGTCGCGCTGGATCGCGCCATCCGCGGATCGCTCAAGAAGGCGGTCAAGGCCACTGCCTCCGCCGACGTCCGCATGCGCATGGTCGCGGCGATGGCGGCAGAGACCGCGCGTGACGAGAAGCGTGCAGACGCGGCCGCGGCCGAAGCGGCTTCCGCCGCTGGCATGTTCGGCGCGATGGATGAGAGCACCGGCTCGGGTCGGCCGTCGATGCTTCGTCACTGGCGTACGATGCTTCCGCTCGCGAGCGCAGCGGCGATCGCGATGGCTTGGGGCTTTGCCGGCAAGCAGCCGATGGCGCTCGCCGACGGCAGCGCGCGCCTCGGCGCAGGCTTCGCGAACGACGAGCTCGTGAACCAGTTCGTCGACGTGCATCGTCGACCGATCCGTCCCGAGACACCGGATCCGAAGGAGGTCCGTGCGTTCGAGCGTGAGGTCGGCGTTCCGGTGCATGTCCCGCAGCTCGAGAAGAACGCCAAGTTCGTCGGCGGCAGGCTCCTCCCCGTCCAGGGTGGTGAGCGCGCGGCGATGCTCCAGTACGAAGTCGCCCAGCCGAGTGGCGGCGTGCAGCGCGTGAGCGTCTTCATCTACGACCCGCGCCGCGTCCAGATCCGCGGGGCAGAGCAGCTCCAGCCGCGCGCCGTCGGCACCGCGCAGGTCCGCGTCGGACACGCGCACGGCTACTCGCTCGCAGTCGCGCAGCATGGCTCCGTCGGCTACGCCGTCGCGAGCGACCTCGAAGACGCGAGCGCGCAGTACGCCGTCAACGCCGAGCGCGAATAGTAGCTCGCGTCGGTCGGACGCGCCGGGGCATGAGCTCCGGCGCCGCGCGCTGCGTCCCGCAGAGCTCGATGCTCCGCCATGCCTGGCTGGGAGTCGACGCTCGCGGCGAGTTGCGTGCGGCCGACAGGGCACACTACTGTGCGGCGAGAGGTCATTTTCATGCGTTTCGTCTACGTGATGGATCCGGTCGATCGCGTGCTGCCGGACAAGGATACGACGTTCGCATTCCTGCGGGCGGCGCAGGGCCGAGGCCACGAGTCCCTCCACTGCGAGCCGCGCGATCTGTACATGCGGAACGGAGACCTCTACGCGCGCGTGCGATCGCTGACGGTGAGTGATGTGCCGCCGTACTTCACGTTCGGCGCGCCGACGGACATTCGCGTGGCGGACGCGCACGCGGTGTTCATCCGGAAGGATCCCCCGTTCGACAACAGCTACCTGATGACGACGCTCCTCCTCGAGCGCGTCCGGGGACGCACGCTGCTCATCAACGATCCTCGCGGTCTTCGTGAGGCGAACGAGAAGCTCTACACGCTCAACTTCCCTCACTGGATGCCACGCACGATCGTCACCTCGCACGAGGACGTGATCTTCGACTTCGTGCGCGAGGTCGGCGGCATCGGCGTCATCAAGCCGCTCGATCTCGCCGGCGGTTCGGGGGTGATGATGCTCCGCCCCGACGACAAGAACGCACGCTCGATCGTGCAGCTGCTCTCGGGCGAAGGCACGCGCCTCGTGATGGTGCAGGAGTTCATCCCCGAGGTCGTCTCGGGCGACAAGCGCGTGCTCGTCCTCGGCGGTCAGATCCTGGGCGCGATCAACCGCGTGCCTCGGTCGGACGATCTCCGCTCGAACATCCACGTCGGAGGCAGCGTCGAGCCGTACAAGGTGACCGACGTCGAGCGAGCGATCGTCGCAGACGTGGCGCCGCGCCTTCTGGCCGACGGTCTCGTGTTCGTCGGGCTCGACGTCATCAACGGAAAGCTCACCGAGGTGAACGTCACCTCGCCGACGGGCATCCAGCAGATGAGCCAGCATCACGGCCGCGATCTCGCGGTCGACGTCATCCAGTGGGTCGAGCGGAAGACCGAGGACTTCCGCCCGGACATGAAGAGCATCCCCGGTTATTGATCGATGCCGGTCACCGTCGTCGTCCGATCCGGCGGCGAGACTCGCGGAGCGCGCAGCGCAGAGCGAGACGAGCTCGTTGGGGGGTATCGGGGGCCGAAGCCGCCCGGTGTCGAAGCTCCGTCGCTCACGTTCGACGGCACCCGGATCGTCATCGGCCGGGGCACCGGCTCTGACGTGCGGTTGCCGGATCCGAGCGTGAGCCTCCGGCACGCGAGCATCCGCGCGCAGGGCGCCGAGTACACGCTCGTCGACGAGGGCAGCACGAACGGGACGTGGGTTGGCGGCGTCAAGCTCGGGCCGCAGACGCCGCGTCTCGTGAAGTCGGGCGATCTCGTCCGCGTCGGTCGCGTGTGGCTCGAGCTGGTGATCGGGCAGAGGCCGGCGACTCCGGACCTCGGCCTCGCGACACGCGACCTCGCGCTGGCGCTCGTACGGAACGCGATGGATGCCGTCGGTGACGACACGATCGCGAAGGTGCGCATCGTCGAGGGGCCCGACATCGGCGCCGAGCTCCGATTGCTCGAAGAGGGACGCGCCTACCTCGTCGGCCGGGCGGAGAAATGCGACCTGCCGCTCGCCGACGAAGACGCATCGCGCGAGCACGCCGTGATCGTACGGCGAGGCGCCCAAGTGCTCATCCGCGATCTCGACTCGCGCAACGGCGTTCACCTCGGCGACATGCGGCTGAGCCCGGATCGCGACGTCGTCTGGCGCCCACCGACGATGGTGCGGCTCGCACGATCCGTGATCGCGCTCGACGAACCGGTCAGCGCCGTGCTCGCGGAGCTCGAAGCGGCAGCCGACGAGGTCGTCCCCGAAGCGGCCGCTCCGCCTCCGCCGCCACCCTCGGAGCTCGCTGCTCCGGCGTCCGCGGCGGGAGGTGCGCCTCCACCGAGCGCTGCGCCGCCACCGGAGTCGCGCATGGCGGCGCCCGCGCCGATCGCGGAGGTCGGATCGAGGACGGCGACGACCGTCGTGCGCCCGCGGCGGCGCGTGTGGACCGCGGCCGACATCATGGTCGTCACGATCGCCATCGCGGTGATCGCCGCGAGCGTCGCCGGGCTCGTCTGGGTCCTTCGTTGAATCGGCGACAGTACGCTCGCTGATCAGCGGTCGTCCTCGCGCGCGGGCCCAAGCGCCGCCGTGAGCGAGAAGCCGACGAGGTCGGCTTGCCGGAGGATGCGGGCAAATGCTTCGCAAACCCACGCCGGAGAGGCGGTCGAGAGATCGGGGAGCGCGATCCCGACGAGGGACGATCGGTCGTGTGCTCCGTCGAGGACGGCGAGGACATGCGTGAGGACGGCACGTAGGAGCGCGTGGTTTGCCGGTGGGACGCGCTCGGAGTCGAGCGTCGTGAACGCGCTGACGAGCCTTCGCGCGTGCGTGACGAGCAGCATCGCCTCCTGCGCTTCCGAAGGGGAACGCAGCGGCTCGCCGAGGAGCCGCTCCAGGGATGTCTCGGCGTCGCCGAGCGCCACGCCGACCTCGCGTCGAGCGGCGACGACCTCCGCCGACGAGGGCTGAGACGCAAACTGCGCCTCGACGACGACCTCGGCGTAGGTCCGGACCGCGCTCACCATCGAACGGAGCGCTGCGCCGAGGCGCTTCTCCTCGCGTGACGGGAACACGAGGGCCGCGACGAGCGCGATCGAGCCGCCGAGCAGCGCTGCGCCGGCGCGTGCCGCCGCTGTCCACCAGTCGCCGTGCCAGCGCTCCGCGAGGAGAACGAAGACCGGCGTGATGAAGAACGTGAACAGGCGATAGCTCCGCGGCTTCGTCGCAATGGCCGTGATCGAGAGCGGAACCATGAGCGCAGTAAGCGCGATCGGCGAGTGGATCGTGAACGTGATCGCCACCGCGACGAGGCTGCCGAGCACCGTACCGATCACGCGCTCGATCGCGCGCGTGACGGTCACCCCCGGGTAGGGCTGCAGGACGGCGATGGTCGTCACCGTCACCCACTGCGCATGGTTCAGCGAGAGGAAATGCCCGGCGAGCTGCGCTGCGATGACGGCAATGGTCACACGCACCGCGTGGCGAAGGAACGTGGAGCGTAGCGAGAGCGCGTCGTGCAGCGCCTGCAGATCCTGGCGCACCACTCGGCGGGCGCCCTCGCCGATGCCACGGTGCGCGACCGCGGCCGGAGGCGGAGACGAAAGCGCAAACGCGATCTGCGCGACGGCCTTGCAGTACGCGAGTAGCCTGCGAGACAGGATGACGGCCCGCGGCTCGCCGTGTTCCGAGAGCCGAGACTCGGGCTCCGCGCCATCCGGCGTCCCGCCGAGGATGACCGTCCTCCCGACCGCATCCGCGATCGCGAGCTCGGTCGTCATGATGGCTTCGATCGTCTCGGCCACGGCCGCGCGGCGAGACGCGGGGTGCATCGACTCGAGCTCCTCGGCGAGCGCAACGAAGAGGGGCAGCTCCGCTTCGGCCGCGCCGAGCAAGGTGCGCAGGTTGCTCCCGAGGTTCGTCTCACCGGTTCGACGAGCGCGCGTCGCCAGCGCCACGTCGCGAGCTTCCTCGATCGTGGTCCGCACCCTGCGCTGGTGGATACGCGCGATCGCCGCCCACCTCTCGTCTTGCTCGGGGAGGCCGAGCGCCGTCGCTTCTTCGAGCGCACGAGCATAATCCGCGAGCGCGCGGTACACGGCCGCGAGCGCGACGCGCAGCCGGTGGTGCGTCCAGACAGGCCAGACGATCGACGACAGGACGATGGCCCACACCGCGCCGATCGCGAACGCGACGGCATCTCGAACGGGATCGCCCCGCGCGGCGCCGATCGCGATCGCGGCGGTGATGACGACGAGCGTGCCGATGGTCGACGCGGCCGCGCCGACGGCGCGTACGAGGGAACCGAGGAAGGCTACGATCGCGAGCGCCACCACGGCGGCGCCCGGGAGCGACCCCGTAGTTCCGCAGAGCGCGACGGTAATCGCGCCGAGGACGCCGAACACGGCCAACGTCCTCGCGCGCGACCCACGCGAACCGCCGGGATCCGCGAGCGTCCCGAGCCAGCCGCCGAGCGCCACCCAGACGAGCTCCGTATTCGCGAGCTCGCGAGCGAAGTAGAACGGCAGAAGGGTCGCGATCGCCGCACGAGCGCCTCGCGCGATGTCGGGCGCGACTGGGCCGAGAGCGAGGAGACGCTCGAGCAAGCGAGGACGCTTCGTCATCCGCGTTCGCGACACGGCCGGAGTCGGATCGACTTCATCCGCCGACGATGCCGCTCGCGCGCACCTCGAACCCTTCTTCGCCGTGGAACGTGACGTCGTAGATGGGGAGCCCCTTCGCGAGCGCGCCAAGGGTCTTCCCGAGCTGGAGCGCGCCGAGACGCTCCATCTCCAGGTGCAGCTCGTCGGCATCGATCGAGCTCGTGACGATGTCCGTCTGCATGGCGAGGAACTGCGCGAGCTGCCGGCGCAGATAGGACGTGACGCGCGGGTGATGCACGAACACTTGCGCACCACCGACGGCAGGCGACACGAGCGGGATGCGCGAGAACGGCGTCAGCGGGCCACCGATCCGCACGTTGATGACGGCCCGCTCGGTATGGCCGCCCGCGAGCGCCACCACCTCGAGCTCCGGCGCTCCCGCCCAGCGCTTCTGGTTGAAGCACTTGAGGAGCGAGGCGACGAGGCCTTCCCTCGTGTCGTACGCGCGTGAGTCCGTCAGCGACAGCCGGAGATGCCCGCATCCGATGTGCATCGGCTCGAGCGAGTGCTCGAGGAGTGCGTTCTGCACCTCACGCGGCGGCGACGCGAGGAACTTGCGCCACTCGAGCGTATCGGACACGCGATCGAGGTAGTGCTCGAATCGTGCGTCGGCGCGGATCGCCTGGATGGTCGCGTTCGACGCATCGAGGTCCGTGTGCATGTAGAAGCGGCCGAACACGTCGAGTCTGCGCCGGAGGAGCGTCCCGACATCCGACTCGCTCAGCTCGCGATGCAGCATCTTCTCGAGCGCGCGGAGCCCGACGAGCATTTCGCCCGCGTCGCCGCCGGGACTGCCGACGACGCCGCTGTCGTCGCGGCCGTCCACGCAGGAGACGAGCCCCCGCACGAGCAGCGCGGGCAGCTTGATCCATTTGACGCTGAGCCGGTCACCGACGTGCTTCATGACGTCCTCCGACGTGATGACGTCGGGCGGAGCTTCGGTGACGTCGTCGATGCTGCGAATGACGTTCTCGCGATCGAGGATCGACGGGTCGCGCGTGGTCGAGTAGCCGAGGTCGCGCCACGACATGACTCCGCCGACCATGAAGGCGACGAAGCGCATGCCGGCTTTCGCGAGCCGAGCGGCCGCGTCGTGCGCGCGCTCCTCTCCACCGGAGATGAGGATGACGGGATCGTCCTTGCCGACGCGGTCGGGCAGCGTGCTGATCCGGTCGAGCGGTACCCAATCGGAGCCCGGGATGTAGCCGAGCGCTCCGGTGAGCTCTTCCGCGGTACGCACGTCGATGACGCGCACCTTACGGCCCTGCTTCGCGGTGAAGTCGGCGCTGAGGAACGGGACGCCGCTCGGCGTCTTCCTCAGGTTCGCCACCCAGTTCACACGGAACATGCGCTCGGCGTGGGGGACGGTACCGATGGGCGGGATCAGCGAGTCGGGCATGGGCGGGACGCACCATACCGCGGGTCCTGTCCGGCTGAAGGGGCTCCTAGGCTTCGGGAAGACAGTGAGCGCCTACGCTTCAGCTTCCTTGCTTTCGTGCGGCGTCGAGACGCGCTCTTCGACCGCGCTCGCGGCTTCTCTGGCTGAAGCCTCCGGCGGCGTTACTTCGCCGGAGGCGGCGGATCGCTGCTCGTCAGCGCTGGAATCGTCCCGGAGTCCTCGCTCGCGACCGGAGCGCGTTTCGGACGGCGCTCGTAGGTCGTCGGAAGCCCGGTCGTCGGGATCGCCGAGAGCATGGCCTCGAGGTCCTCGGCGCTCTTCGGGCGGTCGTTGATCCGCTTTTTCAGGCACTTCATCACGACCTGATCGAGCGCTTCGGGAATGTCGAGATCGGGCCGTCGCTGACGCATCGGAACCGGGATCTGCCGCTGATGCAGATCGAGCAGCTCGCGCCGGCTCTGCGCGATGATCGGCAGCTCGCCCGTGAGCGCTTCGTACATGAGGACGCCGAACGCGTAGATGTCCGTCTGCGCGACGACGTTCGCGCCGATGCATTGCTCCGGCGCCATGTACTCGGGCGTGCCGAGCGTGTAGCCCGCCTGCGTGAGCGACTCGGCGGTCGTGAGCTTGCTCATGCCGAAGTCGAGGACCTTCGGCGTCCCGTCGTCGCAGAGGAAGATGTTGCCCGGCTTGAGGTCGCGGTGGACGACGCCTTTCTTGTGCGCCCCCGCGAGCGCTCGACACACGCCGATGAACACCGGAAGCGCAAAACCTGGCGCGATGATGTGCTCGCGCGAGAGCTTGTCGGCAAGCGAGCGGCCGTGGAGCCGTTCCATCACGACGTACATCGAGCCATCGGGCATCTGATCGAGATCGTGCACGCGGCAGATGTTGATGTTGTCGATGTTGACCTGGATGTACGCCTCGCGCCTCAGGCGCGCGATCTCGCCACCGTCACGTGCGGCGGCGCCGCGGAGGACCTTCACGGCGACCTCGTGACCGAGCGTCGTGTGCTCCGCCGCGTAGACGACGCCGATGCCGCCCGATCCGATCTTCTTCCCGATGCGGTACTTGCCGCCGAGGACGGTGCCCGTGAGCTCGCCGGGGATCGCGGCGTTCGTCGCTTCGCCACGGAGATCGAGGCCGCGCTCGAGCGCAGCGATGCGGTTCTTCTCGAATGCGCGGCTCGAAGCCTCCGACTTCGAGCGATCCCACAGCTTGCCGGCGCCGGCTCCGAGCGCGCCCGCAATCACCGCGCCGATGACGCCCGCGGCAAGGCCACCCGTAGCGCCGATCGCTCCGCCGGAAACGATCGCCGCCGCAGCCGCTGCGAGGACCGCCGTGCTCTTCGCCGCCGCCACGTCCCACTCGACGAGGTACGCGCAGCAGTCGTCGCCTTTCGCGAGGCATTTCTCGTGAGTGATCCGCGCATCGTCGAGGCCCCAGATGCGCGGGATCGCGCTGAGCTCGCCTTCGCGCGCCGCGCAGAAGAGCGCTTCGGACTGCGGATCGGGCTTGTCGGCGTCGTCGTAACCGTCGGCGCGCGGGCGGTAGATCAGGCGTACGGCGCGGACCGATGCCTTGTCCTTCGGGAGCTTCCTCGCTGCGTCCTCGAGCTCGGCTTCCGACTTTTCCGGCTCGACCGCAGCGGGCTTCTTCGGAGCATGCGCGCCCGCGAGCTCGAAGTCCCACGAGCCGACACGCGTGACCTCGCGCACGTTGTCCGCGAGGTACTGGTACGCATCGACGGGTTGCTCGGCCGTCCGCAACATGCGCACGTGAGCTCCGAGCGCCTCGGCGTTCGTGACCCACTCGCCGCGTCGGCGGAGTGCATCGACGGAGCCGAGCGCCTCGCAGATCCCGCGCAGCGCCTTGCGTGCTGCCTGCGTGCTGACCCAGCCCGTCTCGTTGTCGACCATCGACGCGTCGATGCCTGCATTCGCGAGCACCGTACGAACCGTGCGGTCGCCCTTCTCCGCGCGGATCCGCAGGAGGTACGTCTTCAGGATGGACGCGCGAAGCTCCTCTTTCCCGCCCTGACGCACGGCGCCCTTGGGCAACTCCGACGCGTTGCTCATTCGAAGATGGAGGGTATACGAGCGCCCACCGCCGGAGAAGCCCCGCTTGGATGCTCCGCTCACACGTTGGTGATGACCTCGAGCTTGGCGCGCTCCTCGCCCCGGCCGCCCGTCGTGGTGGCGCCATCGCGCACCTTCTCGGGAAGGCCGCGCAGCTCCTCGAGCATTCCCGCGGGACCCGCGGCGAAGACGAGGCCTTCGCTGATCGCGCCATCCTCGACGTGCTGCGAAAGGACCGCCTGGACGTACCCCGTCGCGCGATGCGCTCCGGGCAGGACGCGCGGCTCGTCGAGCTCCGGCCGCGAGAGGCACAAGAACACGCGCGCGCCTGCATGCACCCACCCGGTGACCTCGGTCGGGAGCGCGACGTCCTTGGCCGTCCGCGCGCCGATGTAGACGCTCGTCGAGCGGCCTTCACGGCGAGCGATGCGGTCGCGCATGATCGGACGCGTCACCGCGAGCGCGCTGCCCGCGACCGCAACGACGAGATGGCGGCCACGTGCTCGGTCGAGCGGAAACCCCTGACCGAGCGGACCGACGACGTCGAACACCGTACCTTCCGGCGCAGCCGTGAGCGCATCCGACGCGCCGCCGTTCGTGCGCACGAGCAGCTCCCATGACGGCGCGCCGATCTCGCCGGCGAGGACGAAGTACCCGTTCGCCTCTGCCCGCACCTCGATGTACTGGCCTGGCGCGCGATAGGCCATCGCGCGCTCGATCGACGGCGTCAGCGTCACCAGGCTGAGACCTGCACCCGAGTCGCGGCGCTCGGTGAGGACAGCCGGGAACGTCGAAGGTGTCGAGGTATCGGGCACTACCCCGATACCTTGCTCAAAAACTTCCGCCGAGAGCAAGGCCGGCGTAACCGGGCGACAGGCTCGGCCGGAGCTTGGTCTTCGCCGCCTCTTTCGGTCCGGTCGGCTCGAGGAAGTGCCACAGGAGCCCGCCGGCAACGAGGAGGCCGCCGCCGGCCGTCACGACCGCTCCCCACTTGGGCTGGTCGACGCTCTTGCCCGCTTCGCTCTGCCGGTCCGTGTACTCGGCGTTGCTCTCGTTCGGTCGCGGCCGACACGTCTTCGTGTCCGCGTCGCACTCGGGCGGCAGTCCGGGCGCCGTCGCGATGACCGCAATCCCAACGCCGAGCGCTACGACGCCCGCGCCGACCAGAAGCCACGGATACACGGTGTGCCCCTGGGCCTCGCTGCTGGACGGCGGCGGCGCCGCCGGGGGCGGCGTCGCGGCGATCTGCTTCTTCAGGTTCTCGATCTTCGCCTGATACGTGCCGACGTCCGGCGCGGACGGCGAACGCTCCACGTACGTCTCGAGCGCGTTCAGCGCTTCATTCTTGTCGCCTTTGCGCTCGTACGCAGCGGAGATGATGATCAAGAGCTCGTGCTTCGTGCAGTCGAGCGTGTACGCGTCGCGGAAACGACGGACCGCGGAGTCGTAGTTGCCCTCGTCGTAGTCCTGCTTGCCCGCGATGTACTTCTGATGCGCGAGCTCACTATCGCCCGGCGTGACCGTCTTCGTGCAGGACGGATAGCCCTGGGTCTTAACCGCTGGCTGCGCGAAGGCAGGCACCGAGGTCGCCATGGCGAGGAGAAGACCGAGCCCGATGATGTGCTTTCGCATGATCCCGGCGAGCGTTCACGCTGCGCGCAAACCGCGAGCATATAGAAACGAGCGGGTCATGTCCTAGGCTTTGTAGCTTTCTCGCCGAACAGGTGCACCGCGTCGAGCATCCACGCGAGGCCACGATCGTCGGCGCTCAGCGAGACCGGCGCGAGGATGAAGCCGCCGGCGCGCGTCTCGGCATGGACCGGAACCCGCCACGAGAGCAGCAGCCTTCGGACGCTCGGCGTGATCCCGTTCGCGAGGTCGTCGGGCTCGGCCGCGAACGACGCGAACACGTGATCGAACGCGGCGTCGCCGGTCATCTGCCTGGGCATCGAGACGAGGTCGAGCGTCTCGGCGAACGGGCTCCCGAAATCGCTCGTCACGGCCGCCCTCGCCTTGATGCGAACGTCCTGGACGATCGCGATCCACGAGCCGACCTCGTAGGCCGGCGTCGGATGCGGAGAAGGTGGCGACGGCAGCTCGAGCACCGCACGCGCGATCGAGATCGAGCCGCTCCCTCCCGTCGCGTGCAGCGCGTGCTCGTAGCGCAACGGCACCTTCAGCGTCGTGTACGGCTCCCACGCGCGCAGCCACCGCTCGTCGGCATCCGGCTCGTAGCGGAGGCCGCGCGACCGCGCGAACGCATCGATCCAGTAGACAGGCTCGGGCATGAGTGCGCCAGCCGAGCCTACCGCGCTTTACGTGGAGCCGGGACCCGGCGTGAACGGCCGCGTGCTCAGGGCGTCATTGCGGCGTGCGGCGCCTTCTCGCCCTGGGCCGCCTTCTGCTTCATCTCGTATTTGCTCGGACACTTCGCGAGCACCTGCGATGCCTCGAGCGAGTCATCGGCGAGGAGCTCTCCTTCGACGGTCACGCCGACGTCCATCCCCGGGACGTCGCGGAACGTATCCGGCACGACGCACTTGGCGAACCGAACGGGGATCTCCGTCCCGTTCTTCTCGATCTTGAAGCGGTATTCGCACGGGTCTTCGCGCTTCACGAGCGAGCCGTGAACGAGGTTGCCCTCCGCGCGGACGGACTTGCCGACGAACTTCGCCTTCTGCGCGACGAGCTCGTCGACCGGCTTCGAATAGATGCCCTTGTCCTGCATCCCCACGAGCACGAGGGCCACGATCGCCGCAGCGGCCATGAGGAGCGGGACGACGAGGAGCAGGCGCTTACGGGAGCCCTCGTCGTCCTCGTCCTCGTCGCGCCGACGGCGGGCGGGGACTTCGACCGCGCGCTCGCTCGGCGCGGGATCTTCCGTACTCTCGGCCGCTTCGGCCACGGGGCCCCCCAGCTGCGCATCGCTCATCGTTCGTTTCCCATGCCCATGACTAGGGTTGCGTTGCTGTTGAGACTAGCCGGTGGGTCCTGCCGGTCAACGTCATCCATGCCCCGCTTCTTCCCGGAAAATGGCCCCGGGCGCCGGCCTTCCGCCTGAATCTTGCTATGCTCGAAGGCAGAAGGTCGTCTGACTCTTATGACCGACGTACTTTCGAGACCGGTCCTCGTCCTCAATCGCGTGTTCCAGCCCGTGCAGCTGACCACGGCGAAGCGGGCATTCGTTCTCATGTACGGGGGTGCGGCTCACGCCCTCGACGAGTCGGGCGAGGAGTACGACTTCGATCTCTGGCGGGCGTTACCCGTCCGCGACGAAGACGACAGCGTCCCGATCGTCGGCGGGGCGCTCCGCGTGCCACGCGTCCTGCATCTGCACCGGTACGATCGCACGCCGAAGGTCACCGTCCGGCTCACGCGTCGCAACTTGATGTTCCGAGACGCTCATCAGTGCCAGTACTGCGGGAAGAAGCCTCCGATCCGGGACCTCAACATCGATCACGTTCTTCCGCGATCGCGAGGCGGCGACGACACCTGGGAGAACCTCGTGACGGCCTGCCGCGTCTGCAATCTTCGAAAGGGCTGGCGCACTCCGGAAGAGGCGAACATGCGCCTGCAGCGCCGCCCCTTCCGCCCGAAGTGGTCGATGACGGCCCAGATCCTCCTCGGCTCGGCGTTGAAGTACCGCGAGTGGGATCCGTTCCTGAAGGCGTCCTGATCGTCATTGCGTGACGATCACGGCGCGCGCGCGATCCCGCCGTCGCCGCAGGTGCCCCAGAGCGTCCAGCCCCTGTCCTCGCAGACGAAGAGGTCTTCGCACCCGCAGCACCTCGAGCCGCACGCGAGCGCGAGCCCGAGCGCGCAGTCCGGTGCCTGGAGCGGCTCACACCCCGGTCCTCCGAAGGCTCCGGGCGGCGCGTCGATCGACCCGTCGACCACGGGCGCGGCGGCTTCGGCTGCGTCGGCGCTTGCGTCCTCGGCCGCTCCGGCGTCGCGGGCGGGACACTGCGCGTGGAGCTCCCAGACGTTGCCCGGACGGCAGAGGTAGACGGCCTCGCAGGCGGGATCCTCACACGCGACACCGCGCGAGAGCGGACAACCTCCGGCGGGAATGTCCGAGCACGGCATGGGGACCGGGCCGTCGTCACACGCCGTGATGATGCCGAGCAGCGTCCCGATGACGAGCGATCCAAACAGCACGCGCCGTCGAAGCATCGGCAATGTGTCTACCATCGACCGGGCCGCGAGCATTCGTCGCTCCGTCACTGGAGCTTCGTGAACCCGTCCTTGACCGACCCGACGGGCTTCGCCGTCGACGTTGCGACGGGCCCGCTCGCGGCGCTCCGCGAGGCGGGCACGCTCGGCGGATGCGGCGCCGTCGGGCTCGAGCGCGGAGCCCACACGCGAGGCCGGACGGCAGGCTTCTGCGTGGCGCCCCATGCCGGATCGTCCGGATAGGTCTCGAGCGACTCGATCGCGAATCCTTCTCCCTCGGCGTGTGCAACGCCGTCTTCCTCGCGAACGTAGGCCTCGGCGCGCGCTCCATCGGTCGCGAACGCCGTCACGCGGTGACGGCCCCCGGACTCGCGCGGTACCTCGAAGGCTGCGACGTCCGAAGGCGGAGACAGATCGCGGCTCTGATCGTCGAACGTGACCTTGCTCGCCACGAACGGCAGCGGGACGACGACACGACGCGACGTCGGCGCAGCGGCCGCGCTCGCACCGCTCGGCGCGGGATCACGCACGATGCCGAACCACCCGACGACGATCGCGAGGACGGCGCCCGTCCCGATCGCCGCGAATTTCCGGAGTCGCGGTGAACCGAACGTCGGCACCGCCTTCTCCGATGCGCCGAACGCGTAGCGAGCGCTCGGCGCCGGCGGCGCGACGTTCTCGAGCTGCCGCTGCTCGCGCGCGCGCATCTCCGGGGTCGGCGCGGGGCGGGGGCTCAGCCCGGATACCTCGAGGACGTGGTCGCCATCGCCACTGCCGTCGAGCGCGAGGCGGATGTTCTCGTGCCGGACGCGGAGCTTCTCGCCGAAGAGCGCCTCGATCAGGCAGGCGACCTCGGCGTGCGTCGCGATCCCCGCCCGTCCACCCGCTGCACGCTCGAGCGCGGCGGCGAGCTCGGCCGCGGTCTTGTAACGTTCGTCGAGATCGCGCGAGAGACCGCGGAGGATCACGCGGTCGAGCGCGTCCGAGATCGGCGCGCCGAGCTTCCGGAGCGACGGGATCGGCGCCGACATCACCTCCTGCAGCGTCTCGAGCGGCTCCTCCCCGCGGAACAGGCGCCGGCCCGCGATGCACTCCCAGATGACGACGGCCATCGAGAAGACGTCGCTCTGCACGGTGCAGAGCCGACGGCGATCGATCCGTTCGGGCGAGAGGTACGCGAGCTTGCCTTTCACCTCGTGCGTCTGCGTGACCTGGACGCGGTCGGCCGCCTTGGCGATGCCGAAGTCCGTCACGCGTGCGAGGCCGTCGCAGCCGAGGAGGATGTTGTGAGGACTGACATCGCGATGGACGATCCCGAGGTGCCTGCCTTGATCGTCGTGCAGGACGTGGGCCGCCTGCAGCCCGCTCAGGGCGTCGAGGCCGATCCGCACCGCGACGCGCGGATCGATCGCGCGCCCGACGGCGGTGAGGTCGCGGCGAACCTCCGACAGCGCCGCGCCTTCGACGTAATCGAGGACGATGAACGGCTCGCCCCCGTCGAAGCCGAGCTCGCGGACCTTGACGACGTTGTCGTCCTGGATCGTCGACGCGAGGCGGGCCTCGTCGACCAGCATCGACAGGTACGCCTTGTCCTTCGCGAGATGACGATGCGGGCGCTTGATCGCGACGAGCGGCGCATCTCGGCCATCGGCCGCGCGCGCGAGAAAGACCGTGGCCATCCCGCCCGCAGCGAGCTCGACGAGCAGCTCATAGCTGCCGCATTTGCCGAGGGGTTTTTCTTCCGTCGCCAAGTCGGGAACCGTACGCGCTTCTGCACTGCGCGCGCTGCTCGCTGCCCCGCGAGTCGAGCTCTCGCGGCGATATCTGAACGAAGCACCGGAGGGGGGCTTCATCAAGAAGCCACGCGAAGAATCCGATCGCCCGTCCAGTCAGGCGCACCTTTTCCAACCGTAGCCCACGACCATGCATCCCGACCGGGCTTCACGACGGTTGGGCGGCGGCCACAAATCCGATACCGTCGCTCTCATGCGCACGCCGCTCTTCCGCCTCGGATTCACGATGTTCTCGTCGGCCATGGTCGCCCTCGCGGTCGCCTGCGGAGGCGGCGCGAACGAAGGTGCCGGAGCCAAGACGCCGGGCTCCGACGCGAAGGAGGCGACCAGCCCGTCGTCGAGCACGGGAACGGGCGGCTCCGCGGGCTCGCCAGGCAGCGCCTCGGGCGACGGGACGTCCGCCGGCGGCAGCAGCGGGACGACGACGACCACGCAGCTCGGTGCCGGCGGCGATCTGCAGGGAGCGAAGCTCGGTGACAGCGTTCACACCACCACCGAGTCGAAGGGCGAGAGCGGTCCGAAGAGCACGCACGGCCAGAGCGCGGGCGAGCCGGGCCGCAAGGCGGATGACATCCGGACGATCGTGATGGCCCGCCGCGACGAGGCGCGTGCCTGCTACGACAAGGCGCTCGCCGCGCATCCCGGGATCGAGGGCGACATCGACATCAAGTGGGTGATCGACCCGCAGGGCAACGTCACCGACGCTGCGGTCGACACGACGAAGTCGTCGATCCTCGAGCCGAGCGTCGGGCAGTGCATCATCGACGTGATCAAGAAGATCAAGTTCGCCGCGAGCACGAAGGGCTACGAGACCCGCGCGCACTACCCGTTCAACTTCCACCCGAAGACCTTCAGCGCGAAGGACGCGGGCAAGTAAGCCGCTCGCGCGTCAGCGCTCGGCGATCACGAGACGGTAACCGACGTCGAGCTCCCTGGCCGTGCGGAGCTCGGCGTGACGGTGGTCCCACGCGCCGCTACGGAGATCGGACGCGAGCTCGTCGATCGCGGGCTCGATGATCTCGGCAGGAAGCTGCCGGAAGACCGAGATCCCGCGGCGGACGCGCGCGTCGAGGTAGGCCTCCGGGCGTCCCCAGAACGCGCCGAAGAAGCCGTCTTCACAGTCGTGAGGAACGGGGACGGGCGTCACGCGAGCGCCGGGGAGGATCGCCCGGAAGTCGGCCATGCGCGGGAACCTCGGCACGTCGAGCGCGGCGACCTCGGGGAGGTACTCGGCGACGAGCCAGAAGTCGTCGATCGATGCCGGATCCCAGGTGAACACGACGACGCGCTTCCGAGCGACGCGTCGCATCTCGCGGAGCCCTCGAGCTCGATCGGACCAGTGGTGGACGGTGAGGACCGCCATCGCAGCGTCGAAGGAGCCGTCCTCGAATGGCAGAGCCTCTGCCCAGGCGTGGATGCAGGGCGCGGCCGCGCGTGGTCGCTGCCGGATCATCTCCGCGGACGGATCGACGGCGGTGACGGCGAGATCGGTCGGCTCGTAGGAGCCGGTCCCCGCGCCGACATTGACGACGCTCGTCGCGTCTCCGAGCGCCGCACGGATCGCGCGCGCGATCTCCGGGTCGGAATGGCGTGCGGCGGCGTAGCCCGTTCCGATCTGGTCGTAGACGGGATGTGGTTGCTGCATGGCTCACCGAACAACGTGCCGGGCCTGGCGTTCATTCACGCTTGGGGTCTGGCGCTTCGGCATGCTCAGGCCGAGCGCTCGAGCTCGACGGCGCGGATCCACCCGCCGGAGACGCTCCGCGAAGCGCGAACCGAGGTACGCGGTGAACACCCAGGGACTTGGTGAGATCCCGCGATTCATGGGAGAAGGAACGACATGACCGAGCCTGACGTGGTGCCTGCGCTCGTGGCTCTCGGATTCAGTCTGAACGAGTCGCGAGCCTATGCCGCACTCCTGCAGGAGAGCCCGGCGACGGGCTACGAGGTCGGCGTGCGTGCGCAGATCCCCCGCTCGGCGGTCTACGGCGTCCTTCGTCGTCTCGTGAAGGCCGGCGCCGCGCGCTCGATCGCCGGCTCACCCGAGCGGTTTGCGCCGGCGCCTGCGGAGGACCTGCTCGTCCTGCTGCGGAAGCGCTTCGACGCGTCTACCGAGCAGCTCGAGGACGCGATCCGCCGGCTCGACGTCACGCCGCCGACGCCCGATGCATTCAGCGTTCGCGGCTACCAGCGCATCCTCGAAGAAGCCGAGCGCCTCATTCGCGGCGCGCAGCAGCGCGTCGTCGTCAGCGGGTGGCCGCGTGAGATCGACCAGCTCACGACCGAGCTGAAGCGGGCCGCGAAGCGGCGGGTGTACACCGTGGTTTTCTCCCACGCCGAGCTGCCGGCGCTTCCCGGCGAGGTCTTCAGCTACGGCCTCGACGAGAAGAGCCTCGAAGAGTTCTGGAAGCACCGCCTCGTCGTCGTCGCCGACGATCGGCGCTCGCTCATCGGCGCGACCGAGATGGCCGACACCGACAACGCCGTCGTCAGCGAGACGCCAGCCATCGCAGAGATCGCGACGAGCCAGGTCGCGCTCGACATCACGCTCCTCTCGCAGCGGACGCAGCGTGACATCGAAGGCGTCATGGCGAAGATGCTCGGGCCGCGCGTGGGCCGTCTCGATACCCTGCTCTCGAAGAAGGACGGCGACCTCCGCAGCACGCGGCCCAAGGCTGCAAGATGAGCGACTCGCGCCTCCCGCCGAGGGGCTCGATTCCGCCACGCTCGGCGTTCTCGGAGGCACGACCGTCGTTCGGTGCACCGGCGATGGCCGGCACCTCGCGCGCCGCGCCGGTGTACTCCGGCAGCCCGCGCTCGCTCCCGCCGCTCCCCGGAGGCGACGCCTACGCGGAGCTGCTCCGGGACACGCGCGGCCTCCGTCGGGAGCAAGCACTGGCACGCGAGCAGTGGCTCGCTCGGATCGACAGCGCCCGCCGGGAAGATACGCTGTTCGAGCTCGAGGTCCTGCTCAAGGGCCTCGCCTGCTTCGCGAATCCTCGGAACCACGCCGGCCCGCCTCGGCGCACCGCGATCGTCGCCCAGGACTACCGCGAGTCGCTCGTCCTCGCGCGCGATGCGATGCATCGCATCATCCATCTCTGCCGCCAGCTCCTCGGCGAAGAAGAGCGCGCGTTCGTGTTCCAGCGCTATCTCGAGATGCTCCTGCCGGACGACACCGCGCGGACGCGGCTCGTGCGGGGCGCCGCGCGCCAGGACACTCCGGAGGAGTCTCTCTTCGTCCTCCGGCACGCGCTCACGAATCTCCTCGAGGTGAGCGGCGGAATCACGCGGCTTCCGCGGGTGCCGTTCCGGCTCTTCTACGCGGCGATGTCCGTGGCGCACAGGGAGGTCGCTCAGTCGGCGTTCTTCAATCCGCTCGTCGCGCTCGAGTTCCGTCCCGAGTTCGATCGGATCACGAACGTGCGCGTCCTCGAGCTGATGCGGCAGGTCCCGGGCGATCAGGCACGGAGGCTCGTCGCGCTCACGTTCCTCGCGCTTTTCCGCATGCTCCGGTACGTCGCGCTCCTCGAGCAAGTGGTGCGCGAGGCGCGCCCGGCCGGGCTCGTGTACGTCGTCTTGAGCGTGCTTCGCTCGGATGCGCGTGCGCTCACCGACTATCTCCGGAAGCAGACGGGACGACAGCTCGCCGAGAGCTTCGAGCGCGAGCTGTTCAAGGTGCCCGCTTCGCAGATCCACACGCGTTACGACGAGCTCTTCGCCGAGGCCCACCGGCTCGTGTCGGTGAAGGCCACCCTCGGCGGCATCGCGGCGAACATCCGCCTCGAGCTCCGGCGTGCGTTCGAGCACGACTTCGCCGCGCCCGGTGGCGGCGCGACGGTCGAGCAGCTCCGCGCGTCCGTGGGCACCGTCGCGGGCAATCTGCGGCCCGCGCTCCAGAACGCAGTGCTCGTGCTCGGCAAAGCCCTCGGCGCTCGGCTCGACGAGCACGGCGTGTTCGACGATGTCGCGGCGAAGCGCTCGCTCTCGATGCGCCTTCGGCGTGACGTTTGGATGTTCGCCCAGATCGTGCGGGCGTTCGGAGCCAAGGCACGGGCGACGCCCAGCCGCGAAGATCGCTGGAGCGGCCCTTCGTCCCTCCAGTTCGTTCGCGAGTTCCTCTCGTACTTCGACGCGATGGGATACCCGCTCCTCCGCGCGGCGGACTATCCGCGCTTCGACGCGTTCGTCTCGGCGCTGTCGGCGCTCGAGGAGACGGACCTGCTCGATCCCGCGCGACTCGATCGCGCCGTCAGCGAAGCCGAGCGCTTCTACGTCTTCCTCTCGGAGCTGTTCGACCAGATCGGGCAGCGCGACGAGCTGCGGGGAGTGCCCTTCGACCGCCGGCAGGCGGCCGAGTCGCTCAAGCTCTACCTCGGCGACTAGACACAGAAAATCCGGCGTTTTGGCACTGTACGGCCGGGTACCCCCTACCAGGCGTTCGGGCTGCTCGCCTGCATCGCCTGAACATCCTTGCGCCTGGATCGCGGCCCGAGGCTGATCGCCCGAGAAGTACCGTGACGGCGGAGCTTCATGCGGCGCCACGCCAGCGGCTGAGCTCTTCGCTCCGTGCCGCACACGCACAAAAGACGAAAGGGCGTCCCCCGCATCGGGGTAACGCCCTTTCGTCCCGTTGCCTGTCGACCCGAAACAGCCGGGCCAGGTCAGGCAAAACAGCGATCCGGTCCCGGCGACCTATTCCTCGCCTTCGTCCAGCCCAGCGCCGGACGTGGGAGCGCCGCCCAACATCGACGGAACACCGGCCGGCGGAGCTGCTGCCTTCTTACCGCGGGCCTTACCCGCCGAAGGAGCGCGCTTTGCCGCGGACCGCCCAGTTTTCGCCGCCTTGGGGGCGGCTCGCCTAGCTGGTTTTTTGGCAGCCTTTTTGCCACCGGCCTTCTTGGCGGCAGCGCGCTTCTTGCCGCCCGCCTTCTTCTTCGTCGCGGTCTTGCCCGCGGCCTTCTTGGTGGTCTTCGTCTTCTTCGCGCCAGCCTTCTTCTTAGCAGCCATTCGTATGTCCTCCTGCAGAGGTGATCTACATGACGTATATGGTCACCTACGTTAGGTGTCAAACAAAAAAAACTTGACGGCTGAGCAGGCTGAGAAGGCGTTCCGGTGCTGAAACCGGCTCGCGGCGCTCCAATGCTCAATCGACGCGAACGTCGCAAAGCCCTCTTGATTTTCGGTTTTCAAACCTGATTTCCAGGTCAATCCGCACGATCAGGCGAGATTCCAGGATCGCGTTTGAATCTGGACTCACGATGCGACGGCGTTGAAACGCGCTCGACGCCGAACCGCCATCGAATCGAGCGCGCGAAAAAAAAGTTTGGCTCGTCCGTCGTCCCACGCTCGTCGTCGTTCGTCAGGGGGCGGTTGACGTCGAAGGCGTGAGATCGATACCGTCGAACCGGCTTCGGGCTCCTGAGATCGGCGTTCGATCTGCCTCGATGGGAGCGCTCTCTACTGTTCATTGCACTCGCGACGCGAGTGACTGAGGAGGACGACGCACATGAGGAAGTTCTTGGTTTGGACGGGGGTGACCGCAGTGGCCCTCGCTCTGGCTGGCTGCGGGCACACCGACGAGGAGATGGCCGCCAAGCAGCGCGAGATCGACAAGCTCGCCGCCGACTTGAAGGCCGCGAAGGCGCAGATCGCGGACGATCAGGGCAAGTTCTCCGAATCGCAGAACCAGATCGAGAAGATGAAGGAGCAGCTGAAGCAGGCTGGCATCTCGCTCGACAAGTCGCAGGGCGAGGCGCAGAAGCTCGCGCAGGCGCTCGCCGAGTACAAGCAGCGCGCCGACCAGCTGGCCGTCATCGAGCAGCGCTTCCGCGAGCTCCGCTCGAAGCTCGACAAGCTGAATCAGTTCGGCGTCAAGGTCGTGCCGCGCAACAACCGCCTCGTCGTCCAGCTCCCCGGCGACATCCTCTTCGACTCCGGCTCGGACCAGCTGAAGCAGCAGGGCAAGGAAGTCCTGTCGCAGGTCGCCGAGGTCATTCGCTCCGACAAGGATCTCAACAACCGCTACTTCCTCGTCGCGGGTCACACCGACAACGTGAAGTACCCGGCGGGCGGGCCCTTCAAGGACAACTGGGGCCTCTCGCTGATGCGTGCCCGTCAGGTCACGCTCTTCCTCGTCGACGAGCACAAGGCGGACCCGAAGAAGAAGGGTGACGTCTCCGGCGGCGCGCTCAACCCGCGTCGCTGGGCGGCGGTCGGCTACGCCGAGTTCGACCCCATCGCGGGCAGCGTCGAGACGCAGTCGAAGGACGAGTCGCAGAAGAACCGCCGCGTCGAGCTGGTCGTCCAGCCGAACGTGGAGGAGATGCTGAACCTCGGGAACATCAAGTGAGGCTCCAGGCTCCAGGCTCCAGGCTCCGATAGAGAGCCCGGCCGCCTCCAGCCGCTGCCTCCGAACCTTCGGGCCTCAGGACATGCTCCTGAGGCCCTTCGTTTTCCGTCTCTCCCACTTCATCATCGGTTCGGGCGCGACTCCGAATCTGGAGCCTGGAGCCCGGAGCCTGGAGCCCGAAATGCGCGTCGCCGCGATCGACATCGGAACGAACACCGTGCTCTTGCTCGTCGCGGAGCGCGACCAGAATGGACAGCTCGTCGCGGTCGAGGAGCGCGCGACGATCACCCGCCTCGGAGAGGGCGTCGACAAGACGCGGAAGCTCGCACCGGCGGCGATCGAGCGGACGAACGCGGCCATCGACGCCTACGCCGAGATCGTCGAGCGGCTCGGTGTGGAGCGCGTCGACGTCGTCGGGACGAGCGCGATGCGCGACGCAGGCGGCGGAGAGGCCGTGCGGGACCACGTCCGGTCGAAGCTCGGCGTCGATGCGCGGACGATCTCGGGTGACGAGGAGGCCCGCCTCACGTTCGCGGGCGCGCTGAGCGGAATCGCATCCGTCGCGTCCGGCGCCGGCGTGCGTGTCTTCGACATCGGGGGCGGCAGTACCGAAGTGGTGCACGGCAAGCGCGGCACGAGCGACGTGCTCTTCGCGCACAGCTACGACGTCGGCAGCGTTCGGCTCACCGAGCGGCACGTGAAGAACGACCCGCCCTCGGACCGGGAGCTCGCTGCGGTACGCGAAGATGCGCGCGGTGCGTTCGCTTCCGTCCCAGCCTTCGCGAGCGACGTACCTCCCGTCGGCATTGCGGGGACGATGACGACGCTTGCTGCCGTGTCTCTTCGCATGGCGACGTACGACGGCGCTCGCGTCCACGGGCTCGTCCTGCCGGCCAGCGAGATCGAGCGGGTCGTCGCCGAGCTCGCCGCGCTCCCGCTGGATCGACGAAGCACCGTTCCCGGCCTCGAGCCGAAGCGCGCCGACGTCATCGTCGCCGGTGGGCTCGTCGCTCTCGCGTACCTCGAGCACGTCGGCGCACGCGAGGTCATGATCTCCGATCGCGGCGTCCGCTGGGGCCTCGCCGAGCGGCTCGCGACGTAGCGCGCATCGCGTTCCCGGGCCCTCGCCGAGGGTGCGACCCCTCATCACGGTGCCCGACCAAACTTCGAGGGAGGAGATTTCAGCGTGACTCGGCTCCGCTGCGGGAACGACTTAACGGCGCGCCGGGTTCTATGCGCAGCAGAGCACACCGGTGCTGGGCTCGACCCGAAAGGGTGGCGGAGTCCTGCAAGGGCAGCGAAGCCGAACCTCCTCGAACCCCTAAGTTTCCGTCGCAAATCGACCAACCGCGCTTGCGCGCACACCCCTTTCCCTACACACTCCCTGTAGTCTGGGCGTTTCCTTGCCCTGACCGAGGAGGTCGAGAAGTCAGAGCCAACCGCCGGGAGCTATCGAGCGATCCCGTGGCCCCGTCGTGCCGTGCGTCTCCCACATACCGCGCTTTTTCGGCACAAATGATTTGACAGAGGCGGGGTTTTGGAACTAGAGTACGCCCGCCTGAAGTTGCGGCCGGTGGCACCGACAGCACTGAGGAGCTTGCGCCCGAAGGAACGATAGGCGGGGGCGCTCCGGAAGAAAAGGCCTGAGGTTTCGCATCGTGCGAGGCCGGCAGTGAGGCGTGCGGTTGGCGCTTACGCAGTGACCTTGTAGATGAGTGATTCGCTTGCAGTTTGCAACGAATCAATCCGGACCTGAAAGGGTTCAGGAAACGAAGGAGACGCTATGCAGGCTGGAACGGACGTGAAGTTCAAGGTCGGTGACAAGGCTGTGTACCCGGCTCAGGGTGTGGCTGAGGTCATCAAGATCGAGGAGAAGGATATCGCGGGTAAGCGCCAGTCCTTCTACGTCCTCCGCATCATGGACACCGATCGCAAGATCATGGTCCCGGTCTCCAACGCGAGCGCCGTGGGTCTGCGTCAGGTCATCAGCGAGCAGGAGATCCGCGAGATCTTCGACATCCTCAAGGAGAGGACGATCGCGTTCGACAACCAGACGTGGAACCGCCGATACCGCGGCTTCATGGACAAGATCAAGACCGGCTCGATCTACGACGTGGCCGAGGTCCTGCGCGATCTCTACCGTCTCAAGACCGACAAGCAGCTCTCGTTCGGCGAGCGCCGCATGCTCGACACGGCGCGCACGCTCATCGTGAAGGAAATCGCGATTGCGCGTGAGCAGACCGAGGAGCAGGTCAAGAACGAGATCGAGTCGATCTTCGTCAGCAACTGAGCCGAGCTGGTCGAGTCCCGCGTCGGCGAAGGCCGAACCGGATTGACCGAGCTCATCGCAACGCGCGCGCGGCTTCGAGCCCTGCGCGCGTTTCGCATTTTGTCTTCCGAGCTGACAGCCCGCGCTCGCTCGTTTGTCGCGCGGGCCGTCCGTCCGCCAGCGTTACTCGGTCTCGAGCAGCCCGAAGTCCCACGTCTCTTCCGGCTCGCGGAGCCCGGCAACGGCGGACTCGACGCGGCGGAGCAGCTCCGAAGGCGCCGACAGCATTGCCGGTCGAACACCCACGGCGACGCGACCCGGCCAGTGCCACACGCGCGCTGCGGTCACGCCTTCCACGCCGTAGACCAGCTCGAGGGTTCGGCGAAGTCGTGGCGGGAGCGAAGCTGTGGACTCTTCCATCGTTGTAGGCTGCAACGTTACCGCGTCTCGAGCGAGCCGCAAGCGACGGTCTGCTCGAACTATGTTGGTTTGTGGCGGGATGACGTGCAGAGGAGGCGCTGCGGATCGCGCGGCAGACGGCTCACTTCATGTTCGTGAGCACATCCGTCGTGATCTCGTCGAGGCGCAGCGCTCGGTCCGCACCGTGATCCTGGATGAACTTCGTCGCACGGGCAGGATCGACCGGCACGAGATCGGGGCCCATGGGACCGATGACGTCACCGCCGATCACGAACCGCAGCTCGTCGGCGCTCCGCCATCGACGCTCGTAGTACTCCTGCACGCGGAGCGATGCGCCCTGCGATTTGCCGCTCCGCCACGACGTGAGCGCGCAGCGCGGCGTGTCGAAGCTCGTCGCCGTCCCGTCGACGCCGACCAGATCCGCCCGCCATGCGCTCGACGGATCGATCCTCATTCCACAGTGCTTGCAGCGCTGCTCGGCTGCCTTTTCCTTGCACGACACGCCAGCGAGCGACGCGACAGCGAGAAGGATGAATTCCCTGCGGAGCATGACGCCCTTGCTAGCTCACCGCGCGGCGAGCGTCATTGTCCCTGGAACAGCGAGGCGCCGCCCGCGACGATCGCGAAGCGAACGACCGGAAGCGCCCCGAGCACGAGCGCGCAACCCCATGCGATCGCGCCCAACCGTAGCCGGCGGGAAGCGAATGCTCCGAGCGCAGCCTTCGCTGCAGCTTCACGGGAGAGGATCGCGCTCACCGCTGCTCCGCCTGCCCACGCCGTAGCGAGGAAGAGCGCTGCGTAGAGCGGGTAGCCGAGCGCGAAGACGTCCGGCTTCAGGAGGCAGAACGGGCACACGTGCGTCGGCACTTCGAACGCGTGCGGCGCCACCTCGAGGATGGACGCTGCGACGGCCGCCGGCAGCGTGAGCAAGGAGATCAGGCCCGCAGCGAGCACACGCGGGCGGGATGGTGCGCGCGCGGCGAGCAGCGCGGCGCCGATCGACAGCATCGTGCCGATCACGGCGATCGCCGTGAGGAGGACCCGCGGTCCGGTGGCGTGGGCCTCGCCCGTGGCGGTGACCGGATCGAGCTGCACGGAGCAGCATGAAGCGACGACGGACAGATCGAGACCGAGCAGGAACTTCGATGCGGCCGCGAGATCGAGCAGCGAGAGCGGAGCCATCAGACACGTCGCCATCGCGAGCGGACGTGCGAGATCGAGCGAACGAACGCGGGCGTCGAAGGCGTAGAGCTGCGTCACGATACCGGCCACGAGCGCCACGCCCGTCGTCGCCGCGAGCGAGCGAAAGCCCCATTCGTGCGCCGAGAACACGCCGTAGGCACACATCGCTCCGCGGACGCCGCGGCTCATGCGATCGGCGGCGAGCGCGGAGAGCGCGAGCGCGAGGACCTGGACGACGGCGGCGATGCGCGCGAACGTCGCGGCGAGCTCGAGCTGTTTCTCGAGAGCGAGCTGGCCCTCGGTCGCGCGCCGGACGTCGAAGTGCCGGAGCACCTTCTGCGCGGTCATCGCTCCGCGCGTGAAGAGGGCAAAGGCGACGAGTCCCGCGGAAAGGCGGAGTAGCACCCAGGGCTCGAGGAGGTTCGTCATGATGCGGACGACTCGGTCGGCTCGGCACCTTGGGCCATCACCTTGCCGCCGGCAAGGTCGAGCACACGCGTCACACCGGAGCTCTTCGCGATCCGTGCATCGTGCGTCGCGACGAGCAGCGCGCGGCCTTCCTTGGCGAGCGCTGCGAGCTCCTCGGCGATCGCCGTCGCGTTCGCATCGTCGAGATGGGCCGTCGGCTCGTCGAGTACGAGCAGCGTCGGGTTGGTGAAGAGCGCACGGCAGAGCGCGACGCGCTGGCGCTCTCCGCCCGACAGCCCCTTCGCCTTCGAGTCCGCGAGCGCGCCGAGGCCGCGCTGCTCGAGCAGCTCGCGGGCGCGCTCCTCGTCAGCGCGCGTGACGCCGTCCGGCACGCGAGGGAGGAGCACGTTCCGGAGCGCTGTCAGCCCGTCGATGAGCTGCAGGTCCTGGAAGACGAAGCCGACCTTCTTGCGGCGGATCTCCGCGCGGTGAGCCTCACGGAGACGGGACGTCGGCTCGCCATCGAGATGGACCTCGCCGCTCGTCGGCGAGAGCATCGCGCCCACGATCGCGAGGAGGGTCGTCTTGCCGCTGCCGCTCGGGCCGCGGACGACGACGAGCTCGCCGCGGCCCACGTCGAAGCTGACATCGTCGAGGACGGTCCGCCGCGTCGCGCCGTCCTTGATCCGCTTCACGACGTGCTGCACGCGAACGGCCGGAGGCTCTTCGGACGGCGACATGGCGGGATTGTGCCAACGTGGGCCATCGTCTCGCAAGGTGTCGTGGTCGAATGCGCCCAACCCCGCCCAGCCACTGGATTTCCTTTTGGTTTGCATCTGGCACCTGCAGTGCTTCCATGATCGGGCCCATGCTTCGTCGGTGGCTGCCCATGCTCGCGATTGGCGCGGTGCTCTTGCACGCGATGCCCGCATGCCTCGGCGGTGGTGACGAAAAGCTCAACCCGCAGCCACTTCCCCCCGCCGATCCGGACGACCGCACCGGCGTGCCGACCTCGGACGACAACGGCAGCACGAGCAGCGGCGGCAACGGAGCGACTCCCGAAGTGCCCGGATCGATGGATGCGGCGGTTCCCGCGGACGCCGACGCCGCGACCGACGGCGGCGGAGACGAATGATGCGCGTCCGTCGTTTGCCTCTTCTCGCTGCGCTCGCGACCGTGTCCGCGTTCGCCGCGTGCACGCTGAACCCGCAGCCGCTTCCGCCGCTCGACCCGCCCGAGAGCGAAAACGCGGCTCCGGGCGGCGGCTTCGGCCCCGCGGACGGCGGCACACGTCACGACGATCCGGCCCCAATGCCGAGCGACGCAGGCACCGATCCGGACGCCGACTCCGGGCCGCCGGCGAACGAGGGCGGCGACGCGGGTGACGCCGGCGGTGACGCGGGTGATGCCGGCGACGCCGAAGTCGACTAGGGCTTGCTCGGCGTCGGCTTCGTCTGAGAGACGTACTCTTCGAGCACGTTCGCCGTGAAGTCGGCGAGGAGACCGTCGGTCACGCGGAGGCGGCGCGAGAGATCGCGCGCGATGTTCAGCACGATGAGCGTGTACGACTTGAGGTCGTGCCGGTAGAGCGCATCCATCTCCTCGGTGGAGATGCGAAGGAGCCTCGCCGATCCGAGCGCCCGCACCGTCGCCGATCGCGGCTGCATGTCGATGATCGACATTTCGCCGAACGTGTCGTTCGGACCGAGGATCGCGACGCGCGTCTCACGCCCACGGCGGCTCTTCTTGAGGACCTCGATCTCGCCGTCGAGGACCACGTACATCTCGCGCGCCGGGTCGCCCTCGCGGAAGATCGTGTCACCGACCATCACGCGCATGACCGTGAGCGTCTGCGCGAGGTGGTCCAGGAACTCGTCGGAGAGCGCGCCGAAGAGCCCGACCTCGCGGAGCTGTGCGATCGTGACGGGCGGTTCGGAGCGCTTGTGCGCCGCGGGCAGCTTCACGGAAGACATCGCACCCGTGACCTTCGCGCGCTTTATGTCCCGTGTAAAGCGGTCTGGACGCTCAGGTCAGGGGCACGCGCCATACACGACGTTGCCGACCTTGACCTCGGTCGCGAAGCCTGTGCACGTCTTCCCGGCCCCGCAGTCGCTCTGGCCGACACGGCACCAGCGCTTGCACGTACTAGTCGAGCTCGTCGTCGTGCAGACGAGACCCGGACCGCATGCGTCGGTGGCTGAGCAGGTCTGGTTCTCGGTGCGGGTTCCACCGTCCTGGCAGTCGGTGCCGCCTTCGCCGTCGTAGTAACAGACGCCGATGCCCGCGTTGGTGATGCCTCCGCAGCTCTTCGGATCGTGGAGCTCGCAAGCGACATGGCAAATCGCGAGGTTCGGGACGGCGCTGCCGCCCGCCGTCGCGATCTGAGCGCACGCCCCCGTGCCGGGCTGCGAGCAAGCCTTTGCCGGGTCGTTGCAAAACGCATGGCACGTCCCGAAGATGCACGTCAGACCGAGCGCACAGCCCGCCGTCGCGGTGCAGGGATGGCCCATCGGCGCGTTGCCGGCGGTGATGCAACGAACGGAGCCCTGCGAGTCGACGACGTCGCACGTGTGCGTCGGGGCACAGCCGCATTGCGGAGCGACCCCACACTGGTTGCTCGGTCCAGCGCGCTTGCAGTCGTCGTCCGGCGCGGCGCCGCCTGCGTCGTGGGTGGTCTTCCTCGGCGTGACCTGGGTGGCGTTCGTCGTCGGCGCCGGCGCCGTGTCCTCCGGCTCGTTCGTCTCGGTCGGTGCAGTCGAGAACGGAACGCGCGTGCTCTCGGAGCTACAAGCAACGAGCGGAACGGCCACCGCGCTCGTGAGGAGCACGCTCAGCCCGAAGAGGGAGGTCCTGTTCCGTGAGGGCGCGCGCTTCGTCCGGTCAGCGAGCATGAGCTCTTCGAGGTCTAGCATCGCCGATGACGCGACGACGCCCGAGACCTCGATGGGACGCCCATCTCGACCGGGCAGACGTGAGGCCGATGGCCCTCCGCTTCGTAGGACGGATGCGGCTCGCGATCGGCAGGGGCGAGATCAGGCCTGCGCGATCTTCGAAGGGAGCAGCTCCTTCGTGAAGACGATCCGCTTGCGACTCGGCCCCGCGTAGTCCTCGACCTCCTCGGCGTTCCATCCCATCGCTTCGTGAAAGCGGATCGAGCCTTCGTAGCCGACGGTCGTGATGGCCTTCATTCGTTCGCACCCGAGCGCACGACAGCGCTCGGTGAAGTTCTCGTAGAGCAGGCGGCCGACGCCCTTGCGCCGGAAGTCGGGATGGATCCCGACGAGGTGGACGTACCCCGTCTTCGGCTGCTTCATCGCGATGAATCCGAGAAGGAAGCCGATGAGTCGACCGTCCTCCTCCACGATCAGCGCGTTGTCTCCGAGCTCGTAGAAGAAGATCGGATGGGCGAAGGTGCTGATCGGGCCGCCCCACCAACGGTCGATGACCTCGACGATCTGGTCGAAGTCAGCCTTGGTGATCTTTCGCGTTTGCATGCCAGCCTAGAGTTTCGCAAGCCCGCGCCGAGTGCAAGACCAGGACACTAGCTGTGGTAAGAGGCAACGCCTCTCGTCACCCGAGGGGCTCATCCCTCGCGTCGCCCAGTGTGCCTCGCATGAACGATCGCATCCTCGTCGCACCTTCGATTCTCTCGGCGGACTTCGCCCGGCTCGGCGAAGAAATTGCGGCCGTCGAGGCGGCCGGCGCCGACTGGCTCCACATCGACGTGATGGACGGCCGGTTCGTGCCGAACATCACGATCGGGCCGATGGTGGTCAAGGCCATTCGGCCGCTGACCAAGCTGCCGCTCGACGTCCATCTCATGATCGTCGAGCCGGAGCGTTACGTGGACGCCTTTGCCGAGGCCGGCGCCGACACCATCACGGTGCACGTCGAGGCCTGCATCCATCTGCATAGGACGCTCACCCACATCCGATCGCTGGGCAAGCGCGCCGGCGTGACGTTGAACCCGTCGACGGGCGAGGAGACGCTCCGCTACGTGCTCGACGTGGTCGATCAGATCCTCGTGATGAGCGTGAACCCGGGCTTCGGCGGGCAGAAACTCATCCGCGAGGTCCTGCCGAAGGTGGCCGCGATCCGAAAGATGATCGACGATCGCGGGCTGCCGATCGACCTCGAGATCGACGGAGGCATCACCGCGGAGACCGCGAAGGACGCGATCGCCGCGGGCGCGCGCGTGCTCGTCGCAGGGAATGCGGTCTTCAACACGGGCGACTACAAGGCCGCTATCGACGCGATCCGGAGCAGCCGATGAAGCGACGGGCCGCGCTGGCGTTCGCGCTTGCGGTCGGCGCATGCAGCGGCTCGAAGCAGGAGCCCGTCGCCGCGCCGACTCCCGCGAAGCCGGTCGCGATGGCCGACGCGGGCGGGCCCGCGCCCGAGCCGACGCCCGACACGCCCGAAGGCTCGCTCTCGTCGAAGGAATCGAAGGCGGTCGCGCGCACGCTCCTGCGTGTCAGCGAGATCCGCGGCGTGAAGGCATCGCGCCCCGTGCCGGGCGTGAAGCTCGGTCGCGACAAGCTCGTGGCGCGCATCAAGGACAAGGCGCTCCGCGAGTACCCGGCCGACGCGCTCCGCCGCGAGGGGCAGCTCCTCCAGATGTTCGGGTTCGCCCCGCCGTCGTTCGATTACCTCGGCGAGATGATGACGCTCCTCGAGGCGCAGCTCGAGGGGTTCTACGAGCCGAAGAACGGCACGATGTACCTCGCGGCCGATCTGCGCGGGAAAGAGGCGCAGGCCACGCTCGCGCACGAGCTCGTGCACGCGCTCCAGGATCAGAGCTGGGACCTCAAATCTCGCTCGTCGTACCGGCCGGGAAAGGGCGACGAGACCCTCGCGCTCGCATGCCTCGCCGAAGGGGACGCGACGAGCGTGATGATGGACTTCGTCATGGCCGACCAGGGGCGCACCGCGCTCGATCTGCCCGACGAGATGCTCCGCGAGCTCATGGCAAACGGCGTGAACGGCGCGACGATCCAGAACGTGCCGCACATCCTTCGCACGACGCTGATCGCGCCGTACATCGACGGGCTCGCGTTCGTTCACGCGCTCCGGCGGAAGGGCGGTTGGCCGATGGTCGATCGCGCGTGGGGTCAGCCGCCGACGACGACCGAGCAGGTCCTGCACGTCGACAAGTGGGAGTCGCACGAGCCGGCGCTCGCGATCTCGGCGCCGACCGCACAGGCGCTCGGCCCCGGCTGGAAGCTGGATGACGAGGACACGTTCGGCGAGCTCGGTCTCGCGCTCACGTTCGAGGAGTGGCTCGACAGCGCCGAAGCGCGCCGGGCGGCCGCGGGCTGGGGCGGGGATCGTTCCGCGACGTACACGAAGGGTGACGAGCTCGCGTTCGCGGTCCGCTCCCGCTACGACGCGCCCAATCTTGCGGAGCGCGCGATCCAGAAGCTCGCTCCGGGTCTGAAGAAGACGCTCGGCAAGGCGACGATCGACTCGCCCGACGCGCTTTGCTTCGAGCGCAAGGACCTCGGCCCACTCATCGTGACGCGAAAAGGCGCCGATCTCGTGCTCGCCACGGGCCCAGCGCGCGCGGTGCAGACGACGTGGACGTCGACCGCCACGTGCGCCCAGGCGAAGACGTGGGCAGCCGAAATCCTCGCAATGCGCTGATCGCGAACCGCCGCGGCGCAAAAGGACGCTACCAGGGCTGAGCCGCCCAACGCCAACGCGCCAGGGGAGGGATACTTTCGCTCATCCTCGCGTCAGCGAATGAGCGGAAGCGGCGTTTCGACGAGCTTCCGCTGCGCCATGCCGCCCGGATAGGCGTAGCTGGCGTAGGTATCCCATCCCCAGATCGTGGCCGTGAACGGACCCTCGCTTCGCATGCGCTGAAGGCCATACTGGCAAACGCCGTCGCCGAACTTGTCGCCCGGACCGCCCGAACGCGAGAGGTCGACGCGAACGTACTCGTACTCGCCCCTCGTTCCGACAGGCTTGAATCCAGTCAGATTGCCGGCGCACTCGAGCCAGACGTCCTTGAACTCGCCGCGCGTCTTGGCTCTCACGATGACGAGCGACGTCTCCGCGTAGGTCGGATCGGCGTAGAAGCTATACGCGTTCAAATATTGCCCGGCTGGGACGACGTTGACGAACTCTGGATCACCGCTGCCCCCGTACGCATCGCCTCCCGTCATGTGGGCGGAGAGATAGATCGGATGGTCGACGTCTTGCGTCCGGATGATGAACGGCTCGCCGGTCCCTGAATAGAAGGTCACCACCTCTCCGGCAGACATGCTCGTGGGAGCGCCGGGCGGCACTGCGGGATCGTAGTCGAGTCGCGTCCCATCCCGCGCCGCGACGACGCGATACGGCACGGGCTCGTGCTCGTTGCCCGCGCGCGGCCGATAGCCGACGCCGACATACTCGGAGCCCCACTGCTCGAACGCCGGGAGCTGCTGGGCCAAGATATCGCATGCCGCCACGTTCGACGGGATGTTCGAGCAGCTGTTTCCACCGACGACCGTCGTCGGCTTGGTCGACGAGACGATGCTCCCGGTGAGCGCATCCGTCTGGACGATCTGCAGCATTTGTCCCTTGTCGAGGCGGTACGAAAGCGGCGTCCGCGCAGGGCCGCCGACGACGCCGGCCCCGTCCTGGATGTCGCGCGAAGGAAAGAGGGTCAATTCGGTGTCGTCCTCGGACGCGATGATCTGCGTGGAGGGCCTCGTGGTCTTGTCCCAACCGTTGACGAGGATGTGCTGCTTCCCCCACGTCGCGACGGGCAGGACGAGCGTGGCGGTAGGCAGGTAGCTCTTGGCGCCGCCGAACGGGAAGATCGTCGAGAGGGCGACCGGCAGGTTCGTCTTCAAGCGGAACGAGGAGGCGATGCCGGTCCCGTCGAGGACCTTGTCGACGAGGGTGGCGGGGACGACGCCCTCCGGACAAGGCACGACGTCGGTGTCGAGGGCCGGACGAGTCGGGTCGCCGTCGGAGACGAAGAGCACCACACTCTCGTTCGGCGGAATGGGTCCGGAGTGAGGGATCAACGTCGCCTCCCCCGGACGCGCACGGAACATCGACTTCGAGATATCGATCTCCTTTCCGTCGCGCTCGAACGACACCTCGACCGGATCGGTCGACGGATTGACGATGTATGCCGCATAGCAGGATGGCGCAATATTGCTCAAAATGAACGGCGGAGTCTGAAGATAGAATTCGCAGCCGTTCGAGCTCCGGTCCGCGGCGGCGGCAGCGCACGGCGACTGGCACACGCCGGCACCGCACGCGAGCTCGGGCCGGCACGTCTCGACGACGCTGCCCGTGCAGGTGTCGATGACCGTGCGACCGTCGAGCGAGCACTGGACCTTGCACTCAGGAGCGTCGGCGGAGGCGTCTTGCTCGAAGTTCACCTCGCGACGCCCGAAGCCGCCGCCCCTGTCATTTCCGCAAGCGCCCATACACGCAGCAGAGAGCGCTAGCCCGAGCCCGGCGACCACGGCTCCGTGAGACATTCGGATGCGTTTCATGGCAATACAACTTCCTGCGGAACGAGACTCGAGATTTTGGGTTTTCCATTTCCGAGCTGCCCGTAATAGTTCGTGCCCCAGCAATACACTTTACCGTTCGTCAACAGTGCACATGTAGAGTCGGGCATGGTCTTGACCTCTGCGGCCGGCACCGGCAGGCCTTGAACGCGAACGGCCTCGTACGCGTGCTCCTTGGTCCCGTCCCCTGCCTGTCCGCTCGTGTTGTATCCCCAGCAATACACCGCGCCCGACGCGGCCACCGCACACCACCGCTGCGGTTGCTCGACGCCCCGGGAGTAGAACCCTACTGGCTTGAAGATGACGGGAGTCGTGGCGATCTGGACGAGCGGCTCCGGCGCGACGACCGGCTCGGGACTTGCCCGGTCCGTCCGCGGGCTGTCCGTCGTCTTGACGGTCGCGAGCGAAACTCCCCAGCAGTAGCCGATGCCCCCGGCCGTCGCGCACGCGTCGTCGCTTGCGACGTCGAGCGATGAGATGCGATCCATCGAGAGCGGGCCGGGATTCGGATCCGGGAAGAGCGGAGAGACGCGCGCGAGCGGAGGGTTGGCGCCCCAGCTCAAGATCGAGCCGTCCTCGCGGAAAGCGAACGTTGCCTTGCCGACGACGATGTCGCGGATCGGCGCGCCGGGAGGAAGCGCGATCGCTCGCGGAGGAAGTACGGCGGATGCAGGAGTGGAATCGAGCGGCCCGAGCTGGGCGAAGGTGTTCTTCCCCCAGCAGAGAACGTCGTTGTCCACCACCGCACATCCGACCTCCGTTCCCATCGCTACGCTCCTCGCGGGCGGGAGCGGAACCTTCACCGGCGTACGCGCGATGGTGGCCGCGCCTGCGTCGTTCGGAGCTTGCGGTGCCGGCCCCCAGCACCAGACTCCGCCGCTCTTGTCCCGCGCGCATGTGTGATCGAGCTGGACGATGTCCGAAAGGCCGACGACGCGAGCCGCTGTCGCGCTGTCCAGCGTGCCGGCGTCATCGCCGCGACCGAGCTGCCCGGCGCGGTTCGCACCCCAGCACGCCACCGTGCCGTCCTCGAGCAGCGCGCAGAAGCCCTCGTCGCGATCGGCGTCGGTGGCCCCCAGCGTCGTCACGAGCGACGTCGCGCACGGAGAGCCGGTGCACGTGACCGGGAGGGGACCTCCATCGAACCACGCCGCGTCGCGTCCGGGCGAAGCGTCGAGCACTCCTGCATCGGACGAGGCCTCGTCCGTGACGGACGTGTCCGCCCCGGCGTCCATCGCTTCGAGCGCGACGCTCTCGTCGCTCGAACAGCTGAGGGCCGCCCCCGCCGTCGCCAGGCAAGTGAAGATGACGAGCGAAACGGAGAAATGCCGATCAAAGAGTCGTCTTGTGAAGCGCATAATCGTCACCGATCGCCCAGAGATTGGTATTGGACGTGCCTCGAACTTGAAGAACGGGACGATTGAGCGGCCCCTGCAGCGCGACCGTCGAGAGCTCGTACCGGCCGCCATCCCAGACATCGGTGCCTCGAACGACGCGCCCCCACCCGCCCAGCCACAGGCCCTCTTGAACGCTCGCGAGCGAGTAGAGCCAGCTGCCGCTCGAGGGTGTCGGGACAGAAGAGACCGCGACCGAATAGGTGTCCCCGTTCGCCGAGATCTTCACCACGTTACGGACGCCGCTAAAGATGTCAGGGGCGTGATTGAGACCAATGATCCCGTCCGGCGACAGGGCATGGATGCTCGAGAGCCATCCGACCGATCCTCCGATCAGCAACGTCCCGTCTCTCGGCGTGCACGCTCCCTGTGGGCGAGGAAGGACACCGTCCGCGACCCTTCGATACTCCGATACGCTCTTGCGCACGACGAGCGCGCATTGCCAAATGTTGTCTCGGGCCCGGGTACCAGAGAACCAGACGCCATCAGGCCCCGTACCGGCGGCGCCACTGAAGAACAGATACTCGTCCGGGTCGGCATCGTCTGCGACGTGCTCCAGGGCCCAGCCTGGCGTTCCGCCGTCGACGCTCTTCCAGCGATAGATCCTGTTCGCGATCCATGCGTAGACGTCGCTCGCGCTCGTCCCCCACACCCCGATCACGTCACGCTTCGTGATGGCGGACAGCGCCTTTCCACCGGGACCGAGACCGACGGGGTTCCCGTCGTCGTCCTGGAGACGGTTGCGCGTCCAAGACCAGGCCGTCTCCGGCGGAACGGGTCTTTTTCCGTGATAGATGTATCCCGGATCGACCCCGTAATAGACCTCGTCGTCGTTCGGCGCCCAGACCTTCCCCACGAACTCGCCAATTCCAAATTCGTTCTGGCTGCCGTCGTCGATGTATTTCCAGCCGTCGGCTTCATCCCACTCGAGCACCTTCACGCCCAGCGTCGGGCTCTCTGCGACGGCGAAGGCGCGATGCTCGAGCACCGAGATATCTCTCATGGATAGGTCCGGGTCGGGCAAAGCGGTGGCGCACCACCCCGCCTCGCTGCACTGAGGTACGTCGACGGATGCGTCAGGATCCGCGTCGCTTTCGGCCGACCCGCCGTCCGGGAGCACGGCCACGCTTCCACCCGAGTCCGGCTGAGGCGCATCCTTGGCGTCGGTCCCAGACGCGGCGCACGCCACCGCGAAGACGGCAGCGGCGCACCCCGCTACGCAGGCGAAGATCGACGAAGCCCTCATGGCTTTCCTCCAAGCGAGAGAATCACCCCGTGGCCTCCGATCCAGACGTGACCGGGTCCAGCGGCCCAGACGGTGCTGAGGTCTGGGCGACGCGCCCCGAGCCCAGCGACCTTCACGCGCGACCAGGCCTTGCCGTCGTAGTGAAGGACGACGCCAGCATCGCCCACGGCCCAGACGTCGGAGGCTGACGAGCCCCATACCGCGTTGAGATGCTCGGTCGTGGGGACGTCCGAGACGACGTCCCAGTAGAGCGGATCCCCCGTGTAGTGTCGGATCGTGCCCAGCGCGCCGACCGCCCACGCCTCCGACGCGGATGCAGCCCAGACGCCATGGAGGGCGTCCCACGTGCGGCTGTCGAACGCCTTCACGCTCGGCGTGTCACTCTCGGCGTTCGTGACATGCACCGTCGCCCCCGCGATCCCCACTGCCCAGAGCTCGTTCGCGGAGGCTCCGTGGATGGCCTTCATTTGGCTGCACGGGAGCGTCTTGCAGATAGCCGGGGCCACCCCGACGTCGATCGCGAACGTCGAAGACGTGGATCGGCGGAGGCGCCAGAGGCCGCTCGATTTGCCCGGCTCCGTCGCGCGCGTCGCACACCAGAGCGACTCCGAACCGGGAGCCGACCACGCGGACTCGAATCGCAAGAGCGAATGCGATGTGCCATAGGCCGCATTCGATGTGTAGTCGGCCGGGGCCGTCGGCTCGTGGAGCGTCCAGCCACCGGCGGAAGCAGCGCCGGCGTCGGGGCCGTCGAGACCACGCGCGTAGATGCGATCGAGCGTGCCGAAGGCCACCTCTTCGGAGTCGCGCAGCCAGAGCGCTCGCATCGTCTCTCGGTAACCGGGGTCCGAGCGCGTCCACGACGTACCGTCGAAGTGGGCGAGCGCCCCGAGCGCGCCGCCGACCCAGACGTCGTTCGCGGAGCGGCCTCGGATGACGTTGATCTCCGTCCGCAAGTCGACGGCGCCGCCGGGCGTGCTCGGGTCGAACGGACCGTTCGGGCAGAAGGCGTCAGGAGTACACTCCTCGGGGAAATACTCGCAGTCGCCACACGGCCCAGCGTCGGCGTCAATCGACGCGACGTCCGAACCACCGTCGGCCGGATTGGACCCGATGCGTTGCCCCTCGGGAGGGTCCTCGACGAACAGCGCGTCCGTCGAAGCGCACGCCGTGATTCCAACGGCCAGCATCAGCCACCGAGCTCTCATCGCGCTGTCACTCCTCCGCCATCGACCGAGTCACACGGCTCGACCACGCATTGCCCTCCGACGCAGGCTTGACCGACGACGACATCGCAGGCTCTGCCGCAGGCGCCGCAGTTCCGAGGATCGCGATCGGTATTTACCTCGCAACCGTCTTCAGGATTACGATTGCAGTCGGCGAGTCCCTCCAGGCAACGCGGAACGCACATACCGTTTATGCATTCCGGCTCCATCGTGTCCGAACGATCCGCGGTACAGTCCACTCCGCAGGCTCCACAATTGAGTTTGCTCGTAGCGAGATCGAAGCACTGCCCCAGGCAGCGGCTCCCGAAACAGGCGAGGTCGCAATAGGTCATGCCCTCCGCGCACACGCATTCGGGCCGGGGCTCGAAAAGGAGTTGCTTGCAATCCTGACCAGCCCCGCAGGCGTTATTGCAGCTGCCGCAATTGTTCACCGTATCGAGCCGGGTCTCGCAGCCATTGCCAGGATCGCCATCGCAATCGGCGTAGCCACTCAGACACTTGAGCTGTCCGCACTTGCTGGCGCCGCAACCGTAGTAGGCATAGTCCGGCAAGACTCCCCCGTCACCGGATCGGTCGCAGACGTTGCCGCAAGCGCCGCAGTTGTTGTCGTCCGACTTCAGATCGATGCAGAGCCCATTGCAATACGTGAGGTCGCCCGCACAGCCGCATCCGTAGTCCCCAAAGACCCCGCTCCGATGCACGCAAGGTTTCGCCGGGTCCAGACACTTCTTACCGCACCCGCCACAATTTTCGTTGTCGCTAAGTGCCGTCTCGCAGCCGTTGTCGATGATGCCGTCGCAATCCTGCAGCTCCGAGGTGCACTGCAGCACGCAGCGGCCTTCGACGCATTCGTACACCTCGACCACGCTCGACGGCGGACAGGCGAAGCCGCACGCGCCGCAGTTGTCCCTATCCGCTTTCAGGTTCACGTCGCACCGGAACTGGGAGGTCGGACAGGTCGTGAAGCCCGCTGGGCATTTGTTCGAGGGGCAATACGACGTGAGGCCGGCTTCGGGCGCGACCACCGTATCGGCGTCAGGCTCCGCAAATGCCGGCGGCGACGCGTCGTACACCTCGGCGATCGTCACGTTGACCCCGCAGCCTCCGGAGAGCCACACGAGGGTCACGGATAAAATCAGTGTCAATGGCGCGCTGATTCGCGCGATACGTCGAAACATCTCGGATCCCTCCAAGGAGGAGCTCACGGGTTCGGGGCGGCGACGTGCGAGCTCCCGGGGACTTTGCGATTCGCAGGTTCCGCATCATTCGATATCGACGACAGCGGACGGCCGACGACCATCTCGAGCCGTGTCGCGTACGGCGTGCGCGGGAACCGTTGCACGAGTGCGAGCGCGCGCCGCAAGGAGTCCTCGTTCCGCCCCATTTGCGAGAGCGCCTCGACGGCGATCACCTCGCGCTCCTGGACGAACTCGCCGGAGGGATACGTCCATGCTTGCTCGCTCGTGATCGCGAGTGCTCGCTCGGGATCCGACGCGAGCGCGGCTTGTGCGCGCTTGAGGAGCTCGAGCTCCGTCGCCGATGGCTTCATTCCCGCCGCCGCGACGGGAGCCTGTACGCGCGCCGACGGTGGCGCGGCGGACGGAAGCTCGTCGACCGAGATCGCGGCGGCCTCGGAGCGAGCCTCCTCGGCTGCGGTATGGGACTCCGCGGTCCGCGTCACCGTCGGTTCCATCGGCGTCGAGACAGGCGTCGCCAGCGCTGCCGTGTCCGCTGGGAGCGGCTCCGACGTCGCTTGCGACACCCGAAACGAGAACCACGCTCCCCCCGCCGCTGCGAGCGCGACGAGCGCAAACTTCCAGTGCACGATCGTTCGCTCGCTTCGCATCGAGCGTGTCGGCGACGAGGCGGTCGCCTCTCGTGCGAGACGCCTCGACATTCGGTCGCGCGCCGCGCCGCCTGGCCTGCGCGAGCGCCCCAAGCGGACGAACTCCTGCAGCGCTTCGGGCGCGTTCTCGTCGATGCGAGGCGGATCCGAGCGGTCCTCTCTCATGTCGCCTCTTCGAGTGCGCGCGTGAGGTCGCGTCGCGCGGCGTGGTAGCGCGCGTAGGCGGTCTGGAGCGGGATTTGGAGGACTTCGGCGACTTCACGCATGGACATCTCTTCGATTTCGTAGAGGAGGAAGACCGCTTGCTTGTCCTCGTCGAGCGAAGCAAAGACGCGGCTCAGGAGATCGATCTCAGCGCCCACGGACGGATCGCGCGTGTCGCTTCGTTCCGGCAACGCCTCCACCGGGCGCTCGTGACGGCGATGACTTCGGCGTCGATATGCCGCCGCGCAGCGGCGCGCGATGCCGAAGAGCCACGATCGCGGGTGTTGCCCCTCGCAGTCCTCTCGACGGCGGTGCGCGATGAGGAAGACTTCCTGCGTCTGGTCCTCGAGGTCCACGTCCGCCACCCCGAAGTGTCGCAGGCTGCGCCACACGAAGTCGGCGTGTGCCGAGAAGAGCGTTTCGATCGCCGTCATCGCGGGAGCTACGTCGCCGGCGGCTTCCCGAACGGCGACTACGCGAACGAGCGAGGCATGCACATTCCGGTGAGTGCTGGCGCCGCGCGTTTTTTCTGACCTCGCACGTCGCTTTAGCGAAACTCGTAGCCGAGCCCGAGCGACACCCGCACGTCGAAGAGACTCGGCCGGTGAATACTGTAGAGCTTGGTTCCGTTGCGGATCTGCAAGCGGTCGCGGACGATGGCGACCTCGACCTCCGGAAGAGCGTCGACGAACCAACCGGGACCGAGCTCGACGCGTACGAGCGCACCGGGCCCGGCGAGCATCGTGGCGCGGATCTGGTCGTCCACGGCCTTGAGGCCGGTCGGTAGCGCCCGGAGCGCACCTCCTCGCGCGCCGACCGTCGGGATAAGCTCGAACCGCGCCGTGCGGACCACCGACACGCCCAGGCGAGCCGAGACGCCGAAGAGCTGAAAGCCGACCTCCCCGTTCGCGAAACGGACGGAGCCGCCGGCTTCGAAACTCGCCTCGAGCCCGACCAAGACGATCGATCTCGGCGCATACATCGCACGAAGGGCGAAGCCGAGGCCAGGGTTGGGGAGCATGCCAATCGAACCGACGCCCGCCGCAGCGACAAGGAGCCGATCCGAGAGCGGAGGAGGCGGTGGCACCGCGGCGGATGCCGGCGCCGGCGCCGGTGCCGGTGCGGGACTGATCATCGCTTCCGGCGCGGAGGCCGGGGGCGTCTCCACGCGCTCTTCCCGAGGACCGCGCTCCTCGACGCGTGGGCGGGCAACCGCGATCATCATCGCAAGCACGACCGAGGTGGGCTCTTCGATGGCCCTGCAACTCTGCTGTTCGACACGCACCTCCCGCTCGCCCAGGGGATGGCCGGATGCGTCCTTCAGCGCGAGCGTGACCGTGAATCCTCCGCGGACCGCGCGGACGGTCCCTTGCACGAAGAGCTCGGGCAAAGCTTCGGAGGGAGACTCTCCGAGATGCGCCCGCGTCGCGTCGACGATCTCCTCGCGGGACGGACACCCGGCCGGTGCGGACCAGAGAAGATCGAAAGGCGCCCCGCTCGCCGCCATGGCCCACGACACGATGACGAGCCCGGCCGCGCTCGCCAGCGCCCATCGACCAGCACGCGTCCCGCGCAGCCTCAAAGACAATCCGAGACCTCGACGCAGGATGGTAAGGGACGCAGCCCAGCGACGACGCTCTGGATGGCCGACCCTAGGTCGGCCGCGGAGGTGAGCATGTCGCTCGGAGCCACGACGTTCATGGCGTCGCCTCTCCTTAGCAGACCCCGGCGAGCTTGCGCTCCTCGGCCACGCAAGCAGCTGGACGGGCGCGCGCAGCCGGGCGAGTCCATTCCATGAGCGCCGCGTTCGTCCCGTTCCTCTACGAGCTACGGCACTCGTCAATGAGTTGCGCCGTTGTAGGCGCTAGCAGTTCTTGCACGCGGCGCGGACCATCGACAGGCCCGCGTATGCGGCGAGCGTCTGGATCCAGTGGCGCTCGCCCGGGAAACGCTGCTCCTTCACCACGGTGCCCTTCGGCGTCGACACCGCGAGGTAGACGAGGCCGACCGGCTTCGTGTCGGAGCCGCCCGTCGGTCCCGCGATGCCGGTGATCGCGAGCGCGACGTCGGCCCCGGAGACGCGCCGCGCGCCGTCGGCCATCCGCGTCGCGACCTCGGCGCTGACCGCGCCGTGACCGCGAAGCGCGTCCTCGTCGACGCCGAGGACGGCCTGCTTGGCCGAGTTCGCGTACGTGACCGCGTCGAGCAAGAGGAAGTCCGAGGCGCCGGGCTCCTTCGTGAGGAGATGGCCGACGAGGCCGCCCGTGCACGACTCGGCGATCGCGAGCGACCACCCTCGCGTGCGGAGCGCGCGGCCGACGACGCCGGCGAACGTGTCCTCGCCGGTGCCGTAGATGACCTCGCCGAGGCGAGTGCGGACCTCCGCCGATGCGCGCTCGGCGAGATCCACGGCCGATCCGCGGTCGGCGCCGCGCGCGAGGATCTTCACCTCGATCTCCGGGAAATGCGCGCGGTAGCCGAGCGTGATCCCAGGGAAGGCCGCCTCGACGCCCGCGAGCTTCTCGCCGACGGCGCTCTCCGGCAGGCCGAACGTGCGATAGCGGATCTGGTGGCTGTCGTTCGGCGCGATCTCGCGGATGCGCGGGACGACGTGGTCTTCGAACATGCGCTTCATCTCGCGCGGAACGCCCGGCATGAAGAACGCGTGCGCACCGCGGAGCTCCACCATGAACCCGGGAGCCGTGCCGATCGGGTTCGGCAGCACGGTCGCGCCAGCCGGGAAATCGGCCTGCTTCGCGTTCGACTCCGTCATCGTCCGACCGAGCTTCTCGAAGCGCCGGCGGATGTGGTCGAGCGAGCTTTCATCGCGTTCGATGCCGACGCCCATCGCGGCGGCGACGGCCTCGGTCGTGAGGTCGTCCGTCGTCGGGCCGAGACCGCCCGTGCAGACGATGATCTTCGACCCGCGGGCGAGCCGTTCGAGCGCGCTCACGATTCGGCCCTTGTCGTCGTCGACGACGCACTGCTCGACGACCTCGAAGCCGAGCTCGGTGAGCCAGGCCGCGAGCCAGGCCGCGTTGGTGTTGACGAGCTCTCCTCGCGTGAGCTCCGTCCCGATGCTGAGCAAAGCGCATGTCATGGGACGGAACAGCGTACTCCGGTGGACGCCGGAAGGTAGTCCGCTCGTTCACCAACCGGGTGGGCGGCAAGACGACCCCGGTCAGCCCCGCTCAGTGGCTCGAGGTCACGGTCGCGGCGCCAGGTCGTAGGCGCAGCGAAAGCCGATCGTCGGGTCGCCCGTGACGTCGCCTCCGCCGATCGTCACCTCGCGGCGCAGCCACGTCCGAAGCTCGGTGGCGAGCCGGGTCTTCCACGACCCGCCGCGGACAATGCGAGGACAACCGCTCCTCGGCTCGGGGCACGGAGCTTCGACCCATTCGGCGACGTTCCCCGCGAGGTCGTGGATGCCGAGCGGCGTCGCGCCTTCCGGATGAGCTCCGACGGTGTCGGGACCATCCGCGTCTTCGCCGCAAGGCCCCGAATCGAGGCCCCAGGCCGCTCGCCGGCAGACCGCGCCGGTGTCGCCCCACGGATAACGTCGTGGCTTGTCGCCGCCCGCCGCCGCGAGCCACTCGTCGTCGGTCGGCAGACGTCCGCCCTTCGATGCGCAGTAGCCTCGCGCCTCGGCGAACGAGATGCCGGAAGCAGCCCGCGCTCGATCGCGCATGTCGCAAAAGCGCTCGCGCTTCCCCGCGTACGCCTCGCACATCCGGCCCGACGATACCTCGAGGCGATCGATCGCGAACGCTTCGACCCGCACCGTGCGCGGCGAGACGCGTCCCTCGGCTTCCCAGTCCGCCGGCCCGACGATCACCGTCGTCGCGGGGACCTCGACGACGTCGCGCTCGGCCTCGTCGCAGCCGTGATCCGTCAGGATCAGCGGAGCGGGGCAGGTGCTTCCCTGTTGGAAGACGCATTTTCCCGGCTCGATCGAGCTCGATGGCGTCGGGCAGCAGCGATGGCCGGCGCGCGTGAAGCCGGCGCCGCACGGGGCGTCGCCTCTCGACGTCCGCACAGCCGCGACGACGCCCGCGATCGCGAGCAACGTGACGACCGCGAACGCCGCGAGCTTCGGACGGGTCACGTTCCGCCGACGACTCCGAATCCGAGCTCGCCGATGCCTTCGACCGAGACGACGACCTTGTTCCCCGGGGCGAGAGGCCCGACACCTTCCGGCGTACCGGTGAGGATGAGGTCACCGGGCTCGAGCGTCATCGCGGCGCTGACGTACGCAATGAGCGTCGCGATGTCGAAGATCATGCTCGAGGTGCGCCCGGACTGACGCTCGGCGCCGTCGACGACGCACTTCACCGCGAGGTTCGCAGGATCGAGCTCGGTCTCGATCCACGGGCCGACCGGACAGAACGTGTCGAAGCCCTTCGCGCGCGTCCACTGGCCGTCCTTCTTCTGGAGGTCGCGCGCGGTGACGTCGCACGCGCAGGTGTAGCCGTAGACGGCCTGCATCGCCTGCTCGCGTGCGATGCGGCGGATCCTTCGGCCGATCACGATCCCGAGCTCGGCTTCGTGCTCGACGCGCTCCGACTCCTTCGGAAGGACGACGGCTCCGCCGGGGCCGACGACCGATGACGGCGGCTTGAAGAAGAGGAGCGGCTCCTTCGGGACGTCGTTGCCGAGCTCCTTGGCGTGGGCCGCGTAGTTGCGCCCGATGCACACGATCTTCGACGGACGCACGGGCGCGCGGAGATCCGCGGCCGACCACGGGATCTCGATCGAGCCGAGCCGTCCGCCTTCGAAGGGAGACCCGTCGAACCGCCGGGCTCGATCGCCGTCGAGCACGAACCAGCCTTTTTCGCCGTTTTTCTCGAGGACCGCGACGCGCATGGGTCCGACCCTAGCACCAGGCCGTCCGCAAAATTGCGCCTCCCGCCCTGGATCACTTGAAATCCACCCCAGCCGTGCAATGAAGCGCGAGCCATGGAGAAGCCGAAGAGTCTTCCAGGGTTGGTCGCCGTGGGTCTGCTCGCGTGTGGCTCGGTCGCGGGCACCGGCTGCGCTTCGACGGACGGCGGTGACGGTTCCCCGTCGTCGACGGCGGCCCCCGCGGAAGGCGACGGTGACACGCCCGCGCCGAACCCCGAGAAGGCGGGCTGCGCCCAGGACGAATACACCGAGGCGCTTCCCACGAACGCGAGCCTGTCCGACCTGACCTTCTCTTCCTCGACGGCCAGCGACTACTTTCTGGACGCGCTCGAGCGGCGTTTCCCGCTCGGCAGGACGATCGTCGAAGGTGGCCTCTCGAGCTCGGTCGCGAAGTCGGAGGGCAACTGCATCGACCGCTACCTCCAGGATAGGTCGAGCGCCTCGGCCGTCCTCCGCCAGGCCGCGACGGTCGTGCACGAGTGCGGGCACTTCTACGATCTCGGCGAGGCGAGCGGTAACGACGCGGCATACGTGATCCGTGACGATCTCAGGTTCACGTGCAAGAGCGGCGACACGACGAGCCGCGGCGGCAAGACGTTCGCGCGCAGCCTGATCAAGAAGGACGCGCACTACGCCAAGCGGAAGGCGTGCGCCTCGGGCACCGCCTCCGCGGGCTGTGACATGTACGCGCCGGTCTATCTCAACGGCGACCCCACGGACTCGACGTTCGAGAGCGGCGACCAGGGCTACAACTTCCTCCTCGAGGAAGCCACGCAGTACGTCAACTCGCTCGCATCGGCGCTCGCGTTCCAGGAGAGCTACGCGGGGAAGAAGGCGAGCGAGCGCGACGGCATCCTCACGTTCCTCTGGTACATCGAGCGCTATCTCGCGATGGCGCACACCGATTACCCCGACGCGTACGCGCTGCTCAGCGAGGACGCGTGCTGGCGTCAGGCCACGCTCTCCGTCTGGGATCGCGGTTGGTTCTATCTGCGCGCGACCGAGAACATGCCGAGCCTCGGGATCGAGGACACGAAGATCGAAGCCCTCGTGAACGACCCGGACCTCGTCGCCGAGATCGACGCTCTCCGAAACCTCGAGTGCAAATGAGCAGCCCCATGCCCTCGCGCCCCGAACCGATCCGCCTCGCGTTTTCGCCCGACAGCGACGACATCTTCATGTTCTGGCCATTGCTCGAGGGCAAGGTCGACACCGAAGGACTGTCGTTCACCGCCGAGCGCGCCGACACCGAGACGCTGAACCGCCGCGCCGAAGGATCGGACGCGGGCCCACGTACCGACGTCGTCGCTGTCTCGATCGCGCAGTACGCCCGCGTCGCGCGCGACCATCTCCTCCTGCCGCACGGGATGTCCGTCGGTCGCGGCTACGGTCCCGTCGTCGTCGCGCTGAACGACAAGGCCGCGCCGCTCTCGTCGTTCGCCGGCAAGCGCATCGGCGTGCCCGGCCTGCGGACGACGGCGTATCTGGTGCTGCGTCTGCTCCTTCCGGAATTCGAGCCGGTCGTCGTCCCGATCGCTCCCTACGCGCGAGCGTTCGAGGAGCTCCGGGCCGGCAACATCGACGCTGCGCTCCTCATCCACGAGGGACGCCTCTTCTACGAGCGGGAAGGCACCGCGAAGATCGTCGACATCGGCGAGGCATGGGCCGAGCAGACGGGAGGGCTTCCGCTGCCTCTCGGCGGAAATGCGATCCGGCGCGATCTCGGGCCCGAGCTCGTCGAGCGCGTGTCGCGCGTGTGCCGCTCGTCGATTCGCTGGGCGGCCGATCACGCCGACGAGGTCGCGAACGCGCTCCTCGCCGCCGAGACGCGCGCGGACGTCGGGCTCGACAAGGCGTCGCTCGATCGGTACCTCGCGATGTACGCGAACGAGGACACGCTCGATGCGCCGGCCGACGTGCGGAAGGCGATCGACGTCCTGTTCGAGCGCGGGCGGAGCGCAGGCCTCCTGCCCGCCGACGCGCGCGCCGACTTCGCGCCCTAGCTCAGCCGCCCGCGTCGCGCCGCGTGGGCGGCGAGCTCGTTCCACCCGAGCCCGAGCCGCCACCGGTGCCGCCACCCGTGCCAGGACCGGTGCCGCTGCCGGCTCCGGTGTCCGATCCGGCGGAAGCTCGCGTGCATTCGACCGAGCCTTCCTCGGTGGTCACGACGAACCCGCCGGCGGTTGCGTGCCAGCTTCCGACGTTCTGCCCGTTCGAGAGCAGCGAGCCATCCGCGGAGAGCACGAGCGCGCCGTTACCGACGCGAACGGCGCAGACGCCGTCTTCGGCCGTGAGCGTGATCTCGTCGGAGTCGGACTTGCCGGCTTCGACGCAGCTGTAGGTCCCCGCGCAGGCGAAGGCGCCACCGGCGCCTCCGCCCTGAGCGCCGGGCCCGGGCTCGGCGGAGGCGCCCATGGGCTCCTCCGACGAATGCGCGACCTCCCGGGATCCGGGAGCGGCCTCGTGCGTGCTCGCCGCGTGCTCGACGGAGCTCGGCGACGATTCCCAGGTGCTCATCGCGTCGGCAAGCGGGCCGCCGCCGCCGGTGCAGGCGAAGACGCCTCCGCTCACGACGATCGCGAGCATGGCCCAGTGCCGCGTGTGATTCCGCATGGCGCCTCCCGCTGCAGCCCGAAGCGTAGCAGACCGGTTCGAGGGAAAGCTTCTCACGCCGGGCTCACGATCACGGGAAGTAGTAGATCGCCGAGATGTTGTTGACGAAGAGCGCCCACGGGTCGCTCTGGACCGTGGTGCCGAAGTTCGTCTGGCCGTCCGACGACGACTCGGGGTTCGGGACGCCGGCCGCCGCGTTCGCGTCGCGGCTCGCGTGCCAGACCTGACGGCGGAAGTTGAGGCCGACCGACGCCTGCAGCGCGAGCTCGGGGATGCCGATGAACCCGAACTGGATCTCGGTGCCGACGCGCGCGCCGACGTCGAAGCGGAAGCCCGTGCGATGGATGTCCGGTGGCGTCGCAGCGCCGGCCGGGACGTTCTGGGCGGCTTCGGTCTGCGTCGCGTAACCGATGTTCAGCTCCGGAACGAGCAGGAACTTGTAGTGCTTGCCGTATGCGAACGCGAGCGGCAGGCCGCCGTGGAGCGCGAAGGCGAGGACCGCGGGGCCGTCGGTCGACTGCTCCGGCTGGCCGTTCGCCTGGACCGAGCGCGACGAGCTGAAGAAGTTGAAGCCGAGGCCCACATCGATGCCCATGCGCTCCTGGAACCAGTAGCGCGCGCCGATGACCGGCGTCTGGACGGTCCCGCGACCGACGTTCGCCGCAGCGCCCGTGCCGATCGGCTGCTGCGTCACGCCGAAGTACATGACGCCGAACTTGCCGACGACCTTCTCGTGGTCGGTGATGCCGTCGTCCTTCTTGGCCGTCTCGGTGGTCGTCGTCGTCGACACCGTCGCCGTCATCGGGGCGGGCTTCGGGGGAGGGAGCGGCTGCGCGTTCTGATCCGTCCCGGCGCCCGCAGGCGGGGGCGCCTGCGTGTCCGTCGGCTGCTGCGCCGCGGCGACCGCCGTCGTCAGCAGAAGTCCCAAACCAACGAGATTGCCAAGAACCTTCCTCATGTATGCAGCCTCCGCGCACCGGGAGAAGGCCACGGGTCGATCGGTCGGGCCAAGAATGCTGCGAATTTCGCGGCTGACGCAGAGCGCCATCGGACGGCTCGGCGGCAACGGTCGGGGTGCGCGCCTTGCGCAATCCTCCGCCGGCGCCGGAACGACCGGGATGCTCGACACGCGGCTTGCCGGATCGAATTCGGCTCGTACACTCTGCCTCCCTTCGTCCCCCAGGTGTGGCATGACGAAGGAAATCCGGAGGCTGGTTCGCATGCGGTTGGCTTGGCTTGTCGCGGGGGCGATGGTCGTTACGAGTGTTCTCGCTGGAAGCGGGTGCTCGACCGAGCCAGCCTCGCGTCAGGGCGAGAGCACGGGCGCCACCGCACAGGCGATCCAGGGCGGGTCGACGGACACGACGGACAAGTTCGCCCTCGGCGTCTGCATCGGTTCTCAGTGCAGCGGGATCTGCTCCGGCGCGCTCATCCTTCCGAACGTCGTCGCGACCGCTCGGCACTGCGTCAGCGACTCTCCACAGCTGATCGACTGCTCGAAGAACCCGACGTTCGGCAGCGCCAAGGGCCCCTTCAAGGTCACCACGAACACGCAGATGTTCGATGGAGACAGCAAGGGCTGGTACTCGGTGAAGTCGGTCCACGTCCCGGACGACGATCACATCTGCGGGAACGACATCGCGCTGCTCGTGCTGAGCACGTCGATCCCGGACACGGTCACCAAGCCGATCACGCCCGGCGTCCAATACCTGATGTGGGATCCGGATCAGTACTCGCCGTCCTTCAGGGGTATCGGCTACGGCAACACCGGGCCGAACACGGGCGGCAGCGGCACCCGACGGATCAGCAAGCCCATCAGCGTGCTCTGCATCCCGGGGTCCGAGTCGATGGCGTGTCCGAAGGAGTTCAACGCGAAGGAGTTCGTCGGCGGCGACGGCACCTGCTCCGGGGACAGCGGCTCGAGCGCGTACGAGCTCGCATCGTTGGACAAGGGGGCGCCGGTGTCGTTCGGCGTTCTCTCCCGCGGCGGCGAGAGCGACGACGGCTCGTCTTGCCTGGGCTCGGTCTACACGCGCTTCGACGCGCACCGCGACTTCGTCCTCGAGGTCGCGAAGACGGCTTCGAACAACTGGGACCTCTATCCGGAGCCGACCTGGACGGCGTACAAGCCCCCGCCGCAGCCGAAGTCGAAGGACGCCGGCGCCAAGGACAGCGGCCCGACGACGACGCCTTCAGGACGTGGGCTCGGCGAGACGTGCGAGACCGCCGAGGAATGCTCGAGCGGCGTCTGCGTCGACTCCGACGACGGGACGTTCGTCTGCTCGCGAAAGTGCAACGAGGCCGCCGCGTCGAGCTGCCCGGAAGGCTACGAGTGCCGCGCGAGCTTCTGCCTTCCTCCGGCCCCCGCACCGGCTACCCCGGCAGCAGCGCCGGCGTCGACCAGCGGCTGCGCCGCGTCCGGACCGAGCGCGGCAGCATCGTGGGCCTGGGGCGTGCTCGGCGCGGCGGTCGCGCTCGGCGCGATCCGCCGGCGCAAGCGCTGAGCTCCCGGCTCGCGACTCCGGCGTGGGCCGGCGGCGAACCGCACGGATGAGCAGGTCCGCGCGGTCGGCCGGTGCACGCGCTGCGGCCGATGCCCAGAGAATTCCGCCGGATCGCAACGCGTTCCTTCCCGCGAGCATCGGATCCGACGGGAATATCGCGGTATGCTCTGGCAACGCAGCATGACGAACGCGGAACTGGAGAACACGAGCGCCCGTTTCGAGGCCGTTCGTCGCCGGGTATTTTCCGAGATGAAGGGCATGGCGTCGCGATGGCGGCTCGCCATGACGGTGCCCTTCCACCTGCTGGTGATCGGGATCCTCGCGACGCGCGACTTCCCGCGCGAGCGGCTCGCGATCCAGACGCTCTCGTCGGTGACGGCGATCACGTGCCTGCTCTGCTTCGAGCGCGACGATCACCGCAGCCGCGGCCTGTTGTTCGTCGGCGGCCTTGCGGTGCTCGCATCGATCGCGAACACCGGCGGCCTCGCGAGCCCGCTCGTCTTGAGCCTCGTGCCGTTCTTCATGGGCGTCGCGCTCAACCCGGCGCTCCAGCACCGACGCCGGCACATCGCGCTGAAGTTCCTGTTCGTCTTCGGCGCCATGGCGTGGTTCTCCCGGAGCTGCACGCTCCCGGCGCCGCTCGCGATTGGCAGCATGCCGTTCGCGACCCGCGAGTACGTCGCGATCGCGTTCGCGAGCGCGATGATGTCGATCGTCGCCGTCTACCAGATGGGCAAGGCCATCACGGGAGCGTACGAGCGCATCACCCTCGAGCTCGCCGAGAGCCGCGAGGAGCTGTGCGACGAGAACGAGGGCCGCACGCGCGCGCTCGAGGGCATTGCAGCCCGCCTCGCGCACGAGGTGAAGAACCCGCTCGCCGCCATCAAGGGCCTCTCGCAGCACATGGCGCGCAGCGCGGAAGACGCGAAGATGAAGGAGCGCCTCGCGATCGTCGCGGCCGAGGCCGAGCGCCTCCAGGAGATCGTCGACGGGTTTCTCTCGTTCTCGCGCGGCCTCGACGATCTGAACGTCGCGCCCACGAGGCCGTACGACATCGCGCGGGAGCTCTCGCTCCTTCTCGAGACGCGCGCCGCCGACGCCGGCGTCACGATCGAGGTGCGCGGCAGCCGCGAGCTGTCGCTCGACGCGGACGCGAAGAAGCTCCGCCAGGCGCTCCTCAACCTGGTCCTCAACGCGATGCAGGCCTCCTCGCGCGGGTCGACGGTCACGCTCGAGATCGCGAAGAGCTGCGGTGACGGCGCTGCCGTCCTGCGCGTGATGGACCGCGGCGCGGGCATGACGCCCGACGTCCTCGCTCGCATCCGCAAGCCCTACTACACGACGAAGGAGGGCGGCTCGGGCCTCGGGATCGCGATCGCTCGCGGGATCATCGAGCAGCACGGCGGCACGCTCCGCTTCGAGAGCACCTCCGGTCGGGGCACCACCGCGACGGTGGTCCTGCCGTCGTCGTGCTCCGGGCTGGCCTCCCGGCAGAAGCTCCCGAACCCCTGCCGAATGGCAATCGAAGCGGCTAAGGCCGCGAAGATCGACGCAGCGCCTTCGAAGGTCCACGAGCCGGCTCCGTCCGACCCGGCACCCGCATTCGCTCGCGTCGTCGAGAAGGTCCCTTCGTGAGAACGCTCTTCGGTGTTCGGCGGGCTTTCCGCCTCGTCGTTCCGCGTGGATCGAGATAGGAAGCTCCGATGGCGCGCGTTCTCGTGATCGACGACGAAGCCTCGATGCGCTTCACGCTCGAGGCCGTGCTCGGTGATGCCGGGCACGAAGTCGAGACGGCAGACGGC
>JAEXCN010000448.1 GCA_023402175.1 Pseudomonadota bacterium | reverse complement strand
CCCTCAACCCATTGGAGATCTGCATCACGGGGGCCACTATCCGTTGTGGCCAAACCCGCCGTACCGCGCGTGGGCGGGGCCGATGCCCCCGCCGCCGCCGCCGAAGACGAGAGCGAAGCCGCGCGCCTTTCGGCCCGTCGAGCTCGGCGCGGCGCTCGGCCTCGCGATCTTCGCGGACGTCGCCTTCTGGGGAGGCGGGCGCCTCGCGAGCGGCGGGTTCGGGCTCGCTCTCCTCTTCCTTTCCGTCCCCCTCCTCCTCTTCATAGGCGCGAGGGCCTGGCGCCGGTCGATGCGGCTGGGTGTCGTCGTCGGACTGCTCGCGCTCGTGATCGGTCGGTGCCTCTTCGATCCGACGCCGGCGACCGTCCTCTCGGGGCTCGCGCTCGTCGCTGCCTTCGTCGTCGTACTCCGCGCGCGGAGCGCCTTCGTCCCCGCGATCGCGGTCGCGACCATGAGCATGGTCCCGAAGCTCGCATCGAGGATCGTCGGCGTGGCGGCGGGAGTCCGGCGCATCGCCGATCGGTCGAGGCTCGGCAGGATGTCCGTCCTTCCCATTGCCGTCCCCGCGGCGCTCGTCGCGCTCTTCCTCGCCGTGTTCGCCCTCGCAAACCCGGTCGTCGCGCATGGCGTCGACGTGGCCTGGACCGCGATCGCCAGGGTCGTCGCCTTCCCTTCCATCGGACGGATCGTGTTCTGGACGTTTGCGCTCGCGTCGGGGATCGCTCTGGTCCGCCCCGCCTGCCGGCTCGTCGCGCGCGGAGAAGACGCTCCCACGTCCAGCGAGTCGACGACGACATCGCTGCTCGTCGCGCGGAACGCCCTCGTCGGCTTGAACCTCCTCTTCCTCGCGTACAACGTGCTCGACGCGACGTACCTCTGGAGCGGCTCGCCGCCCGCGGGGATGGACACGCAGAAATACGCGCACGCAGGGGCGTTCTGGCTCACGGTCGCGCTGCTCATGCTCACCGCCGTCCTCGGCGTCATGTTCCGCGGTGCGCTCGCGCACGACGACCGGGCGAAGACCGCGCGCACGCTCGCGTATGCATGGATGGGTCAAGGGCTCGTGCTCGCGCTCGGGACGTATCGGAGAATCGCGATCCACATCGCCAAGAGTGGCCTGTCCGATCTCCGCATCGTCGGGATCCTCGGGACGACACTCGTCGTCTGCGGCGTCGTCCTCGTCGCGTGGAAGCTCCGCGAGCGAAAGACGTTCGTGTGGCTCGTCCGGCGGCAGCTCGATGCATTCGCCGTGATCTCGGTCCTCTACTCCGTCGCGCCGACACACCTCCTCTCCGCTCGGATCAACGTGGCGCGCGTCCAGAGCGGCGAATATCGCCCGGTGCTGCACACGTTCCGTCAATCGCACGAGACCGAGAGCGCGGCCGCTCTCCTTCCCCTCCTCGATCACCCCGACCTGCGCGTCCGCCAAGGCGTCGCCGCGCTGCTCCAGGACGAGCGTGAGAAGCTCGGTGAAGAAGCGCGCCTTCGCGCGACGTGGCGCGAGCGCGACATCGCGCGATCGCGAACGCTCGCCGCGCTCGATGCCGCCTCCTCCCGCATCGACTCCGCGATCGGCGACGCGAGCCCCGCCGAGGCCAAGCGCGTGCTGCTCGAGATCTCGCGGGTGGCGAACGAAGATCGATCGCTCGAGGAGCTGCTCGCCATTCCCGCCGCGGGCGGCCTACGACCGCGCGCCTCCGAGGTGAACGTGTACGAACGCTAGAGCTTCTTCGTGAAGATCCCCCCGGCTCCGCCACCGTCGGATCGAACGTCGGCGCCGCGCCGTCCAGCTTGCGCCCGCGCCCACGCTGGATGATGAGCGAGGGTCGATGTCTGCCACGGCTCCCCTCCTCTTCCATTTCGATTTCGTCTCGCCCTACTCATTCCTCGCGTGGACGCAGATCCGCGACGTCGCGAAGCGATGCGGGCGCGTCGTGGAGCCCGTGCCCGTCTTGTTCGCAGCGTTCCTCGATACGCACGGACAGAAGGGGCCCGCGGAGATCCCGTCGAAGCGGCGGTATCTGTTCAAGGACATCGCCCGGAAGGCACACCGGCTCGGCATCGCATCGCTGTCCCCGCCTCCGGCGCATCCGTTCAACCCGCTCGTGGCGCTCCGGGTAGCGTCGCTGCCGAACGCGCCGGAGACGAGAGACGCGATCATCGACACGCTCTTCTTCGCCGCGTGGACGAAGCGCGAGGCGATCGATAGGCCCGACGCCGTCAGGCGCATCCTCTCGAACGCAGGCTTCGATGGACCGGCGCTCGTCACGGCCGCGCAGACGCCGGAAGCGAAGGAGCGGCTCCGCACGGCGACCGACACGGCCGTCCAGCGCGGCGTCTTCGGCGTCCCCTCCGTCCTCGTGGGCGAGGAGCTGTTCTGGGGGACCGACTCGCTGCCGGATCTCGAATCGTATCTTCGCGGCGAGCTCCCGGCCTTCTCGGACGCGCAATGGAAGGACCTTCCGATGGCGGCGATCCGCAAAGGGAGCCTGACGCGCTGATGGCGGCGCGCCGTTCGCTCCGCTAAAGGGGCCGGACGATGCAGCCGAAGCCGATGCAGCGCCGACCGTTCTTCGTCCTCGGCGTCGTGCTCGCGGCGACGCTGGCCGCATGCGGTCCGGGCTCGCGTGCGCCGGCGACTGCGGGCGCTTCCCGCGATGCCGCCGATGCCGGCGCCGAGCAGCTCGACGACGAAGACGACGTCGCCGACGCGGATGGCGAGGTCGAGGCTTCGAGCGAGCTCGCGCTCGGTGACGAGCCGTCGCCCTGCCCGCGAAACATGGTCCTCGTCGAGAACGGCGAGGCACGCTTCTGTGTCGACAAGTACGAGGCGTCGCTCGTCGAGGTGGACAGCGGCGGCAACGAGAAGCCGTACCCGCACTGGCTCCCCGTGGACGGGCACACGGTACGCGCCGTGAGCGAGCCCGACGTCTTTCCGCAGGCGTTCATCAGCGAGGTCCAGGCGGAGGACGCGTGCGCAGCATCGGGCAAGCGCCTCTGCACGCACGCCGAGTGGAAGACGGCGTGTATGGGCCCGGCGAAGACTACGTTTCCGTACGGCGATGCACGGCGCCCGGGCGTCTGCCACGACACCGGACGGAGCGCCGTTGGGGCCGTCTTCGGCCTGCGGGCGCTCACCGATCCCGTCGCGAGCGCGCCGCCGAGCAAGCCCGCGCCGATCGCGGGCTCGAAGACCTCCGCGCCGGCGCGCGGTACCGGGACGAAGCAAACGAAGCAAACGGCCACCGCGAAGGCTGCAAAGCCGGGCCGCCAGGCGCACGTCACGACGAAGGGCCGCGCGGCCGAGACGACGAAGAAGCGCGCCACGCGTGGAGGATCGGTCGCCACGAAGACGGACAAGCCGTCGAAGCGCCGGACCGATCGCTCGGCGCCGGGCAACACGAAGCGTGTGCCGGCGACGGCAAAGGCCAGCACGCGCCCGGCCTCCGTCGAGCCGAGCGTCTGGACGCAGCTTAACGATCCTCGCCTCGGGCAGGTCGACGGAGCGCTCGCGCGGACGGGATCGCACGAGGCCTGCGTGAACGGCTACGGAGCGCTCGACATGGTCGGGAACCTCCACGAATGGGTGAAGACCGACCCATCGTCGCCGCGCGGGACGTTCGCCGGCGGCTATTACCTCGATACAGCGCTCAACGGCGACGGCTGCCAGTACCGGACGACGGCGCACGCGCACGACTATCACGACTACTCGACGGGATTCCGGTGCTGCGCCGAAGCCGGCGCGCAGGACCCCACGACGAGCGCCGCTCGGGACTGACAGACTCGGAAAGATCCGGCCCGCTCGATTTCTGGTTCCGCGCCGTCATCGTTCCTTGAATCCGCGGATCTTTGCGCTACGAAGCGCCGCGGCTCATGAAAACCTCTGCAGTGCTCGGTCTCGTCGCAGGTGTCTCTGCGGCAGCTTTCGGATTCATGACGGCGGGGTGCGCGGCGACGAAGGCCGCCGACGGCGTCGATCCTTCGCTCGCGGACGGCGGCGCTGCCGACAGCGCGGGCGCGGAGGAAGAAGAGCTGACCGTCGTCGAGGGCAAGAGCGGGACGCTGTTCTCCGGTACTGCGAAGAGCTTCGCGAAGGTGAAGGCGGACGGGACCGTCGCGAGCGTCGGGGTCGTCTTCTCGCTGACCGGGTTCACGGCCGCTCCGAAGTCGCACGATTTCCAGGACGACCTCGTCCTCGACATGCCCGACGTCGCGAAGGAGCAGACGATGCTCCATCACCTGCGCGCGAACTGGCTCCCGGCTGGCCACGGGCCCACTCCGTACGGTGAGCCGCACTTCGACTTCCATTTCCTGCGCGGCACGCGCGCGGAGATCGACGCCATCGAGTGCCGCGCCGACAAGACGATGCCGAAGGCGGACAAGATCCCCGAGGGCTATGGGAAGCCCGAGCTCTGCGTGAACGCGATGGGCTATCACTCGTGGCCGAAGGCAGACACGTCCGGCGGGAAGTTCACGGCGTCGCTCATCATGGGCTACTGGAAGGGCAACGTCGTCTTCCTCGAGCCGATGATCCCGGTCTCGACGCTGAAGAAGAAGCAGACCTTCGAGGTGCCGATCGCGAAGCCGGCATCCGCGGGCGGCGCGACGACGCTCTACCCGACGCGCATGGTCGCGACGTGGCTCGAGGACACGGAGGAGTACTCGTTCGAGTTCGGCTCCTTCGAGACGATCGACTGATCGGCCGACGGCGCCTCGACCGTACAACGACCGCTCGAGCTGGGCGCGACCTCGACCGTGCCACGGCCTCGCTCCTGCATGCCCATGGGCTCATGGATCCCAAGCGGGTGCAGCGAGAGGTCGGCGTTTCCCGTCGGTGGCAGCGCGCGCTCACGTCGGAGGCCACGGCGCTCGACGACGTGATCGGATGGCGCTTTCGCCTCGGTGACACAGTCTTCGGCTCACGGATCACGGAGAAGCTCTTCGGATCCCATTCGTCTCTGGTCTGACGGTTTCGATGGCCTGCCGGATCGAAGACTACGCGCTCATCGGTGACTGCCGTGGTGCCGCGCTCGTCGGCAAGAACGGGTCGATCGATTGGCTCTGCCTTCCGCGATTCGACTCCGATGCCTGCTTCGCCGCTCTGCTCGGCACGAGCGACAACGGCTTCTGGCAGATCGCGCCGTGCGCACCGGTGACCTCCAGCCGGCGCTCGTACCGTCCCGGCACGATGTGCCTCGAGACCGAGCTGACATGCGAGGAAGGGACGATCACGATCACCGACTTCATGCCCGTCCGTGACGACGGCCCGGGGCTCGTGCGGATCGTCAGCGGCAAGAGCGGCTCGGTCCGCGTCCACTCGGAGATCGTCCTTCGTTTCAACTTCGGAAAGACGATCCCGTGGGTGCAGCGTGTCGAGCCGCAGGTCATGCAGGCCGTCGCGGGTCCGGACCTCCTTCGGATCTGGACGCCCGCTCCGCTCCACGGCGAGGA
>JAEXCN010000446.1 GCA_023402175.1 Pseudomonadota bacterium | reverse complement strand
CATCAGATCCTTGCAGGCGCTCTCGGCAAGGCCGAGCGCGTTGTCCTTGTACTCGGTGCAGGTGCCCGCCTTCTCGAGCAGGCAGGAGCCGCCTTTCGGCACCGGAGCCGACGTCACGGTCGCTGCGCCGGCGTTGCCATCCGCACCTTTCGGCTTCCGGCAGCCGGTCGACGCGAGGGCGACGAGCGACAAAGACGAGACGATGGCCAACGTGCGCAGGCGAGTGCTCATGAACGGATCTCCCTCTCGGATCAGACGCGCTCGACATCGAGGTCGAGGAGCGGACGTCGGGTGATACGCACGCTGGCCGAAAATGCCCCTCCTCCAGCCGACGAGTCTTCGAGTTGCTCACCGGGCGGCCGCGTCGTTCTGAGATGGTCTTTCTTCTTCTTTCAGAATGGGGCGGCGGCGGCGCGGCCGTGCAACACGGTGGCGATGCGCGTTCTATCGTCGCTCGTCCTCATGGCCCTCGGATCCATGGCCGCCCTCGCGGCGTGTGGTGACACGCGTCGGTCGGGGTTCGAGGAGAGAGACAACGACCCTGTGCTGCCCGGCGGCGGAACGGGATTCGACGACGACGGCGGCTCGGTGACCGAGCTCGATCGCGATCCGATCACGTGCGCCGAAGCGGCGCAGGCGCGGACCTACGTCGGATGTGACTACTGGGCGACGGTGACCGGCAACGTCGTGCCGGACGTCTTCGACTTCGCGATCGTCATCTCGAACAGCGGTCAGACCGAGGCGAGCGTCAAGGTCACAGGCCCGAACGGTGTCGACGTCGAGGTGAAGGTCGCGCCCGGCACACTCGAGAAGGTGTTCCTCCCGTGGGTCACCGCGCTCAAGGGCGCCGGGCTGAACAGCCCCGCGCAATCGCCGACGCCGTTCACGTCGTCGATCCTCGCAAAGAAGAGCGCCTACCACGTCGTGAGCTCGGCGCCGGTCGTCGTGTACCAGTTCAGTCCGCTCGAATACGCCGGCAAGGGCGGCCCGAGCGGCAAGAGCTGGTCAGGGTGCCCGCAGCTCGGTGGCAGCGGTTGTTTCAGCTACACGAACGATGCCTCGCTGCTCATGCCGAGCACCGCATGGACCGGAAGCTATCGCGTGACCGGGATCCACGGCTGGAGCGTACCGGGCTTGTTTGGAGGAGCGGAGGACCTGCTCGGCTCGTTCGCCGCGATCACCGCATCACAGGACGGGACCACGGTGAAGCTCGCGCTCGGCGCGAAGGCGAAGATCCTCGGCGGCACAGGCATCAGCGCCGGCAACCCTGGGGACGTCGTCGAGCTCACGCTCGACGCGGGCGACGTCGCCCAGATCGTGACGGAGAAGGGCGACAAGTTCGACCTCTCCGGCTCGCTCGTCACATCGGACAAGCCGGTTCAGGTGATCTCCGGCATCCAGTGCATCAACATCCCCGAAGACCAGACCGCATGTGATCACGTCGAGGAGTCGGTGCTCCCTGCCGAAGCGCTCGGCAAGCAGTACGTCGTCACGACGCCCACCCGCCCGGCCGGCGGCTCCGGGCTCCACGTCGTGCGCTTCGTCGGCAACCGCGACGGAACGACGCTCACCTACGCGCCGTCGAAGCCCGCTGGATGCCCGGACACGCTCGCCGCCGGCGAGGTCGCGCAGTGCGACGGGACGGTCGGCGAGGACTTCATCGTCACGGGTACCGAGGAGTTCGGCGTGACGACGTTCATGGTCGGCTCGTCCATGTACGAAGCCAACAACCCGCAGGCAAAAGGCGACCCCTCGCAGACGATCTTCGGCTCGACCGAACAATTCCGGACGAGCTACCTCTTCCTCACGCCAGACGACTACGACGTGAGCTACGCGGTCGTCGTCGGCCCGCAGGGCGCCGCTCCGGTCCTCGACGGCAAGTCACTGGACGACGGCAAGCCGCTCGCGAACGGCTTCGTCGTCTGGCGCGCGACGCTCGGCGGCGGGAAGAACGGCGCGCACACGCTGACGTCGGCGCAGCCGGTCGGATTGCAGGCGATGGGCTATGGCGCGTTCACGAGCTACCAGTTCCCCGGCGGACTGAACGCGAAGCACATCGCGCCGCCGCCGACGAAGTAGCGCGCGTCCGATAGCGCGCTACTTAGTAGCGCGCGTCAGTCGAGCCCCTCGGTCTTCCGCCGGTGCTCCTCGACGAACTGCTGAAGTGCGTTACGCATCGACCGATGCGTGACGACGCCGCTCAGATCGACGCCCATGTGGATGATCGTCTGCGCGATCGCCGGGTTGATACCGGTGAGCACGCAGTTCGCGCCGAGCAGGCGGACGGCGCGCGCCATCCGCAAGAAGTGATCGGCGGTGCCGGTATCCATCACCTGGATGCCGGTGATGTCGATGATCGCGCAATCGGCACCCTTTTCGACAATCGCCGCGAGGAGCGCCTCGGTCATCTCCGCGCTGCGCGTCGTGTCGAGCACGCCGACGACCGGAAGGCAGAGGACACCGTCCCAGATCTCGATGATCGGCGTCGACAGCTCGCGGATCGCAGCGCGCTGGACCTCGATCGTCGCGAGCTTCTCCTCGAGCTCCTTCTGGTACGCGACGCTGCGCTCCTGCGCCTCGCCGAGCGAATGGACCATCTGGTTGATCCCTTCGAACAGCGTCGAGATCGGATGGTCCTCAGGATGCGGGCTCTGGAGTCGAGACGAATAGTCGCCGTTTCCGACGTCCGCGACGACGATCAAGATGTCGGCGATGTGCTCGAGCATGAGCTCGGCGAGATCGCTGTCGGTCATGACGCTATCGGCAGCAGCCATCAGGACTGCTCCCCAACCGAGCTGCCTGCACCGAGGCAGCTCCACCAAGCGCAAACGGGCATACCCGCGTATTACGCCATTTCCGATTGATTCGTCATTATTGTTGACCCGCTCCTATACGCGACACGTTGCCGCAACTTGGACCGACGGATCCTTGCCGAGTCGGGCCGACAAATCGTCGGGCCTCGTCCTTGACCACGACACATCTCGATATATCGTTGATGTATCGACGCGGGCGAAAGTCGCCCTGCAGTCAGGAGAAAACAGCAATGGATCCAAGGATGTTCTGGCACTTCGCTCATCGACGCGGGCACGGTTGCGGGCCGGCCGACGCCTTCGCCGCCGGCCGGGGCGGTGGCCGCGGAGGTGGTCCGCGCCGCGGAGGCCCGTTCGGGGGAGGCCCGTTCGGAGGTGGAGGTGGTTTTCCGCCGTTCGGACGATTCCCGTTCTTCCGGCGTGAGGGCCGCGCGCGGCGTGGGGACGTGCGCACGGCGATCCTCGTGCTGCTCGCGGAAGAGCCCCGCAACGGCTACCAGCTGATGCAGGAAATCGAGCAGCGAAGCGACGGTGCTTGGCGTCCGAGCCCCGGCTCGATGTACCCGGCGCTGCAGCAACTCGAGGACGAAGGCCTCGTGCGCGTCGAGACGACGGCCGGTGGTCGTACGTTCCACCTGACCGACAAAGGGCAGGCCGAAGCGAAAGCGCAACGCGTCGAGCCGGCACCGTGGGAAGTCGCGAGCGACGATACGCACGAAACAGCTGCGGAGCTGCGCGACCTGTTCCGCCAGGTCGCGATCGCGACGATGCAGGTCGGGCAGGTCGGCTCCGCTGCGCAGATCGCCGAGGCCAGGAAGATCCTCATCGAGGCGCGCCGCGCGCTCTACAGGCTCCTCGCCGACGACGCTCCGGCCGACGAGGACTGAGCCTCGTCGCGGCGCTTGCCGCGAGAGATCAGCAAGGAGGCCGGGAAGACACTGATCATTGGTCTAATCGAGCGCAGGTGTAGAGTGCGCCGCCAATGTCCGAAGGGCTCGCCCGTGTTCGTCTCCCGCCGAGCTCCGAGCCGCGCGCGATCGGGCATGCGTCCGCGAGCGTGACGAGCCGCGAGCGCCAGCGCGGCATCGCGATGGGGATCGCCACGTACGCATCGTGGGGGATCATGCCTCTCTTCTGGCGTCTCGTGCGCTCGGCGACGGCGACCGAGATCCTCGCGCATCGAGTCACGTGGTCGCTCTTGTTCGTCGGCGCCCTCCTCCCCCGCGCGGGAGGCCTACGCAGCTTGCGCAGGCTCGATCGCCGCCGTCTCGCGCTCCTCGCGCTGGCGTCGGTGCTCATCGGATTCAACTGGGGCGTGTACGTCTGGGCCGTGAACTCGGGACACGTCGTCGAGACGGCGCTCGGTTACTTCATCAATCCGCCGATCACGGTCTTGCTCGGCGTCGTCGTGCTGCGCGAATCACTGCGTCGGGTTCAGTGGATCGCAGTCGCCATCGTGCTCGTCGCCGTCGTCGTGCTCGCGTACGACTACGGTCGTCCGCCCTGGATCGCGCTCATGCTCGCCGGCTCGTTCGCGACCTACGGCCTCGTGAAGAAGCGTGTCGGCGTCTCCGCGATCGAAGGTCTGTTCGTGGAGAGCGCGTTCCTGTTCGTGCCCGCTGTCGCCTACCTCGTCTTCGTCGAGGCGCAGGGGACGGCGACGTTCGGGCATGTCTCGCCGTGGACGTCGGCGCTGCTGCTCTCTACCGGCGTAGTGACGGCCGTGCCGCTTCTCGGGTTTGCCGGTGCGGCGAACCGGATCCCGCTCAGCATGATCGGGCCGCTGCAGTACATCTCACCGTCGCTCCAGTTCTTGTGCGGCGTCCTCGTCTTCCACGAAGCGATGCCCGCATCGCGCTGGGTCGGCTTCGGCCTGGTGTGGGCCGCGCTCCTCGTCTTCCTCGTCGAAGGCGTGCTCGCGGCGCGCTCGCAGGCGGCGGCTCTCGAAGCGAGAACGAAGTGACCGCACGTAGTCAGTCGAAGTGACCGCGCGTGGTCAGTCGAACTCGATGCGCCAGCGGAAATCGAGGCCGAAGTTTCCGACCGAGCCCGACGAGACGGTGCTGATGTTGTCGTAAGACGTCTGGACGCTGAGCGGCCGGCTCAGACGCCACTCGACGTTCGAGCGGAGCTGCCGATCTTCGGTGAGGCCCGTCGACACGTTCGCGCGGACGTTGTCCGTGAGACGCCGTCCCAGCGTGACCTGGGGCTCGGTTCGTCCGGTGCGAGGCGAATAGGCGCTGCCGAAGCGGAAGTCGTCGATGACGGGGATCGCCGTCTTCAACGCGCGGTCGGCTCCGCTCACCGTGCCGATCGCCTCGAACGCTGCGCTCGCATAGACCGAGCCGGCCCGGACCTGATCGACCTCGGCGCGCGTGAGCCCGATCGTGAGGAGGAAGAAGATGTCCTCGCGGCTGAGCGCCGGATCGCTCGTCATGTCGACGTGGAGGTCCTCGGTGTCGCCGTACGCGTGGAGCGTGATTCGCCAGAGACCGCCGCCGCGCCCGCCGCTCGAGATGTTGCCCGAGGTGACGCCGGCGCCGCCGGTCGTGTTCGCGCCGGCAGCGCTCGAGACCGTGTTCGAGTAGCGGCGGTATTCGGTGACGCCGGTGATGTCGACGTGAGGCGCGATGCGAGTCGGATCGTCGAAGCGGATCGTCCCCTTCTGCACCTCGAAGTCGTTCGCGAAGACGCGGAAGCGCCCGCCGGGCATCGTCGCGAGCTCGCCTCGGAGGCCGATGCGCTGGTTCGTGCCGGTCACGTGGATGCCGCGCGGATCGATGGCGAGCTTCGCATCGACGAGGTTGTTGCGGATGTGGAGCGGCGCGCGCGAGCGGACGTCGACACCGAAGGCCACGGCGTCGGCCGTCGGGTCGTACGCCTCGACGATCGTGCGCTTCGCGCCTCCCTTGAAGCCCGTCAGATCGATCGTGACCGGACGCGTGTACTCGAAGTGCGTGATCGCGACCTCTCCGCCGACGAACGGCAGGCGACCCTGCGCCGAGGGCGCGTTCGGATTGAGCGTCACCTCGAGATCCGCATCGACGGTGGCGCGGACGCCCTCGACCGGCGCGATGTAGAGCTGCCTGCCGGTGACGTTCGCGCGGGCGACGCCGAGTTGACCGCCCTTGAGCGGCCAGTGCGCCGTCATGTTCACGTCGCCGCCGAGGAAGTGGCCGACCGCGCGGGTGATGCGCGCCTCGTTCTCGTCGGCCTCGATGTCGACCTCGACGTCGGTGATGCCGCTCGGAAGGCCCTTGATGCCGAACTCGCCGCCGCGGACCTTGAGCCTGCCGTCGAGCGCGGGCTCGGCCGGGTTGCCCGCGACCTTCACCGATCCGCTGAGCGTTCCGACGGCGCGGGTCATCTTCGGGACCGCGCCGACGAGGATGCCGAGATCGATCGGCGAGAGCTCTGCTTCGAGCCCGAGGTCGCCGCCGCGGGTGATCTTCTTCACGTTGCCGTTCACCGCGAACGCGCCCTTGAGGCCGTTCGCGGCCGCGATCTCGAACGTGACCTTCGGGATCGTGACCGTGTCGTCGGCCAGCGCGAACACCGCCGTCGTGTCACGGAGCTCGATCTTCTGGCCACCGCGGTTCACGCGGAACGTCTTCGGTGAGAAGCGCACCTGCGCATGGGCGAGGTCGTTCGTCGCGATCTTGTCGAGCGCGATCTCGCCCGTGATCTCGCCTCCGAGCGGCACGGACGGCGCGGCGTTGGGATCGTCGTTCGCCGTGAGGATCTTGCCGATGGGACCGAGATCGAACCGATCGAGGGCGACCTTGCCCGTGATGACAGGCGACTTCTGCCTCGTCGCGACGACGTCGTCGAGGCGGACCTGACCGCCGAAGAGCGCCCCGGAGACGCGGTATTCGCCCTGGGACGACGCGTCTTTCAGATACGCGTCCTTGTTGAACGGCGCGCTGATCGGTGCGCCGCACGGCGTCTTGCCGATCGGTTTGTCGGTCGGCGGCTTCTGGTTCATCGACAGATGCAGGTCCGAGCCGCCGAACGCGGACCCCATGATGCGTACCGGCGTGATGTTCACGTCGGCCGCGACGTCGAACGCGCTGAGCTTGCCGCCGATCCGCGCCACGCCCGAAGCGGAGCCCTCGAGCTTGCTCGCGAGAGGGCCGAGAAGCTCCGTGCGCGACAGCGGGTAGCCCTGGACGACGAGACTGCCGCGCATCTCGCCGCCGCGATGCACCGCGACCGAGCCGAGGACCGAGCCGATCCCTCCGCGTCCCTCCTTCTTCACCTTCGTCAACGAGAGCGACCGGACGTCGATCTCCGCGCCGTCGATGCCGGCGAGGCGATCGGTCCAGCGGTATTCGAAGTCGGCGTGGCCCTCGTCGAACTTCTCACCGAGCAGGTTCAAGTCCCTCGCGTTCGTCGACGCGCTGACCGTGAGATAGCCGCCGTTACAGACGTCCTCTGGGCCGCCGAGCGCGAGATGGATCCGCGCGTTCATCTCGATGTTGCCGTCGATCTCGAGGAAGCGCGGGTCCTCGTCGAGCTGGAACATCGAGAAGAAGTCGCGGACGTTGAGGCTCTTCGACGAGACCTGCCCGTCGAGCCGCATGTTCGCCGGCTTGTTGAAGTCGAGATGACCGGTCCCCATCTCGTACGTGCTCTTGCCCTTCTGGGCTTTCACGTCGCTGAGGTCGACCGTCATGTTCCCGATGTCCGAGACGATGTGCGCCTGAGTCACGTTCCCGAACGGGATGTCGCCGATGACGAAGTCCTTGATCGTGGCGTCGCCTTCGAGCATCGGGCTGCCGACTTCGCCGCTGACGACGACCTTCGGCTCGAGCATTCCGGCCATGACGACCGACCCGAGCGGCGAGACCTCGCTGACGTCGATCTTCCCGCCGCCGACCTCGACGCGCAGCTCGTCGTGGTAGCCGATCATGACGAGGACGTTGTGCACGACGCTCTTCGGCGTCGTCACGGACATTTCCTTGAACTCGAAGCCCTTGGGTCGGATGGAGAGCTTGCCGTTCAGCGCTGCGTCGCGCACGCCGATGACGCGTGCGCGCGCTGGGTCCTTCGCGGGTTTGTCGAAGACGGTGAAGTCGTACGTGTGCCCGAAGAGCTCGCCGTCGAGCTTCAGCGGCTCCGCGGTGCCCTTCACGTCGAGCGCATGCACTTCGCGGATGTCCCACGCAACGAACGGGCGCGGGTGGACGCGGAAGTCGCGGAGCAGCGACGTGAAGTTCGCGTTCTTCACGTCGATCCTCCCGACACGGATCGGGATGCCCTTCTCGAAGGGGCGGACCTCGATGTCGCGGATCTCGGTCTCGCTCTCGGCGATGTCGAGCTTCGTCAGTGGCACCGAGACGACGCCACTACGCACGGCGATCTCGCTCGTGACGGACTTCGCGAAGTTGAAGCGAGCGACGCGTAGGTCATGGACCTCGAGCCGGCCCGCCAGATCGGGGATGGGCGTCTCGGGCGTGTACCGCATCTCGACGTCGATGCCGGCCCATCCTTCCGTGATCGGAGCGCCGGGCCCGGTACGGCCGACGAGCGGGATCGGCGCGCGCGCCTTGAGATGGCCCTCGAGGTTCGGGAGCTCGCCCTCCGTCTTCGGGAACGTCACCGCGAAGTGACCGAGCGCGAGCTCGACGCGACGATAGTCGGTCGCGGGGAGATCGCATCCGAGATGCGTGTTCTCCGCGGGATCCATGTCGGCTGCGCCGTGCGCCGAGAGCCGCCGGACGAGGATTCGCTTGTCCGGCTCGATCCGCGCCCTGGCATCGAGACGGCAGAGCGTGTCGTCGTCGAACGCAGTGTGCTCCGGAACGTCCTCGGTCGCCTCGATTCTCCTTGCGAGCTTCGTCTTCGCCTCGCCGATGCGAACGGCGACCTCGAAGGCGTCGCTCCCTGCCCCGTCGTCGTCGGTCGTCACGTCGGCGTCGATCTCGCGCGCATGGACGTGCGCTCCGTCGATCGTCAGATCGATCTCCGCCTCGCTGGTCGAGACGACGGAGAACGGCGCCCTCGTCTTCTTCTCCGACTTCGGCGTGTCCGGCAGATCGAGGTCCAGGTTCTTCAGCTTGCCGTTCTCGAGGACGATGCGCGCCTTCGGCTGCTCGATCTCGATTTGATCGATGACGAGCTTGCCCGCGAGCAGGCCGAAGATCTTCGGCTTCGCCGTCGCGCGCTTCGCGGTGAGAAACGGCGTGCCGCCGTCGCTCGACTCGACGCGGATGTCCGTCAGCGAGACGCTGAGCGGCCAGATGCGGACATCGAGCTCGTAGCTCGCATGCACACCGAGCTTCGCGATCGCCGCCCGGCTCTCGCGCGTCGCGATCCCCCTTGCCCACGGCGTGCGGACGAGCAGGCCCACCGCGACCGGGACGAGGCCGAGCGCCGCGAAGACGACGCACAAGATCCGGCACACGACGCGCACCCAGTCGCGGCGCTTCGTGCGCCGGACGGGAGGCAGCTCTGTGCTCGTGCTTCGTTCGTCCATTCGTGAGAGCCGATTGCGCGGCCCCGGCCTCTCTCGGATGAAAGTGGCCGCTGCCTCGTTCGACGGATCAGGATCCCCGAGCATAGCGGCCGAACGCGCCGTCCCCCAGTTTGCTGCAGGGTTCTCGCTATTTGCCGAAACACGGCCCATGGATACGGCTGAGCCTCGCGGCGTCGGAGGCCGCCGACGTCGGCGAGGACGAGCTCGACAGCGGCGGGTATGTCGCAGCCGCGAGTCGTGGTAGCGAGCAGCGCGTCATGCGGCGTCACAGCGAAGGCGTGATCCCCGGAAAGCAGGTCGTACCCTCGCTCATCGCGAAGGTCGAAGCGCACGATCCGAAGCGGGTCATCGAGCTGCTCGAGCCTCTCGTGCTCGAGCGCAGGCGCCAGCGCATCCTCTCCGTCATCGACCGGCGGCTCGACAGCGTTCAGGTCGTCTTCGATGCCCCGCACGATCCGCACAACGGCGCGGCCGTCGTCCGTTCGTGCGAGGCGTTCGGGGTCCAGCGCGTCAACGTCGTCGAACGCAAAGAGGCGTTTCTCCTGACGCCTTCGGTTTCGCGCGGGTCGGAGAAATGGATCGATCTCCGCCACTGGAAGCAGGCCGACGACGCGATCGCGGCGCTCCGCAGCGAGGGATACGAGCTCGTCGGAGCCCACGCCGAGGGCGAGCTCGAGCCACACGACCTCCGCGAGATCCCTCGGCTCGCGATCGTCCTCGGGAACGAACGCGACGGCATCGCCGAGGACCTCGCGCGCGCCTGCACGCGGAACGTCCGCGTCCCGATGCGAGGCTTCGTCGAGAGCCTCAATGTCTCCGTCGTCGCCGCCGTCCTCCTCGCGTCGGCAACCGCGTCGCGTTCCGGCGACCTGCCGGAGTCGGACCGCCTCCGACTCTATGCGCGAGGGCTCTATCTCTCGGTCGAAAAGGCCGACGAGGTGCTGAAGCTCTCGACCTGAGCTGAACCTCTCGCGCCGAGTCGGTATCGGCTACCATCGTCGGGTGGCGTTGCGACGTGCGCTCGTTGCCTTCTCCGTCTTCGCTGCATCCATCATCGTCATCGCTCCGGGATGTCAGGACCCGACGCAGGTGACCCTCGAGCTCTCGCTCGACAGGAGAGCTTCCTGCTCCGAGATCGCGGCGGGTACGGCGATCACCGTCGGCGTCGAGCCATCCGACACGGAGACGCGCGTTGCATCGGGCTTCGTCACTGCCCGGACGAGCGACTGCGACCCGGTGACGAACCGCATCGGCACGCTCGTCGTGACGCCGAGCGATCCGGGCAAGGCATCGGTCATCGTCGTCGTCGGCTACCAGAACAACGACCCGACCGCGTGCAAGCCGCCTCGCTACGACGGATGCATCGTCGCTCGGCGGCGCTTCGCCTTCGCCGAGCACACGCGTCTCCGCATGCCGATCACGATCGATCCGGACTGCGCCGGCGTTCCGTGCGACGCGTTCTCGACGTGCAACAAGGGGCGTTGTTACGACTCCGAGACGTCGTGCAGCGGCTCCGAATGCGGGCGGCCCGGTGAGCTGGAGGACGGCGGGATCGACGAAGCGGGACAGGTCGAGCCCGACACGAGCGGGTTCGACGCCACGCCGCCGATCGACAGTGGCTCGACCGACAGCGGACCGACGGACAGCGGCCGGAACCTCGACACGGACGCGGGCCCGCTGAATCCCGACGCGGGCGGCACTGTCGACGGTGGCGGCGGGACGCCTCCGTATTGCATGAACAACAACGACCTCCATTGCGACTCCGTGTCGACGTGCAACGGCGCGAACAACGGGGCGTGCTGCGCCGCGGCCACCGGGCAGGGCGTATGCAACCTCGCGAAGGTGTGCATGCCGGGGCAGACGAGGTACTGCTGCTCGGACACGGACTGCTCGCTCCCGGACGGCGGAAAGAGCACGTGCTTGAGAGACGTCGTCGCGATGCCGGGTCCGGCATTGGCGCGCGGGGCGATCCCGGCCGGAGGGATCGCCGCCGGGACCTGCCAGTAAGGTCGACATCCATCGGTCTCGCTGAGCCGAGCCTGCGATTAGCGTCGTGGCCGTCGTACCCGCGATGCGGCCGAGCTTGTCGCCCCGCGCGACAGAGCACGTCAGCACGAAAGCGCGTCCGACAGCGCTTTACGCGGCGACGCACGAGCGGTAGCAGGTTCTCGCATGCTCCACGTCATCCCTTCCCACCAGGGCCGTCCGTCCGACGATCCGATCTTCGCGCTCAACAAGGAAGCCACGGCGCGGAAGGCGCGGGGCGAGGCTGTGATCAACGGGACCGTCGGCACGCTCCTCCACGACGACGGCTCGCTCGCGATCCTCCCGACCGCGGCGCGCGCGGTGCGCGAGGTGACGGCCGAGGAGTGGGCGCCGTATGCGCCCATCGCAGGCTCGGCGGACTTCCTGTCGGCCGTCATCGGCGACATCTTCAAGGACGAGCCCGAGATGCGCGCGTGCGCGGTCGCCGCGGCGACCCCCGGCGGCACGGGCGCGCTCCGCCACGCCATCGCGAACTATCTCGAGCCCGGCCAGTCGCTCCTCACGACGAGCTTCTTCTGGGGCCCGTACCAGACGCTCTGCGACGAAGGCGAGCGCAAGGTCTCGACGTTCACGATGTTCGCCCCCGACGGCTCGATGGACGTCGCCGCGCTCGATCGCGCGCTCGCGGCCCACATCGCCGAGCAGAAGCGCGTCCTCCTCTTCCTCAACGATCCTTGCCACAACCCGACCGGCTACTCGATGCGGCCGGAGGAATGGCGCTCGGTCGTCGAGCGCCTCGTCGCGCGCTCGAACGAGGCGCCGATCACGCTCCTCGTCGACATGGCTTACTTCGCGTACAACGCGCACGATCCGCGCGCGTTCCTGAAGGAGCTCCGCCCGCTCCTCGGCAAGGTCGGCCTCCTCTTCGCGTGGAGCGCCTCGAAGACGTACACGCACTACGGATTGCGCGTCGGCGCGATCGTCGCGTGCGTGCCCGACGCCGCCGAGCGCGCGGCTACGGACGCGGCGTTCTCGTATTCGTGCCGCGGCACGTGGTCGAACTGCTCGCGCGGAGGCATGCGTGCGATCACGCGACTGCTCACCGATCCGGCGCTCACGGCCGCGTGTGACCGCGAACGCGAAGAGCTGAAGGCGCTCCTCGGCGCGCGCGTAGCGGCCTTCAACGAGCTCGCTCCCCGTCGAGGGGTCCGCTACCCGCGCTACGAGGGCGGGTTCTTCGTCACTGTCTTCGCCGACGACGCGCACGAGCGCGCGGTTCGGATGAAGGAAAAAGGCGTCTTCGTCGTGCCGGCCAAGAGTGCGCTCCGCGTCGCCCTCTGCTCGGTCGCCGCGAAGGACGTCGAACGTCTCGTCGAAGCGCTCGCACTCTGAGACCAAGCTCGAGGCGCTGCGCGTCACGGGCGTAGTGGTCGCGCTGGCCCCGGTCGCATACGCTACTTACGTTCGAAGGCGGCCATGAATCCCGTTCGCGTTTACACGACCCAGGTTTGTCCCTACTGCATCCGCGCCAAGCTCCTCCTTCGCGATCGAGGCATCGCGTACGAGGAGATCGACGTGACGGGCGACCACGACAAGCGCCAGTGGCTGGTCGAGACGACGCGGCGTCGTACGGTGCCGCAGATCTTCATCGGCGACGAGCCGATCGGCGGATTCGACGAGCTGCGCGAGCTGGATCGCACGGGTGAGCTGAAGAAGAAGCTCGCCGCGTAGGGGCTCTCTCATTCGAAAACATATCTCGTTAACGAGATGCGTCGCCGCAGCGGCGGACGAGCGCCGCTCGGCTCATCCGTGAGCGCTTGACCGTGCAGAGCGCGGCAGTCAGCGTTTTGGATGAGCTCACGCGCACTGGCGGTCTTCCTCATCCTGTCGACGAGCACCGGTGCGCTCGCACTCGCATCGGCGATGACGGGGTGCTCCGAAGACGAGCCCCGAGCGAACGGCGATGGTGGAACGGACGGGTCGATGGAGGCGAACCGGCCGGCTGCGCCGGAGACCGATGCTCGACCGAAGACGTGCCGTGAGCAGTGCGAGGAGGCGCATCCCGCCGGGCTCCCGAGAGACGAAGCAGTCGACTCCTGCTGGGACACCCATTGCCGGAACCCATGCATCGAGGGCGTAGTCGACGACGGCGGAATCGCCGAAGGGGGCGCTGCGCCGGACGGTGGAACGTGCGCGTCGCCCGTCGTCACGATCTCGCTCGCGTGCGACGAGTGCACGAACACGTTTTGCTGCGCGGCATGGGACGAATGTTTCCAGGAGCCGGAATGCGCCGCGCTGAACGCTTGCTACCAGGACTGCACCGAGTGACGTCCCCGACCGCTGTGGCTTTCGAGCGCCCGTGGTACGTTCGCGATTCTCATGGCCGCCGAGCAGACCATTCATCTCGAGCGATACGCCCCCGACGCCAAGGCGCTCGTCGCCGGAGCCCAGACGCTCGCCGACGAGCGAAAGCACGTGCAGGTCGAGCCCATCCACCTCCTCGCCCGCGCGCTCGACCGCGACCGCGGCGTTGCCGAGGTCTTCAAGAAAGCTGGCGCCGATCCTGCGGACGTCGCGGCCGAGGCCGAGGCGCAGCTACAGAAGCTCGCAAAGGCCGGCGCCGGGCTCGCGTACCTGTCTTCGGCAATGCTCCAGCTCCTCGGGCGCGCCGAGAAGGAAGCCGACAAGGGACAGGTCGGCGTCGAGAACCTGCTGAACGCGCTCTCACAGGAGATCCGCGGTCCGGCCGCCGTGGTGCTCCAAGCGTTCGCGCTCGGTCCGGGCTCGTTCCGCCCGCACATGGCTGCGCTCAAGAGCGTTCCGCGTGAAGTGCCGGCGGCCATGTCGATCGGCGGCGGCACGGTCACGGACGCCGCGCGCTATCTCCACGATCTGACCGCGCGTGCGAGGGAGAGCGGCTTCGATCCCGTCATCGGGCGCGACGTCGAGGTCCGCCGACTCCTGCAAATCCTCGAGCGCCGGCAGAAGAACCACCCGCTCCTCGTCGGCGAGCCTGGCGTCGGCAAGACGGCCATCGTCGGCGCGCTCGCGATGCGCATCGCGTCCGGTGACGTTCCGCAGAACCTCGCCTCGCTGTCCATCTACGAGCTCGAGACGGGCCTGCTCGTCGCCGGCGCGAAGTTGCGAGGCGAGATCGAAGACCGCCTCAAGCAGGTGATCGCCTCGATCAAAGGCAAGGACGCTCTCCTCTACATCAACGCGCTCGAGTCGCTGCTCGGGCAGGCCGCTGGAGGAAGCGGCGTCGGCGATCTCCTGAAGCCGCTGCTCGCCCGTGGAGAGGTGCGGCTCCTCGCGTCGACGACGCCGGAGGGGATCCGCAAGCTCTCGGAGAAGGATCCCAACCTGCTCCGTCGCTTCACCGTGCTCACGATCGATCCGGCGACGCCCGAGCGCACCGTCGAGATCCTCCGTGGCATCGCGACGCGCTTCGAAGCGCACCACAAGGTGCAGATCGGCGATCCGGCGATCACCGCTGCGGTCCGCCTCGCAAAGCGGTACGTGCAGGAGCGCGCGCTTCCCGACAGCGCCATCGACCTCCTCGACGAGGCCGCCGCCCGCAAGCGCGTCGAGATCGACGGGCTGCCGGCGCACATGGATGATGCGATCCGCCGCGTGGCCTCGCTGAAGGCGCAGCTCTCGGGTCTCCAAGACGACGTCGACGCGATGAGCGTCAAGTCGCGCGAGCGGATCGAAAAAGAGATCCGCGAGCTCGAGCCGACGGTCGCCGAGATGCGGACCAAGCTCGAGTCGCGCCGCGGCGCGCTCGCGGCGCAGGCCGCCTTGAAAGAAGAGATGACGAAGCTCCAGGCGCAGCTCGAGCAGGCGCGCAAGGAGCAGAATTTCGCGAAGCTCGGCGAGCTCGAGCACGTGCAGATCCCCGACGTGCGCCGGCGCCTCGAAGCGGCCGACGCCGCCGTCGAGCGCGCCGGTCTGAAGGACAGCGCCTCGCGCGTCGTCCAGGAAGAGGACGTCGCGCAGGTGCTCGGCGACTGGACCGGCATCCCGGTGTCGAAGATGCTCGAGGCCGAGAGCGAGAAGCTCCTCAAGATGGAGGAGCGGCTCTCCGCGCGCGTCGTCGGTCAGAACGAAGCGGTGAAGGCGATCTCGAAGGCCGTGCGTCGCGGGCGCGTCGGTCTGCGCGATCCCGGCAAGCCGATCGGCAGCTTCCTCTTCCTCGGACCGTCCGGTGTCGGCAAGACGGAGCTCGCGAAGGCGCTCGCCGAGTTCCTCTTCGACGACGAGCAGTCCATGACTCGCCTCGACATGAGCGAGTTCATGGAGAAGCACATGGCGCAGCGCCTCGTCGGCGCGCCGCCGGGCTACGTCGACAGCGAAGAGGGTGGCTTCCTCACCGAAGCGGTCCGGCGCCGCCCGTACAGCGTGCTCCTCTTCGACGAGGTCGAGAAGGCGCACGCCGACGTCTTCAACTTGCTCCTGCAGGTGCTCGACGACGGCCGCCTCACCGACGGCCGCGGCCGCACGGCGGACTTCTCGAACACCGTCGTCATCATGACGAGCAACATCGGCTCGCAGCGCATCCTCGAGACGGATCCGAAGCTGTTCGAGTCCGACGAGGGCCGTGAGGCGCTCCGTGACGTGCTGCGCGAGGAGCTGAAGAACTTCCTCCGCCCGGAGTTCCTGAACCGCATCGACGACGTCATCATCTTCCGCCCGCTCTCGAAGGGCGACCTTCGCGGGATCGTCGACATCCAGCTCCGCAAGGTGGAGAAGCTCGTCGCCGATCGCGAGCTCCGGCTCGAGCTGACCGAAGCCGCGAAGATGCGCCTCGTCGATATCGGCTACGAGCCGGCGTTCGGCGCGCGTCCTCTGAAGCGCGCGATCGTGAAGGCCGTCCAGGACCCGCTCGCCGAGGAGCTCCTCGCCGGCGGGTACGCGAACGGCAGCACCGTCCGATGCGACGTCGACGGCGACGGCGACGGGTTCAAGTTCGTGAAGGCGTGACCACACGCCGCGCGCGAGCTGTGCTTCGTCGCGCGCGGCCAGGTCACACCGCGCGCTTCTTGTCCTTCCACAAGTGGAGGAGCGAGGGGAGGAAGAACAGCGCGCCGTAGATGCACGCCATTTCGCCGATCATCGCGAGCCTGCCGAACGATTGGAGCGCCTTGTTGTCCGCCAACACGAGCGAACCGTACCCGATGATCGTCGTGTAGCTGCACAGCGCGACGGCGCCGAGGTGCAGCTTCACGGCTTGCGTGACGTTGCCGCCGAGGAGCCGCGAACGATCGAAGATGTTGAACGGGTACTCCGACCCGATGCCGAACGTGATCGGCAGGGCGATGAAGTTCAGGAAGTTGAGCTTCTCGCCGGTGAGCGCAGCGATCCCGAGCATCCAGACGACGCCGAGCATGAGCGAAAGCAAGACGCTGACCGTCCCGCGCCGGCTGTGCGTCGCGAGGATGACGACCACTGCGACGGCCAGGAACGAAGCCACGGTTGCGAGCGGACCGTCACGCTCCATCGAGCGGATCATCTCGGCGAAGACCGTCGAGCGGCTCGCCGTGAGCACGCGCGTGCCGTCCGGGAGCTCGACGTTGTCCGTCGACTTCGCGATGCGCAGGAGGTTGCGCCCGTCCGAGAGCGAGACGCCGTTCTTGTACTTCACGTAGAAGATCGTCCCCACGACGCCGTTCTTCTCCTCGAAGCGGCGACGGAGCAGTCCCGGCAGATTCTTCGGCTCGACGGGCTGTAGCGTCTCCGGCGGGCGCGCCTCCTCGACACGCTCACGCTCGTCGGCCGTGAGATCGTGGAGGACGCGAGGCGTGAGGCGCTCGCGAATGCGCTCGAGGACCTCGAGCTTCTTCTCCTGCTCGGCGCGCGTGCCGGGCAAGAGATCGCTCACCGTCGAGATCTGCGCAATGAGCGATCCCTTCGGATCGTTCGCGTCGTTCCGCAGGATCTGCTCCTTGAGCAGCGGAACTTGCTCCGGCGTGTCGGCCAGCATCATCGCGCCGGCGACGTTCATCTTTCCGCCGAAGACCTCCTCGGCCTTGTTCGACCACTCGCCGGCGCCGCCCTTCTGCTGCGAGC
>JAEXCN010000378.1 GCA_023402175.1 Pseudomonadota bacterium | reverse complement strand
CCGATACTATTTAAGCCGATCGCACCTGACGATCGTGTTGTGCGCGGCAGCGCGCAAGTGATCGATCTTGCTGTGTTCTAAAGATCATCCGCATGCGCTTCGCGTTTCGCTCGAAAATTTGAGCCTCCCTCGCGACCTGGAAGATTGCTCCGCACAGGCACCGGCGTCCTTGCCGGCTGGAGGACTCAGACGGAGAGTGACGTCGCAGCGCTCATCTACGCTCTTCCAAGAGCGCGCCGAGCTGGAGACCGGCCGTTCCAGCCACCCTCTCCCGAAGGTCTCGGGCCGAAGCGTGGAGAGCGCACCGCTTGCGGAACGAGGATGGAGCTCGGCAGTAAGATCTTCCCTTCCGAGGTAAACGTGAAGGGTCGCGAGCCACAGCACGAAGTGCGGCTCGCGAGCCTTCACGTTTGCCGAGGGCCCGACGCGGGCCCAGGTCGAGAGAGAAGCAAGACACCTCCCTCTTGGCTCCCTGTCGCCCTGTCTCACTGTGAATCTTCTCGCCGTGCCGAGGTCGGCCCGGTAGCTTCGGGCTCGGCAAGGATGCCGGTGCTCGTGCGGAGTTCCGCTCTAGGCGAGGTCTTCGGCGAGGCTCGCGACGAGTGCAATCGGGAGGCGCGTCGATGCCGAATACCGCGGATGCGTCGCGACCAGCTCGACGACGAGATCCTCCGGCTTCGTCTTCTTCTCGAGCACGTCGCGGAGTGCGCGCTCGCCCTCGGGGGCGAGGTCGAACTTCACGTAGTGCACCGCCGTCGTCCGCTCGGGATGCTCGCGCGAGGGATCGATCTTGCCGGGGCAGCGTGCACCGCCGATCACGAGGGCGAACTCGCGCTCGAGCCCCTTGGCCTCGGCGAGGAACTTCTCGCGCTCTTCCTTGTCCTCGATCTCGACGAGGATCGTCGCCGAGAGCTCGTGCTCCTTCGGGATGAGCTCGTTGTACGTCTCGATCTCGTGGACGATCGACGCGTCGCGCGTGATTCGCTCGGTGCGCAGCATCTCCTGGATCTGCATGAGCACCGTGTCGCGGTTCTCGAACACGCACGATGCATTCGTGCCGAGCATCACGCGTCGCGCCTTCTTCTCCTGGATGACGCGCGCCCGGAAACGGTCGCGGATGACCTCGTAGTCGGCGAGGCCCATCACCTCTGCACGGTCGATCGGCTTCATGCTCCGTCCTCCTCGCGCTCAGAGCTCCGCGGCCAAGCCGTAAGCGCGCGCGAGCGCTTCGGCAGGGTGAATTGCGTCGCGCGCGTTCTCCTTCAGGATGCGGAGCGCGGAGAGCGGACAGTCGGTGACGACGAGCTGCGGCTCGACGTTCTCGATCCCGCGTGCGAGCTTCTGCGCGTACTTCTTTCCCATCTCGTAGTGCTGCGCCTTCATTCCCCACGTCCCGTCGACGGCGGAGCACTTCTCGACGATGTCGACCTCGGTGTCGGGGACGAGCCCGAGGATGCGTGCTCCCGGCGTGCCGATCTTCTGGGCGCGTAGGTGGCAAGCCGCGTGGTACGCGACTTTTCCGAGCGACGCGCTGAACTCCTTCACGAGCTTCTTCTCGCGCCGGAGTCTCTCGAGGAACTCCATGATGTCGAAGGTGGCGGCGGCGACCTTCTTCGCCTCCGGCGTGCCGAGCAGCTCGGGCCACTCCTTCTTGATCGTGTACGAGCACGTCGGGCCCGGAACGACGACGAGCTTGCCCTGCTCGACGAGCGGGAGGAGCTGCGCGACGTTGAACTTCGCCTTCGCCTTGGCGGCCGCGAGATCGCCGCCGTCGAGGTTCGGCATGCCGCAGCACTCCTGCGGTGGGCGCTCGACGGAGAAGCCGTTCTTCTCGAGGACACGCACCGTGGCTGCAGCCACGCGCGGGAAGTTGTAGTCGCCGATGCAGGTCGCGAAGATGGCGACGCTGCCGGCCGAGCCTGCCTCGGGCAGCGGCTCGTGCTTCTTGATCCATTTCTCGAACGGCTGCGGCGCGAACTTCGGGAGCGGGAACTCGCTCGAGATGCCGAGGACCTTCTCGTTCACTTTCCGGAGCAGGCGATGCTCGTTGACGAGGTTCGCGACCGGCGCGAACGGGCCCGACATCGTCATGCCGAGCCGGCCCGGCTCACCGAGCGCCTGGTCCTGCAGCGTGACGCCGTTGCGCTTCGCTCGGTGGGCCTTCTCCCGCATCGCGAGGCGAGGGAAGTCGACCATCCACGCGTGCCCCTGGTCCGGCGTGTAGGGGCACTCGATGTAACACATCTTGCACTGCCAACAGAGATCGACGACGGACGCGAAGTCCTTCGCATCGAGCAGCTCCGCGCCGTCGGCGCCGCGTGTTTCGATGTCGCGATCGACGCGCGCGAACAGGTCCGGGAAGCTCCCGCAGAAGTTCACGCACATCCGGCACGAGTGGCAGATCTCGAACACGCGCTTGAGCTCGCCTTCGAGGTCGCGTTCGTCCCAGTACCGCGCGTCGTTCGGATCGAACGCGGGGGCGCGCCCGGGCTTGGGATTGATCTTCACGTCCTCAGTCCTCCCAGTTCTCAGGCGTCAGTTCTCAGTCGAGAGTCCCCCCACGAGATCAGAGAGCCGGCGTCCACAGTCCCCAGCCCGCAGGACCGAGAGGAATGCGCTCCGCTCTCGACCTGTGGACTGAGGACTGGCGGACCGTGGAGTCACTTCAGCGTGTCGAGCATCTTCTGGAAGCGACCCGCGTGGCTCTTCTCGGCCTTCGCGAGCGTCTCGAACCACTCGGCGATGTCGTCGAAGCCTTCCTCGCGAGCGGCCTTGGCCATGCTCGGGTACATCGTCTCGTACTCGTGCGTCTCGCCGGCGATCGCCGCCTTGAGGTTCTTCTCCGTGTTGCCGATCGGAAGGCCCGTCGCCGGATCGCCGACCTGCGCGAGGTACTTCAGGTGCCCGTGCGCGTGGCCCGTCTCACCGTCCGCCGTCTCCTTGAAGTTGCCGGCAACCTCGGGGAGACCCTCGATGTCCGCGACCTGTGCAAAGTACAGGTAACGGCGGTTCGCCTGCGACTCGCCCGCGAAGGCATCCTTGAGGTTCTGGTGCGTCTTCGTCCCGTTCAGCGACTTGGCCATGTGTCTCTCCTTGTTATCGGACTCGAGAACAGCGGCCGCAGAGGCCGCGATAGGTACGTTCCTCGACGCGTACTTCGAATTGAAACGCTTGTTCGATGTTCTTCTTCCGCGAAGGTGACGGGGAAGCGGCGGGAAGATCGACGACGACTCCGCACGCATCGCAGACCGCGTGGTGATGCGGCGACGTGTTCGGGTCGAAGCGGACCGCCGTGCCGAGGCGGAGCGACCCGACGAGGCCGAGCTTCGCGAGCGCGTCGAGCGTGTTGTAGACGGTCGCGAAGCTCATCGTCGGGAACGTGGGCTGCAGCCGCTCGAACAGCTCCTGCGCCGTCGGGTGCGTGCAGTCGTCGGCGAGCTCGCGCACGATCGCGATGCGCTGCGGGGTGAGCTTCAGCCCCGCACGCTTGAGGTTTGCGAGCACGACGTCGGTCCGAGCCTCCATCCGGAAGCGGACGTTAGTAAGAATGATTCCAAACTGCAACCGTGGTCGCCCGATCGCCTCCTCGCGTATTCGAGCGAGACTCGAGGCCGCATTTGCGCGGAGAGGGACTACTTCGGGGCGCGCGGCGTCTCCGAGTCGGGCTGCACGCACGCGGAGAGATCGAACAGCAGGAACTCGAGCGCGAGACCTGCGGGCGTGATCAGGCCCGCGCACTGCGGGGGCTTCGCCGTCGTCAGCTCTTCGCCGTAGTGCAAGTCGCTGATCACGGCGCGGCCGCACTGCTTGTCGACGGGCGCGCCCACGGGCGTGTTGAAGGACATGAACGTCACGCCCGGGCGAGCGTCGTCGCGATAGAGCCATCGCGTCGCGTTCGGGGAGACAGCCTCGATGCTCGACGCGACGTTGTCGGCGACGATCGTGGCCGAACCGGCGTCGTTCGCGCCGGCGACGGTGTCGAGCCAGCTCGCGAGCGCCGCGCCCTTCGGGAACGACGTGTCGACCTTGATCGGGATGTTCGTGCCGTACGCGGCGGTGCTCGATCCGTCCCGCCACGAGGCGACACCCTTGAAATCGGCCTCCGGGCTGTTGCGTACCCAGGCGCTCTGGTAGTGCGTGGCGAAGACGCGACCACCGCGCGCGGTGAACTCGCGCATCGCCTCTTTCGCCGCGGGAGTCTTGTTCCCGTCGGGTCCGTCGTGATCGGCGCCTTCGCAGCCGAGCAAGAGGATGTCGTACTTCGCGAGCGTGTCGATGTCGTTCCACAGCGTGGTTGCGGAAGGCGCGCCGCCGAACAAATGATCGGGGCCGCCCTCTCCACGGTAGACGTGGACGGCTCCCGCCTTGTTCGGGGTCGTGTGCTCGTCGGCGTCGATCCCGACGCGCAGCAGAAGGCAGTAGAGCTCGTCGAACGCGCCCGTGACGGCGGCGACCTTCGGCAGGTCACCTTCGAGCTGGTTCTTCGGCAGGCGTGCCTCGCCGTCCTTGATCACGTTGGTCGTGCACTTCTCGACCTTCGGTAGGACGATCTTGCGGCGGAACTTTCCGACCTGGAAGACGACCGGAACGTCCTCGCCGGCAGGTGTGTTCTCGAGACGGAAGTGCCCTTTCTCGTCCGAGAGCGCGGTCGTCACCGTCTTGCCCTGGATCGTCCCGCACTGATCGCAGGAGACGCCCTGCGCGAGCGGCGGAAGCTCCGCCTCGGGCACGTACGCGAGGACGTTGTACAGCTTGTTCCTGCCCGCCGGATCGTAGACGTCGCCTTCGATGATCGTCGTCTGTCCGGGAGGGCACTCGGGCACGGCGCAGCGCGTCCCGCGACACGGCTTGCTGTCGTCGGTCGGAAGCTGGCCGGTGGGTGTCGTCGTCGCCGCCGGCGTCGGCTCGACGAACGGCACCCGCTCGACGGCGTCGGCTCCGCAGGCCGCCATCGCGGCGACGATCGCTCCGAGCACGAGGGTGCCGGACGACGCAACGGACAGGACGGACGGACCTGAGGACGAGCGGGCTCGCATGGCCCGCCTTCTTGCGACGAGGGCGGGCGGCCGGCCGCTTAATTGCCGCTTACAGCGCTCCGGCAGAGGCGCGCGTCAGCTCTTCTTGCGACCGCCGAGAACAGCGAGCTTGAAGTACGAGAGCTGGCTCCTCGCCGCTTCCTTGAGGACCCCGAGCTTGTCCTCCGTGCGCGGGGCTCTTCGCTGCGTCAGCTCGCCGGACTCGTAGAGCTCGCGCGTCTTCGCGCGCTGGAGCTTGCCGCTCGACGTCTTCGGAAGGACGCCGGGCGCGAGCGGCACGACATCGTCGAGCGTGAGGCCCATGCCTTCCTGCACGAGCTTCCGGACGGCCTGGACGATCGGGTGCTTGTCGCGCGCGAGGTCCTTCGCCTCCGCGTTGTTCGGGGCGTCCTGGCACTCGAAGGCGACGACCACGCGCTCGCGATCGCGCTCGACGTTGTCGCGCGCGCCGAACGCGATGACGTTGCCCTTGCGGACGCCTTCCGCCCGGCTCGCCTCCCACTCGATGTCTTGCGGGTAGTAGTTGCGGCCGTTGACGATGATGACTTCCTTCGAACGGCCGCAGATGTAGATGCGCCCGTCATGGAGGAACCCGAGATCGCCGGTCTTGAGCCAGCCGCCCGCGAACGTCTCCTTCGTCCGCTCGGCGTCTTCCCAGTAACCCTGCATCACGCTCGGGCCCTTGATGCGGAGCTCACCGACCTTGTCCTCGGGGAGCATCGCGTCGCCCGTCGTGTCGTCCGGCGCGAACGCGGCGACTTCGTGGAGCGGAAAGTGCGGGCCGCACGAGACGAGGCGCACCGCGCGCGGATCGTCCTCGGACACGACCTTGACGGTGTTCTCGCTCCAGAGCGTGTCACCGTCGACGGACAGCGTCTTCATGCCCTCGCCGAGCTCGGTGAACGAGATCGCGAGTGACGATTCGGCCATCCCGTACGACGGGAGGAGCGCCGTCTTCCGGAAGCCGACCTTTCCGAACTTCTCCGCGAACGCCTCGAGCGTCTCCGGGCGGATCGGCTCGGCGCCACATCCGGCGACGCGCCACGAGGAGAGATCGATGTTCTCGAGATCGCGATCGCGGATGCGCTTCACGCAGAGCGCGAACGCGAAGTTCGGGGCGTAAGCAATCGTGCCCTTGTGCCGCGTGAACGCCTGCAGCCACGAGACGGGCCGCTTGAGGAACAGGAGCGGCGGCAGGAACACGACGGGGATGCGGTGAACGACCGGCGACAGCACGAAGCCGATGAGCCCCATGTCGTGGTAGAGCGGCAGCCACGAGATCCCGGTGTCCTCGGGCCTGACCTTCAGGCCGTCGTGCATGATGCAGCGGACGTTGGCCATCAGGTTCGCGTGTGTGAGCGTGACGCCCTTCGGTCGCGACGTCGATCCGCTCGTGTACTGGAGGAACGCGATGTCGTCGGGCCCGATCTTCTCGGGCTTCAGCGTCTCGAGCGACTCGCGGATTGCCTCGACCGCAACGATTTGCTCGAGACCAGGGGCTGATGCCTGGACGGTGCCGAGCAGGCGCTTGATCTGTGCCGTCGTGACGAGCGCACGAGCGCCGCTCTTCGCGACGATGTGGCGCGTGTTGTCGAGGTAGCCCTGCAGCTGTCCGAGCCCGAGCGGCGGATAGATGGGAACGGGGACGATGCCGGCGCGGATGGCCCCGAAGAAGCAGAGGACGAAGTCCTCGTTCGTTGGGCAGATCAGCGCGACGCGGTCGCCCTTCTTCAGGCCGAGCGCCTGGAGCGCTCCGCCGTAACGCGCGCTCGCGCGCTCGAGCGCGGTGTAGGAAAAGGATGCTTCGCTCGTCGGTCCAGCGCCCGAGCCGGACGCCAGATTGCCGAAGCCGGGAACCCCGTCGTCGGAAACGAAGCGAAAGCCGAGCGTCGGATCGGCCTTGGCGGCGTCCTCGATCGCCGCCGCGAGCGTCGGGAAGTTCGGAGCCATATCAAGACGGTTCTATCAGAATCTCGTCATTGTTCGGGAGCCGTCGTGGTCGGGCGTCAGACCAGTCGGGCGAGGGCGCGATGCCCGGCGCGGCTCATCCTCGCGGAAGCACGGCAGACGTTCCCATGCGGCCCCTTTGACATCCTCCTGCCGGCTTCGCGATACTGATCGTCCGCATCTCGTACGTGTCTTGACCGTCGAAGGTGCGGAGCCCCGCGAGGAGATCCCCACGATGCCGCTCATCGAGACCGAGGAAGCCGCACGCCGCCTGGCCCGAGCGATCGCGAGCGACCTGTCGCTCTACAACGAAGAGAAGATCGTCAACGGCATCACGAACGACAACCTGTTCGAGACGCTCGCCGAGGAAATCGAGGAGGGCCGCGCGCTCTACAAGCGCCGTGTCGCGCCAGAGCTCTACCCGAAGAACTTCTACGATCGGGCGCTGGTCGACATCCTGATCAAGGCCAAGGGGCACATCAAGTCGAGGATCTGGTAGCGCGCGACAGCGCGCTCGCCACGGCCTCGAACGCGAGGGGGAGGAGGCGAGGAGGCGACCCGATGCAACCCATCCTCCTCGTCGTTCCGCGCGAAGCCGAGGGTACGCGGCTCGACCGATTCCTTGCGTCGACGCTGTCGGCGATGGACGGCGGTCCGTCGCGGACCGAGCTCCAGCGGTGGATCGAGCACGGCGGCGTCAAGGTCGACGGCATCGTCAAGAAGGCCTCCGAGAAGCTGCGTGAAGGCGCACGCATCGCGGTCGAGCCTGAGCCGCCCCCGCGAACGGACGCGATGGCCGACGCCGGCGTCGAGTTCGACGTCGTCTACATGGATGATGCCGTCATCGTACTCGACAAGCCTGCGGGGCTCGTCGTGCATCCGGCCCGCGGTCACGAGAGCGGCACGCTCGTGAACGGCCTGCTCGCGCGCGGCGTGTTCGATCTGCCGGACGACGAGGAAGAGATCGACGAGCCGCCGCCGGTCTCGGCGCGCACGCCGGAGACAGGTGGGAAGGCGACCGGCGGGAAGGCGACCAGTGGGAAGGCGAAGACGGCGCACCGATCGAAGTCGGCGAAGGACGAAGGCGAGGAGGCGAACGCCGTCCCGACGAGCGGCGCTCCCGACGTCGACCGCAGCCGGCCGGGGATCGTCCACAGGCTCGACAAGGGAACGAGCGGCCTGATGGTCGTCGCCCGTCATGCGCGCGCGCGCGAGCACCTGAAGCAGCAGTTCGCGGCCCACACGATCGATCGCGAATACGTCGCGATCTGCGTCGGCGACGTCAAGGCGCAGACGTTCGACACGCTCCACGGCCGTCATCCGACGGATCGCATCCGGTTCTCCTCGAAGGTGAAGACCGGCAAGCGCGCGGTCACACACGTGAGACCGCTCGAGCGCTTCGGCCCGCACGCGACGTACGTTGCGTGCCGCCTCGAGACGGGCCGCACGCATCAGATCCGCGTTCACCTCGCCGACAATCGCACGCCGATCCTCGGCGATCCGCTCTACGGCAAGCTCCCGAAGCACGAGATCCTCCGCGAAGCGGCGATCGCGCTCGATCGCCAGGCGCTCCATGCGCGCGTCCTCGGGTTCGTCCACCCGATGACGGGCGAGAAGATGCGCTTCGAGGTCGATCCGCCGGCGGACTTCCAGCTCGCGCTCGCCACGCTACGCGCGATCCCCTGAGCGGCGTCGCCGCGGGCGAGCTAGCCCGCCGGCGCCCGGATCAGGCGGCTTCGCCCGTCTTCGCCGGCGCGGGGTCCTTCGCGTCTTTCGCGAGGAGGCCGGGGAAGCGGCGCTTCATCAGCGAGAGCGCGACGAAGCCGACGAGGACCGCGAACCAGAGCGTCGCGAAGCGGACGAGGATCATCGCGGCGGTCGCGGTGCTGCCCTCGACGTGGCCCACCGTCGTCATCTGGCCCATGAGCGCGCTCTCGGTGACCCCGAGGCCGCCGGGCACGGGGACGATCGCACCGACGAGCGTGCTCGTCGCGTAGAAGAACGTCGAGAGCGCGACGCTGGTCGATTCGCCGAAGCCGCCGAGGATCACCCAGAGCGCGAGGCACTCGAGCATCCAGGCACCTGCGCTGAGGGCGCTCGGCAAGAACAGGTTCGACGGCTTCAGCATCGTCGCGAGGCTCTCGTACGCTGCCTCGAGCTTCGGCGCGATCTGGCCCGCGCGGCCGGGCAGGCGAGCGACGAGGCTGATCATCCAGAGCGACAGCCCGCGGTGGCCGATGACGACCAAGAGGACGAGGACGAGGCCGGCACCGATACCTGCCCAGAGCAGGCCGCCCGAGAACCCGAGCGCGGCGCTCGCGATGATCAAGAGGACGATGCCGACGACGTCGGTCGCGCGCTCAGCGACGACGATCGGCGCCGTCTTCGTCATCGCGACGCCGTACGTCTCGAAGAGGATGAGCGACTTGAAGACCTCGCCGATCTTTCCGGGAGTCACCGTGAGGACGAACCCGGAGAGGAACGTGAGGAAGCTGTCCATCTTCTTCACGCCGCGGATGTCGAGGCGCGCGAGATAGAACTCCCACTTCAAGTAGCGAAGGACGTAGTTGCCGAACGCCAGCGCGCACGCGGCGACGAAGGCGCTCACCTTGAAGTGCTGGAGCGAGCGGCCGATCTCGCCGACGCCCTTGTAGACGACGAAGGCGCCGTAGACGCAGACGCCGAGGAGCATCGCAACGAGGATGCGGCGGAGATTGTTCTTCACGAGCGTCGCATTCTAGAGGAGGCGGGAGGTGCGGCGGGGCCGGTCCCTTGCTCCGTCTTTCTTCGGATTCGCAATAGCCCGAGGCGATGCAGCACGTACGCCGCAGCACCGAGGACGACGACGGCCAGCATGACCCAGAAGGCCCACGCGGGAGCCTCCCACGTGCCCCGGGCAAGCCCGGGCTCCGGCCGCGTCACGATCTCGGTCGCGCTCGGGGCTGGATGCGCCGAAAGCGCGAGGGCAGAAGGGCTGGGCTGTCGCATCCCTGGCCCTGGCGTCTACACGCATGGGCCGCGCGTCGCAACCTCGCCCCGTCCGGGGGCTCGCAAGCTGGAGGAGAGGCTCCCGGCGACACCGCCTTTGACAGGCTGGCCGCCGTCGTGCGAACAGCTTGAACGTGAGCAATGCCCCTCCTCCCGCGGGCCAGGCGAGCGCGAGCGATGTGCCGCGTGCGGCCGGTGTCCCCAGCGTGACCAGCGACGTCGAGCTCCTCGCCCGTGCGGCCGCCGCCAGCAAGGCGCTCCACGACGCCATCGGTCGTAAGGTCGTCGGTCAGGAGGAGGTCGTCGACCTGATGTTGATCGCGCTCCTCGCGCGCGGTCACGCGCTCCTCGTCGGCGTGCCGGGGCTCGCGAAGACGCTTCTCGTCGCCTCGCTGGCCGAGGCGCTCGACTTGTCCTTCGGGCGCGTGCAGTTCACGCCCGACCTCCTTCCGGCGGACATCACGGGCACCGACGTCCTGCAGGAAGACGAAGACAACCAGGGCGTCGTCCACCGGCGCGTCCGCTTCCTCCCGGGCCCGATCTTCCACAACCTGATCCTCGCCGACGAGATCAACCGCACTCCGCCGAAGACGCAGGCGGCGCTGCTCCAGGCGATGCAGGAGCGGCGGGTCACGGTCGGAACGCGCACGCACGAGCTGCCGGATCCGTTCCAGGTGTTCGCGACGCGCAATCCGATCGAGCAGGAAGGCACGTACCCGCTTCCGGAGGCGCAGCTCGATCGCTTCCTCCTCGAGATCCACGTCGACTATCCGTCCGAAGCGGAGGAGCGCGAGATTGCGCGGCGCACGACGAGCGCGGATGCCGGCACGATCCCGCGCGTCCTCACGTCGAACGACGTACGCGCGCTCCAGGCGCTCGTTCCACGGATCCCCGTGACGGACGCCGCGATCAGCCTCGCCGTCGCGCTCGGACGCGCAACGCGTCCGAAGGACGGGCGCGGCGGGCAGTCGACGAATGCTCCGCGCGAGGTCACCGAATACGTCCGCTTCGGCGCCGGCCCCCGCGGCTCGCAGGCGCTCATCTTCGCGGCCAAGGCCCGCGCGGCGCTCCGCGGCGAGGCTGCGGCGGACGTCGAGGACGTGCGCGCGCTCGTCATCCCCGTCCTCCGGCACCGCCTCGTGATGAGCTACCGAGCCGAAGCCGAGGGCGTGCGCGACACCGACGTCCTCCGGAAGGTCGTCGAGAGCGTGGAGTGACGGTCCGGTCCGCTACGCGAGCTCGTAGCGGACGGGATCGCCGACGCGAATTTCGGCGGACGCGTTCGGATCGAGATCCGGAATCGCGTTCACCGCGAAGTACACGTTGTTTCGCTCCGTCCGGTACTGCGCGAGCGTGCGGAGCGGCTCCTTGCTCGTCTGCGCCGTGACCGGATCGACCGTCACGACCTCGCAGCGCGCGCAGCGCTTCGGCATGCGGAGGCGAAGCGAGCCGACGTGCGCGATCGCGGCCTGCTCCTCCGCGTACGGCTCACCGCCTTCGACGACGATGCTCGGGCGAAAGCGTGCCATCGGCACGGCGCTCGAGCCCTTCTTCACGAGCCGCGCGTTGAGATCGGCGAGCGACGAGAGCGACGCGACGAGCACCGGGTAAGCATCGGCGAAGCCGACGCGATCGCCGGGCAGTCCGTACGGCGTTTCGACGGGCCGGATGACGTCGTCCGGCATGAAGACCAGCGAGCAGCGCTCGCCGAGGTGGGTGGAAAAGAGCTCAGCACCTTCGCCGCCGACGTCGATCGCTTCGACCTCGTCGTCCCAGACCTTCACGCGCCGGCGCGGTCCGCGCTCGGGCGCGAGCGGTACGGACGCGTTCATCCCGGCGGCGGAGATCACCATGCGATCGCCCTCGAGCGCGACATCGACGAGCGCCATGCGCGGATGCTTGCGCTGGGTGACGAACGCCCCGGCGGCATCGAGCACCATGAAGCGGCGATCGTGACGGATGCCCGACGCGAGCACGTCCGCACGCTGGAGCGTGATGCCGCGAGCGCCCTTCACGGGATAGACGTGGAGTGAGGCAATGCGCACGCTGGTGACCTAGCAGGAGCCGATCCTTCCGACGAGCGACGAGCTTGTTCGTGCGATCGGAGCAAGCGGAGCAAGCGGAGCAGGCGGAACAGGGGAGATGGGACGAGCAAACATCGGACGAGCAAAGACCTGAGCCCGACGGAACTGCGTAATTTGCTGGAAGTTGCGCCCTTTGCGGTGCAAAAATGAGGAAAGAATGGCCGATCGCGCGTCCTCGGGGGAGAGCGAACGTCGCAAAGGCAAGGACGAAGAAGACACGTCCAGGCCCAAAGCGGAAGCCAAGACCGAGGCGAAAGAAGCGAAGGAGAAGAACGGAAACGGCAACGGGCACAGCGGCCGTGCGAGCGGCAGCCTGCCTCCCGCGCCGCCTTCGTCGACCCGCGCCGTCGGCGAGATCGAGCTGAAGAAGCCGAAGGCCGGGAGCATTCCGCCGCCGCCGCGTCCGTCGCGTCCAGCGCCTCCCTCGAGCGAGGAAGAGCCGCACCACCCGTCGATCCCGCCGCTGCCTGCGGCCGGTCCGTGGCGGAGCTACAAGGAGATCGTCGCGGGGCTCGCGCAGCGCATCGTCGACGCGCAAAAGGAGATCCGCGTCCTTCAGGCGATTCGCTGGGACAACGACGTCGAGGAGCAGTTCAAGAAATCGCGCTACCGCGAGCTGCCGAAGGTCGACCCCGAGTACTACGACAGGAGCCCGCTCGGCTTCGATCCGAGCGCCAAGGTCGCCGTCTTCGAGGAGATCGCCCGCGACGTCGATCGCGAGCTCGGAGAGAGCGACGCGATCGGCGCGATCCTCGGTCGGACCGCCCTCGAGTTCCGTGACGTCGTCCGCATGCTCGCGGCGCGTGGCACGCCCGTCTTCTACGCGTACTCGCGCAAGCTCTATGGGTCACCGAAGGACAAGTTCCCCGACGGCATCGCGACCTTGCGCGACCTCGGGCACCTTCTCTACGAGATCCTGACGAACATCGACGAGACGCTCCTCGGCATCCAGTACGAGCGAAACATCCCGGCCGCCGATGCAGCCGCGGAGCTGAATCACCGGCTCACGAGCTACTTCGGCGACGCCGCGGTTCGCGTCGAGATCGACGACACGATCCTCAGCGATGCGGCCGCGGGCAGCGACTACGTGAAGATCCGTTCGGGCGCGAAGTTCTCCCAGCGGGACATCGACATCCTCGAGGTACACGAAGGATGGGTCCACGTCGCGACGTCGCTGAACGGTCAGGCGCAGACGGTCGCGCGCTGGCTCGCGAAGGGACCTCCGCGGACGACGACGGTTCAGGAGGGCCTCGCGGCGCTCTGCGAGATCTTCACGTTCCGGACGTACCCGCGACGGGCGAGGCGCCTGAACGATCGCGTGCTCGCCGTCGACAAGGCCGAGGACGGCGCGAGCTTCCTCGACGTCTTCGAGTGGTTCCGCACGGAGGGCTACGACGAGGAGGAGTGCTTCCACAACACGCGGCGGATCTTCCGCGGCGGCGTGATCGACGGCGGAGCGCCGTTCACGAAGGACGCCTGCTACTGCAAGGGCATCGTCCTCAACTACGCGTTCATCCGGAGCGCCATCCAGCACAACCGCGTCGACCTGCTGCCGTATCTGTTCGTCGGTAAGGTCGCACACGAGGACGTCCCGGTCCTCGCGCGGCGCGTCAACGACGGCGTCGTGAAGCCGCCGCGTTTCTTGCCGCCGATGTTCCGCGACCTGAACGGGCTCGCGATCTGGATGGCGTACTCGACCTTTTTCACGCGCCTCGGCGGCGACGCAATCAGCGACTACTACGCAAAGCTGTTTGCGCGGGCTGGCTGAGAATGGGGGCCCGGTCGCGCGACGAGGCCTGATCGATCTGCTAGAGGTACAGCGATGGGGGAGTCGATACGGAACAGCCTTCCACCCGTTTACGCGCGCCTACTGAGCGAGTTCTTCGACGAGCCCAAGGTCGTCGAGACGCGCGCGACGTGCGACCGCTGCTCGATGTGCAACCACGGCGATCCGTCGCCTGTTGCGATGGAGTACTTCAACTCCGAGACGAAGTGCTGCACGTTCTGGCCCAACCTGCCGAACTACCTCGTCGGAGCGATCCTCGCGGACGAGAGCCCGGAGATGGCCGAGGGACGGCGGAGGATCAAGGAAGCCATCGCAACGCGCATCGGCGTCGGGCCGTGGGAGCTGAGCCGCCCGCGCAAGCTGTCGCTCTTGATGAGGAACTACTCTGGGGCCTTCGGGCGCGCGAGGAGTCTCTTGTGCCCGTACTACGACGACAAGAACCCCGCGGGCACGTGCAGCATCTGGCGCCATCGCGAGGTGATCTGCCTGACGTACTACTGCAAGTACTCGGACGGCATGCGTGGCTACGAGTACTGGGTCGCGCTCAAGAACTATCTCGCCCACGTGCAGCGGCAGCTCGCGCAGAACGCCGCGCGCATGGTCGATCCGAATGTCATCCAGCCCCAGTTCAAGGATGCGCCCCTCACGGCCGAGGACATGGACGACCTGCCTCCGAAGGCGTCGGACTACGAATCGTGGTGGGGACCATGGGTCGGGCGCGAGGAGGAGTTCTACCTGAAGTGCCACGAGTGGGTCCGCTCCGTGTCGGCCGCGGACTTCGCGAGGAACGTCGATCAATCGACGGACGGCGCGAAGGTCTTGAAGGAGCTCGTCTCCAAGTACGAGCTCCTCCGGAGCAAGATCCTGCCGACAACGCTCGTGCGGAACCCTCGGATGAAGGAGGCGCACGTCGGCGATCAGGTCGTCGTCACCTCGTACCACCGCTTCGACTCCTTCTCGCTCGACAAGGATCTGTTCGAGGTCTGCGGGATGTTCCGTGCCGATCAGACGCTCGAGGAGAATCTGGAGCGATTGAAGCGGGACGAGGGGATCGAGCTCACGCCGGAGCTCATCGAGTTCCTCTTCGTCGCCGGCGTCCTCGTCCAGCCGTCGAAGCCGAAGGCCCCCGAGGAAACAAAGGCCGCCCAGGTCGACGGCTCCGGCGAGGTCGAGGGCCGCCGCGCAGCGCTGAACGCGATCCTCGACGCGCGTGGCGTTGCCGTCGACGCTGCCGCGAAGTCGAAGATCGACTCCGCCGCCGCCGCAACGCTCGATCGCTGGATCAAGAAGGCAGCGATCGCGAAGTCGATCGGCGAAGTGTTGGACGCGTAGGCGTCCCCAATTTGGTCAGCGGCCGCGGAACTGCGGTTTGCGCTTCTCGCCGTACGCCATCAGGCCTTCTTTGGCGTCGTTCGACGCGAAGAGCTCCGCCTGAAGCTCGCGCTCGAAGGCGAGACCTTGCTCGAGGCTCATCTCGAGGCCGCTCTGCACCGCGCGCTTGATGCGGCCGACGGCCATCGCGGCGCCGCTCGGCGGGCAGAAGCCGTGGGCGTAGTCGATCACCATGCGGAGGAACTCGTCGGAGCTCTCCGCTTGCCAGACCTTGTTCACGAGACCGAGGTCGATCGCGCGCTGCGCGTTCATCTTCGCGCCCTCGACCATCATCTCGATCGAGCGGCTCTTGCCGACGAGGCGCGAGAGGCGCTGCGTGCCGCCGGTGCCGGGGAGGACGCCGAGCGCGACTTCCGGCAGACCCAGCTGGAAGTCGCCCGCGCGTGCGATGCGCATGTCGCACGCGAGCGCGATCTCGAGCCCGCCGCCGACGCAATGCCCGTTGATCGCAGCGATGCAGAGCTTCGGCGTCTGCTCCAGGCGCGTGACGGTCTCGTTCGCGTGCAGGCAGAAGTAGTATTTGAACGTCGTGTCCGCCTCGCGGAGCATGTTGATGTTCGCGCCGGCGCTGAAGAACTTTTCGCCGTAGCCCGTGATGACGATGACGTGGACGTCGTTGTCGAAGCGCGCCTCGAGGATGCACGCGTCGAGCTCCTTGAGCATCTCGTAGCTGTACGCGTTGACCGGCGGGTCATTGAGGGTGAGGACCGCGACACCTTTCTCGGTCATGTAATTGACGAGCGCACCCATCGTTCTTCTCCGTCGAAAGCGCCGTGCTGGCGAACCTGCCGCACATTACTACAGCTCGAACGGGAGGCCGGGGCGATCACGGCAGCAACGGGGCTACGGAGCTAAGGAGGCTAAGTAGCTACGGGAGCGAATGTCGCGCTGCGGCCGCGTTCCGTCGTGTTGGCTACGGCGCTCGCACGTGGTACTCGATGCAAGATCCCTCCTTTCGATCCCCATGAGTCCATGGGGGCCGCGCCCTGATCCCCATGTGGTCCATGGGGTTTCGTCATGCCAAGTTCCGCCCTCACAAGCGAAATCAAAACGCTGCTGGTCTCCGAGCTGAACCTGTCCGGGAAGGATCCCCAGGCGATCGCAGACGACGCGCCTCTCTTCGGCGAAGGCGGGCTCGGTCTCGACTCGCTCGACGCCCTCCAGATCGCGATGCTCGTCGAGGAGCGGTTCGGCGTCCGCGTGCCGGAAGGGGATGAAGCGCGACCCATCTTCCGTTCGGTGAGCACGCTCGCGGAGTTCATCGAGCAGTCCAAGAGCACGTGACCATCGTCGTCACCGGCGTCGGCGCCGTCACGGCGCTCGGCAGGACGGCGCGCGAGACGTTCGACCGCATCGCCCGCGGCGAGCGTGGTCTCCGCGAGCTGACGCTGTTCGATCCCGGCGAGGTGCGCTCGAGGCTCGTGGCCGAGGTCGCGGTGCCCGCGCCGGCCGACGTGACGGTCTCGCGTACGAGCGAGGTCGCGCTCATCGCGGCTCGGGAGGCGCTCGCGCAAGCGGGGATCGACCCCCGAACGAGGCGCGTCGGCCTCGTCGTCGGCGGGTCGACGTCCGGGATGTTCGAGACCGAGTCGATCCTCGCGACGCTCCTTTCGACCGAGGACGGCGGCAAGGCCTACAGCGACGTGCGCGAAGAGGCGCTGTCACGGATGCTGACGCATCCGCTCAGCGCACCGACGGATAGGCTCGTTCGCGAGCTCGGTCCGTTCACGCGGGCGCGGTCGATCTCGAGTGCATGCTCGAGCGGCGCGAACGCGCTTGGCATCGCTGCGACGTGGCTCGAGCTCGGCCTCGTCGACGCGGTCCTGTGCGGAGCGGCCGACTCGCTCTGCCGGGTCATCGTGAGCGGCTTCAACGCGCTCGGGGCGCTCGACCCCGCGGGGGCCCGCCCGTTCGACCAGCGCCGTCGCGGCCTGACCCTCGGCGAAGGCGCGGGCATGCTCGTGCTCGAGCGTGCCGACGACGATGCCGCTCGCGAACGTGCAGTTTGTACGCTTCTCGGCTGGGCGTCGCGCTCCGAGGCGCACCACATCACGAACCCGGAAGCGACGGGAGAAGCTCCGCTCGCCGCGATGGTCGCGGCGCTCCAGCGTGCGGGTCTCGGACCGAGAGACATCGACTACGTCAACGCTCACGGCACCGGGACGCCGCTCAACGATCCGATGGAGACGCGCGCACTCGTGCGTCTGTTCGGTGACGATCTGAAGCGCGTTCCGGTCTCGAGTCAGAAGGGGATGATCGGTCACACGCTCGCGGCGGCGGGCGCGATCGAGGCCGTCATCACGGCGCTCGCGATCGAGCGCGGGGTCGTTCCGCCGACCGGAGGCCTCGAGCAGATCGATCCGGAGTGCGCAGCCCTCTGCCACGTGACGAAGTCCGAAGAGCGCGCGATCGGCGCAGCGGTCTCGAGCTCGTTCGGCTTCGGAGGGATGGATACCGCGCTCGTGCTCGGGCGGAACGATCGCGTCGCGCCGGGCGCGCGGAAGAAGCGCAGCGTCGTGGTCACGGGAATGGCCGCCGTCACGCCTGCGGGGATCTTCACCGGCACGTCCGTCGCGGATCTTCCGGGCGCGACCGGAAGAGGAGCGACGACCGTCACGATCCCGGAGGGCGCGCTCGATCCGGAGAAGGCGCGTCGGCTCGATCGTGCATCGCGCATCGGCGCCATCGCGTGCGGCGGCGCGCTCGCCGAGTCGGCCGCGGTGCCCGGCAACGAGCGCGCGGGCGTCGTCCTCGGGATCGCGTTCGGCGCGGTCGATGCAACGGCCGAGTTCATGCGCCGCCTCCGCGACAAGGGCGTCCGGATGGTTCGCCCGGCGGACTTCCCGAGCCTCGTTCCGAGCTCGCCGGCAGGTTACGTCTCGATCTACCTCGGCCTTCGCGGCCCGGCGCTCGTCGTCGCCGACCTCGCGGCGTCGGGCGAATGCGCGCTCGCGCAGGCGTACGAGCTCGTCGCAGCCGGCGACGTCGATCGAATATGCGCGGGTGCCGTCGAGGAGCGAAGCGCGATCGTCGAAGAGGTGCTCTCCGTCGTCTTCGGCGGTGCGGGCTCCACGCGGCGCGAGGGGGGCGCGACCGTCGCGCTCGCGAGCGTGGACGCGGGCGTCCCCGCGCTCGCGCGCCTCGGTGAGGTGATCTCGTTCGCGGAGGGCGAGAGCGCGGACGCGCTCGCGTCGCTGCCGCCTCCGCCGAGCGAAGCGGTCGTCGTGCTCGGGACGGCGCGCGCCGCCGAGATGGTCCTCGGCTCGAGCTGGAGCGCGTGCCCTCGGATCGTCTGTGCGGATGCGTGCGGGGCGCACGAGGCAGCGGGCAGCGTCGCGATCGCAGTCGCTGCCGCGAAGGTTGCGCGTGGGGATGCAACGGCCGCGCTCTTCGTGGGAAGCGCGCGAGGGTGGGGGTACGCTGGCACCTTGTGGCGCATCGAGGGTCGAGGAGCGTGATCGTTCGGCTGTTCCGGCCGGTGGCCGCGGTCGTGCTCGTCCTCGCGGGTGCCGGATGCAGCGCTGCTCCTCCGCCGCGTGGGCCGTATACGATCATCAACGGCGATCCGCATCGGAAGGCGGCCGTTCCCGAGGTGAGCCAGGCGGAATGGACACTCTCGCGTGAGCGTCTCGCGCGCCTGCGGAGCGAGCTGCCGCAACGGCCGTACGTCGAGCGCGTGCAGATCGGCGTCGTCGATCCACGGAACGGCAAGCTCTATCAGGCGCGCGGAGCCGTCGCGGTCAGTCCCGATCGCGCTGCACGCCTCGTCTTGCTCGGCCCAGGCGGCACGACGGCGATCGATCTATGGGTGACGCCGGAGCGCTTCCGGGTCGCGATCCCGGCGCTCAAGCTCGAAAAACGCGGGGGCGCCGACGCTTCGGAGGCGCGAGGTCTGCCGATCGGGTTTCTTCGCTGGTGGTTCCTCTCGCCGCTCGACGGTGAGCTCGTGCTCGCGCGATCGAACAAGCACGAGGCCGCGTTCCTCCTCCGCGATGGTCCAGCGACCGTGACGATGCGGACCGATGGCCAGCGCTTCGTCGCGATCCGTCGTGAGCATGGACGCCTCGAAGGCCTCGAATGGTCCGGACGCGGGCTCGCGCCGCGGGCCGGTGCACGCGGGCGTTACATCGACGGCGAGTGGGGCGTGCGGGTGCACGTCGTCGTCGAGGAAGTGCTGCCCGACGAGCCGGATCCGGCCGCCTTCTTCGATCCGGACGAGACGGGGACGACGCTGTGATCGCCATCGTCGGCCGAGGCGTGTGCTCTCCGCTCGGAGAGGGAGACGCGGCGCTCGGAGCGCTACGCCCAGGAGAAGCGCCGGTCTCGCGTGTCGCGCGCGACGAGGAGCTCGCGACCGCCGGACTGTCGAAGCCGTTCGTCGCTCGCGCACGCCTGGCGATCCCCGATGGTGTCGATCGCGCGCGGGTGCTTCTCGAGCACGCGATCGCGAGCTGCGCCCGCGACCTCGACGAGAGCTTGCCCGGATGGCGCGCGCTCCGCGTCGGCGCGGCGATCGGCACATCGAGCGGAGGCATGCGCTCGTTCGAGCGCGTCCTCGATGCGAACGATCCGCCGACGCCCGACGAGGCGATCTCCGCGATGTACATCGGCCCGTTCGCCCAGGCGGTGAGGCCGGTCGCGTTCGAGCCGGTGTCCCTCGTCCTCGGCGCGTGTGCATCGAGCACGCTGGCGATCGGTCTCGCGCGCGCCTGGCTCCTCGAGGACCGGTGCGATGTCGCGCTCTGCGGCGGGTTCGATGCCGTGAGCGTGTTCGTCGCGGCCGGATTCGAGAGCCTTCGCGCGACGTGTGGTCCGCGTGGACCGCGCCCGTTCCGCGAGGGACGTGACGGCCTCGCGCTCGGCGAATCGGCGGCCATCCTCGCGCTCGTGCGCGATCCTGCTGCTCGGCGCGCCGCGCGCGTGCTCGGATGGATCTCGGGATTCGGTGCATCCTGCGATGCGACGCACCTCACGGCGCCCGACTCGGCGGGCGCTGGGCTCGCGCGCGCCGCCGAGGGAGCGATCGCGAATGCCGGAGCGCCGGCGATCGATCTCGTGAGCGCGCACGGAACGGCGACGCCGCAGAACGATCGATCCGAGGCCGCGGCGATCGTGCGTGTGCTCGGCGATCGAGCGAGCGGCGTGCCGGTCTACTCCGTGAAGGGCGCGGTCGGTCACACGCTCGGCGCCGCGGGCGCGCTCGAGGTCCTCGCTGCTGCCGACGCGATCGCGAAAGGGATCGCGCCTGCATCGGTCGGCGAAGGCCCCATCGAAGCCGGGCTCCGCGTCCTCGATCGCGCGGAGGACTGGCC